>JAEKLZ010000412.1 GCA_019508225.1 Inquilinus limosus | reverse complement strand
CCGGCGCGCAGCGGACGTTAAAGTCCGTGAGCACCGGAAGCGCAGAAACCGCCGTCAGACCGCCGCGCCAGTAGCATTTGCAGACGGTCTCAATGGGGTGGGTGGATCGACAGGATGTAGAGGGCGTGGAGGATGCCGGGGATCCAGCCCAGGATCGTCAGGATGATGTTCAGCCGCAGCTCGTCGCCGGCGCCGATGTCGAGATAGACCGCCAGCGGCGGGCACAGGAAGGCGAGGATATACAGAAGCGTGGTCAATGACCGGTCCCGGTTGTGGATCCCGCCCTTGCCTAACGCCCCCGGCCGGCCGGAACAATCTCGGCCTCGTAACGATTTGTTGCCATCTGTTGCGCCGGCGCCGTGGCACGCGGCTTGCTGACACCAGGGCCCGATGGCGCGCAGTCGCGCCGATGGAATGGGGCGCAGGCATGTCGCTGGTACATTGGGGGAAGGGGCTGCTCTGCGGCCTGGTGGTCGCCGCAGGGCTGACTGGCGCGGCGCTGCCGGCCGCGGCCGACGCGCTGGACGACGTGCTGGCGGCCAAGGTGATCCGCATCGCCGTGCCGCAGGACTTCCCGCCCTTCGGCTCGGCCGGGCCCGACCTGCAGCCGCAGGGCTACGACATCGACATGGCGAACCTGATTGCCCAGGATTTGGGCGTGACGGTCGAGCTGGTGCCCGTCACCAGTGCAAACCGCGTGCCCTATCTGCAGACCCGCAAGGTCGACCTGATCATCTCCAGCCTCGGCCGCAATGCCGAGCGCGAGAAGGTGATCGACTTCACCAGCGCCTATGCGCCGTTCTTCTCCGGCGTGTTCGGCCCGGCGGAGTCCACGGTGACGAAGGCCGAGGACCTGGCGGGCAAGACCGTCGGCGTCACCCGCGGCGCGCTGGAGGATCTGGCGATCTCGAAGATCGCGCCGGCCGATGCCGATATCGAGCGGTTCGAGGACAACAACACGACGATCGCCGCCTTCCTGTCCGGCCAGACCGAGCTGATCGCCACCGGCAACGTCGTCGCCGCCGCGATCCTGGCGCGCGACCCGGCGGTGCGGCCGGAGCCGAAATTCATCCTCAGCCAGTCGCCCTGCTTCATCGGCCTGAACAAGGACGAGCCGAAGCTGCTGGCCCGGGTCAACGCCATCATCGCCGCGGCCCGGCAGGACGGACGGCTGAACGCGATCAGCCAGAAATGGCTCGGCGCGGCGCTGCCGGGCGACCTGCCGGTCTGACCCGTTGACCTTCCATTTCGCCGACCTGTCCGACTATGGCGGCCTGGTCCTGCAGGGGATCGGCCTGACCATCCTGCTGACCCTCATCGCCATCGCCGGCGGGCTGACGCTCGGCGTGCTCGGGGCGCTGGGCCGCCGCTCGGCCAGGGCGCCGGTGCGCATCGCCGTCGGCGCCGCTGTCGAGCTGATCCGCAACACGCCCTTCATCGTCCAGCTGTTCTTCGTCTTCTTCGGCCTGCCGCGGCTGGGGGTGAAGCTCGGCAGCGTCGAGGCGGCGCTCTTGGCCATGATCGTCAATCTCGGCGGCTATGCGACCGAGATCGTGCGCGCCGGCCTCGACGGCGTCGGCCGCGGGCTGTGGGAGGCCGGGGCCAGCCTCGGCCTGTCGCGCTGGCGCACCTTCCGGCTGGTGATCCTGATCCCGGCGCTGGAGAAGGTGTACCCCTCCCTCACCGGCCAGTTCGTCATCATCATGCTCGGCTCCTCGGTCGTGTCGCAGATTGCGGTGCGCGACCTGACCTTCGCCGGCAGCTTCATCCAGTCCCGCACTTTCCTCAGCTTCGAGACCTATCTCCTGGTCGGCGCGATCTACCTCGTGCTCGCGATCGTCCTGCGCCGGCTGTCGGACCGGGTCGGCCGACGGCTGTTCCGCCACCGGCAGGCCGCGGCATGACCGGCTTCACCACCTGGGACATCCTGCGCAACCTGCTGCTGGCGGCGCGCTGGACCGTGGCGTTGAGCCTGATCGCCTTCCTCGGCGGCTTCCTGCTCGGCGGCGGCCTGCTGCTGCTGCGCCTGTCCGGGCGGCGCTGGGCCCGGCGCGCCACCGGGCTCTATGTGCAGCTGTTCCAGGGCACGCCGCTGCTGATCCAGCTGTTCCTGTGCTTCTTCGGCCTGGCGCTGGTCGGGCTCGACCTGCCGCCGCTCGCCGCCGCCGCGGTGGCGCTGACCCTCTATGCCGCCGCCTTCCTGTCCGAGATCTGGCGCGGCGCGGTCGACAGCGTGCCGCGCGGCCAGTGGGAGGCGGCGCGGTCCCTGGCCCTGTCCTGGCCGCAGCAGCTGCGCCTGGTGGTCCTGCCGCAGGCGCTGCGCGTCGCCATCGCCCCGACCGTCGGCTTCCTGGTGCAGGTGGTGAAGGGCACGGCCCTGGCCTCGGTGATCGGCTTCGTCGAGCTGACCAAGGCCGGCACCATCATCGTCAACGCCACCTTCGATTCCGCCCGCACCTACGGCTTCGTCGCGCTGTTCTACTTCGCCCTGTGCTACCCGATCGCCCTGGCGGCGACGGCGCTGGAGCGGCGGCTGGCACGCGGGACGCGGTAGGCTAGGTTCGAGATCCACTCCCCCGACGCGATGGAGCGACCCTTGCCCCTTCCCGCCCTGAAGCGCATGGCCGCTGCGGCAGCCATGGCCGTGCTGGCCGCTGCCCCCGCGATGGCCCAGACCCCGCCGCGGCCGGTCAAGGTGCTGGTCATCTCGATGTTCGGACCGGAGGCGAAGCCCTGGATCGAGCAGCTGCATCTCGACCAGGAGATCGAGGTGCCCGGCCTTTCGCCGGACTATCCCGCCGTGCATTGCAACGCCGACGGCGTGTGCCAGATGACCACCGGCATGGGCCATGCCAATGCCGCGGTCTCGACCATGGCGCTGTTGTGGAGCCGCCAGTTCGACCTGACCAAGGCCTATGTGCTGATCGCCGGCATCGCCGGGATCGACCCGGCCAAGGGCACGCTCGGCACGGCCGCCTGGGCCCGCTACCTGGTGGATTTCGGCATCCAGCATGAGATCGACGCCCGTGAGGTGCCGCCGGGCTGGACCAGCGGCTATCTCGGCATCGGGGCGAAGGACCCCGCCGGGAAGCCGCCGCTCAACTACCGGACTGAGGTGTTCCAGCTGAACGAGGACCTGCTGCAGGCGGCGCTGGCCCTGAGCAAGGATGCGAAGCTGGTCGACGGCGACGCCGCGGCCGCCTATCGCGCCCGGTACCCGGACGCCTCCGCCAACCAGCCGCCGAAGGTCGTGCAATGCGACACGCTGGCCGGCGACACCTATTGGCACGGCGCCCTGATCGGCCAGCGGGCCGAGGCGTGGGTGGACCTCCTGACCGACGGCAAGGGCAGCTACTGCACGACGCAGCAGGAGGACAACGCCACCTTCGAGGCGCTGCGGCGCGGCGAGGAGGCCGGGCTGGTCGACACCAGGCGGGTCGCCGTGCTGCGAACCGCCTCCAATTTCGACCGGCCCCATCCGGGCCAGACCCCGGCGGAGTCGCTGCAGGCCAAGTCCGGCGGCTTCCCGATCGCGATCGCCAATCTCACCGCCGCCGGCGCGCCCTTCGTCCAGGCCGTGGTCCGCGATTGGACGGCGTGGCAGGCCGGGGTTCCGGTGACCGCCCGGTAATCCCTCGGACCAGCCCACGAGCACCGTTGCCACCGGCCGCGCGGCGCGACAGCATGAGCGCGGGGGACGGGGAGGGGCGGATGCGCTGGTTTCGGGGCCTGTTGATCGCGATGCTGGTCCTGCTCGGCACGCCGGGCTGGGCGCAGCAGGCGGTGCCCGCCGCGCCGGCGTCGCCCCCCGCATCGGTGGCGGAGCAGCCTCCGCCGGCCTCCGTCCAGCAGCTGCTCGATCTGCTGCGCAACCCGGAGGTGCAGGGCTGGCTGGCCCGGGAGCAGGCCGCGCAGCCAACTCCGGCCGCCGCCGCCGCGGCTTCGTCCAGGATGGACGAGATCGACATGATGCGGATGCAGACCCGCAGCAAGCTGCAATGGTACGTCGCGACCCTGCGCGACCTGCCGGGCATCCTGGCCGCGGTCGGGGCCAGGATCGGCGCGGCCCTGGCCGAGCTCGGCGTGGTCGGCCTGGTCCTGGCGGTCGGCGGCTTCGTCGGCATCGGCATCCTGGCCGAATGGCTGTTCCGGCGCCTCACCGCCTCGATCCGCCACCGGCTGATCCACGCGCCCGGCGCCGGGATCGGCGAGCACCTCGCCGTCTTCGGCGCCCGGCTGGTCTTCGCCGTCGGCGCCGTGGTCGCCTTCGCCGTCGGCAGCCTCGGCGTTTTCCTGATCTTCTCCTGGCCGCGCGGCTTCCAGCACCTGGTGCTGGTCCTGCTGGCCATCGTCCTGATCGCCCGGCTGGCGCGGGCGGTGCTGCGGCTGGGCCTCGCCCCCGGCCGGCCGGATCTGCGCCTGGTCGCGGTGCAGGAGAGCGTCATCCCGGTGGTCATGCGCTGGCTGATCGCGATCCCGACCGTGATGATCGGCGGCGTGTTCCTGGCCCGGCTGATGCGCCGGCTGGACGCGCCGGAGGACGCGGCGCTGCTGATCCGCGAGCTGACCTCCTTCCTGGTGCTCGCTTTGGTCGTCGCCTTCACCTGGCGCCGCCGGGCCTGGACCAACCAGCCGGGCATCAAGGACGACCTGGCGCGCTGGGTGGTCACGGTGGCGATGGCCGCCGCCGCGGTGCTGGTCGCCCTCGGCGCCGCCCGCGCCGCGATCACGGTGTTCGTGGTGGTGCTGCTGCCCTGGGGCCTGCGTCAGATCCGCGAGGCGGCGCGGTCGGTGGCGTCGCCGGGTTCGGTCGAGGGCAAGGACAAGCCGCTGGCGATGCTGGTCGAGCGCACGGCCCAGGCGCTGGTCATCCTCGGCGCCCTCGCCTTCCTGGCGCAGCGCTGGGGCGTCGATTCGATGCACGCGATGATGGCGGCGGAGGAGCCGGGGGCGATGGCTCTGCGCGCCGCCCTGCGGATCGTGCTGACGCTGATCGTGGTCGACCTGCTGTGGCATCTCGGCCGCGGCCTGATCGACCATCACCTCAGCCGGTCGACCACGTCGATGACGGCGACCGACGTCACCCGCCAGGCGCGGCTGCGCACGCTGCTGCCGCTGTTCCGCAACGCCTATTTCGTCACCCTGGCCACGGTGGCGGTACTGGTGGTGCTGTCCTCGCTCGGCATCGACATCGGGCCGCTGCTGGCCGGCGCCGGGGTGATCGGCCTGGCCATCGGCTTCGGCGCCCAGACCCTGGTGAAGGACATCGTCTCCGGCGTCTTCTTCCTGCTCGAGGACGCGTTCCGGATCGGCGAGTATGTCGAGATCGGCAACCTCAAGGGCACGGTCGAGGCGATCTCGATCCGCTCGCTCAAGCTGCGCCACCAGCGCGGGGCGCTGCAGACGGTGCCGTTCGGCGAGGCCCGGGCGATGACCAATCTCAGCCGCGACTGGGTGGTGATGAAGCTCGAATTCCGGGTGCCGTTCGACACCGATGTCGACCAGGTGAAGAAGATCGTGAAGAAGATCGGCGCCGAGATCGCCGCCGACCCGGAGCTGGGCCCGCATCTGCTCGACGCGCCGAAATCCCAGGGCGTGCGCCAGATCGAGGAGTTCAACATGGTGGTCGGGATCAAGTTCATGGCCCGGCCCGGCGAGCAGTTCATGATCCGCCGGATGCTGTACCAGCGCATCCTCGAGGAGTTCGACGCCGCCGGCATCCATCTCGCCCGGCGCGACGTGGTGGTGCGCAGCCATGACGGCGCCCCGGTCGACCCGGCCGTGGCCGCCGCCGCGATCGCCGCAACGGGTGGGGGCCCGGCGCCGGGGTGAG
>JAEKLZ010000411.1 GCA_019508225.1 Inquilinus limosus | reverse complement strand
AAATCGATGACGGCGCGGACGGCGGGAAGCTGGCCGCGCCGGTGCGGCGTCAGCAGCGTCGTCCACACCGTGCCGGCCTCCCACTCCGGCAGGACATGTACCAGCGTCCCCGCGGCCCGGGCCTCGGCGGACATGGTCTCGGGCGCGCAGACGACGCCCAGTCCCGCGACCGCCGCCTTCAGCAGCACGATCGATTCATCGGCCACGAAGCTGGACCGCAGCGCGACCTGCACCTCACGGCCATCGCGATGGCGCAGCCGCCAGACCGCGGCCGACGGGCCGGTCAGCAGCCCATCATGATGTTTGAGATCCTCGGGCTCCCGCGGGATGCCGCGGCGCGCGAGATAATCCGGCGCCGCCACCAGGGTGATCCGCTCGACGCTCATCCGCCGCTGCACCAGCTCGGAATCCGGCAGCGGCGCGAAGTGGCTGCGCACCGCGATATCGAAACCCTCCTGCACCAGGTCGACGAAGCGGTCGGTGACATGCAGCTGCAGCCGGATCTTCGGATAGGCTCGGGCCAGATCGGGCAGCAGGCCGGACAGCCGGGCCTGCGCGGTCGGCACCGAGGCGGTGATCCGGACCGTGCCGCTGGGCTCCGCCAGGCGGCGGCGGACCACGCCTTCGGCCGCCTCCGCCTCGATCAGCGCGGCCTGGGCATGGTCGTAGAAATCGCGGCCGAGCTCGGTCAGCACGAAGCTGCGCGAGGTGCGGTGGATCAGCCGGACGCCCAGCGCCGCCTCCAGCTCCGCCACCCGCTTGCTGATGGTCGATTTGGGCAGCCCCAGCCGCCGCCCCGCCGCGGCGAAGCCACCGCTGTCCACGGCCCGGACGAAAAGGCTGAGATCGTTGAGGTTGAGCATATCCATCGTCCATGCCTGTGGACCTTGGGTCCACAGATGCACGGCTACCAGCTCGAAGTCCACAGGGGCATCTTTCCGGGGCAACCGAAACATGGGACCCCATCATGGAACAGATCCTCTTCTACGGCGTGCCCTCGGGCTGCTCCTTCGGCTCGATCGTGGCGCTGGAATGGCTCGGCCAGCCGTACCGGCTGAGCCGCGTCGAGATGCCGGGACAGGTGCAAAGCGAAGCCTATCGCCGCCTCAACCCGGTCGGCGAGACGCCGACGCTGATGACCGCGGACGGACGGCTGATCAGCGAGAGCCTCGCTATCCTGAACCATCTCGGGGCGCAGGGCGTCGACACCGGGCTGGCCTTCCGCCAGGGCACGCCGGGCTTCGACCGGTTGAATCAGGCGCTGGGCTTTCTCAACACCGCCTTCTTCAACGCCTTCAGCCCGCTGTGGTACGCGCTGGAGCATGGCGTCGAGGGTCCGGAACGGGACGCGCTGCGGGCCTATGGCGCGGCCAAGGTGGCGAAGGCCCATGCCGACCTGGAGGTGATGCTGGGCAGCCACGACTGGCTGCTGGGCGAGCGCAGCCTGGCCGATGCCTACTTCATCGGCATCGCCCGCTGGACCAAGTATCACGAGGTGGTCGACCGGCGGGACTATCCCGGCCTGCAGCGCCTGTTCGAGCGGCTGGAATCCGATCCGGCGGTGCAGTTCGCCCATGCCATCGAGCACGACGAACCGGCGCGCAGCACCGGCGGTTTCCGTGGCGAGATCGGCCTGGAAGAAGCGCTGGGCCAGATGGCGCTGGCGGCCGAATAGCCGCCAGCGCCGGCCCTCTCAGAACGAGTACGCGTCCATCGCCAGCGCGCCCATGGTGACGCTGGCATGGAGCCGGCGGCCGGGCAGGTCGCCGGCCCCGAGGGCGACGAAGAACGGCAGGAAATGCTCGTCCGCCGGATGGTTCTTCACCGCCTCGGGCGCCAGGCGGCGGTAGTTCAGCAGGTCGTCGACACGGCCCTCGTCCACCGCCGCCGCCACCCAGTCGATGAACGCCCGGGCCCAGGCCGAGACCGGAGCGTCCGGCCCGCCGCGCCAGTCCAGCGCCCGCAGGTTGTGGGTCAGCGACCCGGAAGCCAGGACCATCACCCCTTCCTCGCGCAGCCCGCGCAGGGCCCGGCCCACCGCATAGTGATGCGCCGGGTCGAGATGCGGCTGGATCGACAGGGTTGCGACCGGGATGTCGGCGGCCGGATACATCCGCCGCAGCGGCACCCAGGCGCCGTGGTCCAGGCCGCGCTTGTCGTCGATCCTGACCGGCAGGCCGGCCGCGGCGATCCGCTCCGCCGCCAGGCGCGCCAGGCCGGGCGCGCCGGTGGCCGGGTACCGCACCTGGTACAGCGGCTCCGGGAAGCCGTGGAAATCGTGGATCGTTTCCGGCTGCTGCACCGCGCCGAGCGTCGGCACCTCGGTCTCGAAATGGGCGGAGGCCAGCAGGATCGCATCCGGGCGCGGCAGCGACGGGCCGAGGGCGTCGAAGAACCGTCCCGCCGGCTCGTCCGACAGTGCCAGCATCGGCGAGCCGTGGGAGACGAAGAGCGCGGGCATCGTGGACATGATTGATCTCCAGGCGGGCAAGGCGGCGCGGGACGGCCGGCCGAGACCTCCGCCAGCCGTCATATTGCGCCTCGCAGCGATTTTGATAATCCAGCGTGACATCAAAAGATTGTTGATCCACTTTTGACAATCATGGATCGCCTCACCACGCTGGATCTGTTCGTGCGGATCGTCGATGCCGGCAGCTTCGCCGCGGGGGCGGAGCAGCTGGGCCAGTCGCGGGCGCTCGCCAGCCGGGCGATCCTCGACCTCGAGACCCGGCTGGGCACCCGCCTGCTGAACCGCACCACCCGCCGGCTGAGCCTGACCGAGGCCGGTGCCGCCTTCTACCGCCGGGCGCAGCGCATCACCGCCGATGTGGCCGAAGCCGAGGAGGAGGCGACGGCGCTGCACGCCCGGCCGCGCGGGCTGCTGCGGGTCAACGCGCCGATGAGCTTCGGCGTGCTGCATGTCGCCCCGGCCCTCGCCGCCTATCTCGAGCGCTATCCTGAGGTCTCGGTCGACCTGACCCTGAACGACCGGGTCGTCGACCTGCTGGAGGACGGGTACGACCTGGCGATCCGGATCGGAAGGCTGGCCGATTCCTCGCTGATCGCCCGTCGCCTCGCCCCCTGCCGCATCCTGCTCTGCGCTGCGCCGTCCTATCTCGCGGCCCACGGCACGCCGGCGCATCCCTCCGACCTCGCCCGGCACCGCTGCATCGCCTACGCCTATGGCGGCGACCGCGGCGACTGGGTGCTGACCGGGCCGGAGGGCGAGGTGCGCGTGCGCGTCAGCGCCCGGCTACAGGTCAACAATGGCGACGCCATCCAGGCGGCGATCCGCGAGGGCTACGGCATCGCCCGCCAGCCGGATTTCATCGCCGCGCCCGACCTCGCCGCCGGCCGGATGGTGCAGGTGCTGCCGGAGTGGCGGCTGCCGGAGATCGGCATCCACGCCGTCTATCCGCCAGCCCGCACCCTGTCGGCCAAGGTGCGCAGCTTCGTCGACTTCATGGCCGAGCGCTTCGCCCGCCCGTCCTGGCGCCTGCCCGGCCTCGACAGCGGCGGCTGAAGCCGGCAGTCTCGCGCGTTCCCTCAAGCCGAGGCCCGCATGAGCAAGACCGCCGCCGACATCGTCGATTTCGCCACCGCCCCGTCCGCGGACACCACCTACCGGCCGGACCCGGCCAAGGTGCTGGCCGGCGACCCGGTGCAGACGGTGCGCAACTTCTACGACGACCCGAGCGGCCAGTTCTCCTCGGGGATCTGGGAGGGCGCCGCCGGCGCCTGGCGCGTCAGCTACACCGAGGAGGAGTTCTGCCACCTGCTGTCCGGCACGGTGGAGCTGGCCGACGCCGCCGGCGCCTCCCGCCGCTTCGAGGCGGGCGCCAGCTTCGTCATCCCCGCCGGCTTCGCGGGCACCTGGCGGAACCTGACGCCGGCGCGGAAGCTGTATGTGATCTACGAGCGGAAGGGCTGACGCACCGGCCACCCGGCCGGGCGCCATCTTTTTGACGCCCTGGCAGCGCATCCTGCCACCAGTTCCGGTTGCTTTCTCATTCAGGCAATCGCGGGCAGATCGTATTTCAAGGTACTGTTTTTATTGATCATTTTCTGCACGTTGAGACGGAAGCGCCGATTTTTCGGAGGAGCTCGTGTCTAGAATTCATGGAAGCGATTTCATTTCTCATTACCGAACCGGGACCGACACCAGCCGAGACAAGAGACCAAGGGACCGCCCGTTTCGGGCTATCGCGCTCGGCCTGCTGGCCTGGCTGGCGATTCTGATCCCGAGCCCGTCATGGTCGACGGACTGGGAGGGGTGGGAGAGCCTCGGCGGCGTCCTCGAGGAGCAGCCGGCCTGCGTCTCGCCGGACGAGAACCGCGTCGACTGTCTGGCCCGCAGCATCGACCTGGCGATGTGGCATCGCGGGCGCGACGCGGCGGAGTGGAGCGACTGGGCGAGCCTGGGCAACATCCTGATGGAGCAGCCCGACTGCGTCTCCTGGGGACCGGACCGCATCGATTGCTTCGGCCGCGGCACCGACCAGGCGATGTGGCATCGCGCGCGGACCGGAAGCCAATGGGGCGAATGGGAAAGCCTGGGTGGCGCCATCCTGGAGCAGCCGGACTGCGTGTCCTGGGGGCCGAACCGCATCGACTGCTTCGCCCGTGGCATGGACCGGGCGATGTGGCACCGCTGGTGGGACGGGACGGCGTGGGGCGGCTGGGAAACCCTCGGCGGCACCATCCTGGACGACCCCGACTGCGTCTCCTGGGGCCCGAACCGCATCGACTGCTTCGCCCGCGGCATGGACCGGGCGATGTATCATCGCCGGTGGGACGGGACGGCATGGGGCGGCTGGGAAAGCCTGGGCGGCACCCTGCTCGAAAAGCCCGCCTGCGTCGCCTGGGGGCCGAACCGCCTCGACTGCTTCGCCCGCGGCACCGAGCTGGCGATGTGGCATCGCTGGTGGGACGGAACATCATGGGTCGGCTGGGAGAACCTGGGCGGTGTCCTGCTGGACCAGCCCGCCTGCGTCTCCGTCGATTCCGGCAGGCTCGATTGCTTCGCCCGCCAGCCCGACCGGGCCCTGTGGCGCCAGTCCTGGAACGGCCAGCGCTGGATCGGCTGGGCCAGCCTCGGCGGCGCGTTCCTGGAGCAGCCCGCCTGCGTCGCCTGGAAGCCGGGCGCCTTCGACTGCTTCGCCCGCGGCATCGACCAGGCGATGTGGCACCGCCGGTAGCAAGGGCGGCCGGGCTCCGCGGACGGAACCCGGCCGCTCAGTCCGCCAGCGGCTCGTAGAAGGCGGCGGCGAAGCCGGCGAGGTCGCGGGCCGGCACGTTGAAGGGCCGCTTCAGCCTGGCCCGGAAATAGCGCCGCACCAGCTCGTGATAGGTCGGGATCGGCGCCTTGCCCGCGAGGCCGCATTCCCATTCGAACCAGCGCCGGCCGGCGGCGACATGGCCGATCTCGTCGGTGTAGATCCGGTGCAGGATGCGGGCGCTGCCGGCATCGCCGGCGCGCTCCAGCCGCTCCACCGTCTCCGGCGTCACGTCGAGGCCGCGCGCCTCCAGCACCAGCGGCACCACCGAGAGCCGGCCGAGCAGGTCCTCCGCCGTCTCCTCCGCCGCCTGCCACAGCCCGTCATGCGCCGGCAGGGCTCCATAGGCGGAGCCGAGCTCGTTCAGCCGCACCGACAGCAGGCCGTGATGCGTCGCCTCCTCATCGGCGACCTTGACCCAGTCGTCGAAGAACCCGTCCGGCGTCTCCGCCGTGGCGAAGCGGGCGATCAGATCCCAGCTCAGGTCGATCGCGTTCAGCTCGATATGGGCCAAGGCGTGCAGCAGGGCGATCCGCCCCGCCTCCCCGCCCAGGCGCCGCTTCGGCATGTCGC
>JAEKLZ010000410.1 GCA_019508225.1 Inquilinus limosus | reverse complement strand
GCGCTGTCGTCGAGCTGGCCGATGCCGATCAGGATGGCGTCGGCCCGCGCCGCCAGCGCCATGATCTCGCGGAACGGCTTCTGCTCCTCCAGCACCCGCCGGTCCGCGGCGCTCTCGGCGATCAGCGGCGCCGGCATCAGGAAGCGCTGCGCCCCCAGCCGGTCGCCCAGGCGCATCACCACGTCGAACGGGTTGTAGGAGGAATCGCGGGCGATGTTGCCGGTGACCGACACCACCTGGTGCTGCGGCCGCGGCGACGACGACATCTCCTCCACCGCCGCGCGCACGCTGCGGCCGTTGCCGACGCCGATCACCAGCGGCGCGTCGGTGTCGACCAGCCGCTCGATCCAGGTGGCTCCGGCGATGGCCAGCGCCGGCAGGTTCGGCCGGGCCGGCGCCACCGGGTCGGCCGGCACCACCTCGCAGAAGCGCAGGCCGTGGCGGCGGGCGATGCGCTCGCCCAGCTCCATGCAGGCGGCGATCGGATGGTCGATGCGGACCTTGACCATGCCCTCCTGCGCCGCGAAGGCCAGCAGGCGCTGCGCCGCCATGCGCGAGACGTTGAGCCGCCGGGCGATCTCGTCCTGAGTCAGGCCCGAGACATAGGACAGCCAGGCCGCCCGCGCCGCCTGGTCCCGCTTCCTCTCCGCCTGATCGATTCCCGGCATCCGCCATGCTCCGCGCCGTCCGTCTGCACCATCTCCCCCGATCGGGGCGTCCGGCGCAACGGTGGCGTGCAGCGATTGCGGTTCGCCGGCATCGCGACTGCGGCGATGATGTCTACTCCGCCCAGTGTCGAAAGGCTTGACCGCGGCGCGGCGGGACGGTCGATTCTGGCCGGCAGGAAGAGTTAGGGGCCCGACCGGAACGCCGGCGGGCGAGGAAGGGGCAGATGATGATTCGGTGGGCCTTGGTTCTGGCGCTGGCGCTGGCGCCGCATGTCGCCACGGCCGCGACCAAGCCGACGCCGGTGGCGGCGGAGGACAGGGCCCATATGCTGCTGCGCCAGGCGCTGGAGCGGGCGGAGGCCGAGCTGGCCTCGGCGCCCTCGGCCATTCCCTACAGCTCCGCCCTCAAGCCGGCCGCGGTCGACCCGCGGGTGCCGCTGCTGCGCCAGCGCCTCGACGCCATGGGTGTGCCTGCGCCCGAGCCGATTCCCGCCGTGATGTCGGATGCGGTTCCCGCCGCCACGCTGGTGGCGGCCCACTCCGGCATGGCCGAGCCCGAGGCGACCCCGGCCACCGCGGTGATGGCGACCGAGCCGGAGCTGATCGGCCCGGTGGCGCCGGCCACGCTGGTCTATGACGAGGCGCTGGCCCAGCGGGTCAAGGCGCTGCAGCTGAGCTGGGGCCTGCGCGACGACGGCGTGGTCGGCCGCCGCACCTTCCGGGCGCTGAACTTCACCCCGGCGGACCAGGCGGCATCGCTGCGCCAGACCCTGGCCCGCTGGCAGGCGCCGCCGGCGCGCGGCAAGTCGATCACCGTCAATGTGCCGACCGCCGAGATCATCGCCTTCGAGAACGGGGTCGAGGTGCTGCGCACCCGCGCCGTGGTCGGCTCGCCGCTGACCCAGACGCCGATGATCCAGTCCAACATGATCGCGGTGAAGTACAATCCGGACTGGACCGTGCCGCCCGGCCTGACCAAGAAGTACAAGGGCTTCATGGCGGCCGGCCAGTACGAGGAGATGCGCAGGCACGGCGTGGTGGTGAAGACGCCGGAGGGCCAGACCTTCGACCCGGGCCAGGTGCCGCCGGACATGGTCGGCACCATGGGCTGGAAGTTCTGGCAGCCGCCGGGCGACGACAATGCGCTGGGCCTGCTCAAGTTCGAGCTCGACAACGACCAGGCGATCTACCTGCACGACACCAACAACCGCCGGCTGTTCGCCACCGACAACCGGGCGGTGTCGAATGGCTGCATCCGGGTCGAGAACTATCTCGGCCTGGCCGCCTGGGTGCTGGGCACCGACATCCCGGCGGTCGAGGCCGGGATCGCCACCGCCAAGACCCATTTCGCCCGGGTGCCGGGCCGGATCCCGGTGCGGATGACCTACTACCTGGCCTATCCGGACACCACCGGCGGCATCCGCTACGGCGAGGACGTCTACGACATGGCCCAGGGTGGCTGGGGCGGGGGCCTGCCGCCAAGCCCCCCGCCCGTCCGCGCTCAGAGGTAGAACTCGGTCGCCGCCGGCGCCGCGATGCCTTCGACGCGGATCGCGAAATCCGCCGTGCCGTCGCCGTCGACATCGCCCTCCACCAGCGGAGCATGGCTGAGCAGGGCTCAGTCATCGCTGCGGAATCGATCATTTGCGCCGCGGCGAACCCGCGGCCATAGGATTGGTGTTCTGTTGCCGCATGATCCGAGGTCTCCGATGGTCCATCCTGCTCCGCGGACCGGCGCCGCGCCGTCGCCGGACGGCGACGCCGTCGCCCGGCTCGTCGGCATGGCCTATGACGCCGCCCTCGGGGACGAGGACTGGCTGGCGTTCGTCCGGCAGATGTCCGGCACGGTCGGCGCGACCTGCGGCACGCTGCATCCGACGCTGGACCCGGTCGTCCCCGACGTCGCCGTGCGCTTCAACATCGATCCCGACATGGTGGAGCCCTACAACCGGCATTACTGCCTGACCGTGCCGAAGACGCCCGAGCTGCTGTCGCTCCGGGCGAAAATGGGGTTCAATTTCTACAGCCTGATGCCGGAGCCGGACTTCGTGCGGACGGAGTTCTACAACGACTTCACACGGCTGCATGGGATGCATAGCTGCATGATGTGGGTCGATGCCGACCGGCGCGGCCTGCACGGCCATCTCAGCCTGTGGCGTCCGCGGCAGCGGCCGACCTGGGACCAGCCGGAGCTTCGCATCCTGCGGGCCGTCGGTGATCATGTCAGCCGGGCGCTCGAGATCCAGCGCCGCCTCGCCAAGGCGGCGCGGGGCCGGCCCGCCGTCGTCGACAGCGGCCTGCTGGCCCCGCAGGAGTGCGCCTGCCTGGCCGGGGTGGCTCGCGGCGCGTCCAGCAAGGTGATCGGCCGGGAGCTGGGATTGTCGATGCACACCGTCAACGCCTACCTCGCCGCGGCCAAGCGCAAGCTCGGGGCCGCGAGCCGCAGCGAGGCCGTGGCCATCGCCTATGAGCAGGGCCTGATCGGGGGCTGCGCGGCAGCGCATCGCACGACATCGCTTGCCGCCAGCGCGACGGTGCCGGGCAACGAGGGTGAACAGGGCCCACTGGAGAGGGGTGCGTGATCGCGATTCACGCCCCCACCACCGGGGTGCCGATCAGCCGATGGAACTCATCCGCCCGCGGCGGCCCCTCCGGCCAGGCCGGGACCGCCGGATCGAGCGTCAGCCAGGGCTGCTTGCGCCGAATCCACATATGGGCGACCAGGGTCAGGCGATGGCTGTCGTCGAAGGTGCCGGCCCGGATGCCGACCAGGCCGGGGCGGGCGCTGTTGGTGTTCCAGACCCGGGTGAAGCAGGTCGGGCAGGCGACCTGGTGCGAGATCCGCTGGCCGTCGGCGCTGGGCAGGTCGAACCGGCCGACCAGGCCGGTGCCTTCGAACCTGTCCCGCGCCACGATCGCCTGCTGGCTGAAGGCGCTGCCGCTCCAGGTCTGGCAGTCCAGGCAGTGGCAGGCATAGGTCAGCGGCAGGCGGTCGGCATCGAGCCGCCAGCGCACGGCGCCGCAGCGGCACCCTCCTTCGATTCCGGTCAATCTGTCCTCCCGCGTCGTCTGCGGGGCCGAGAATGCGGGATCATGTCGGGGAAGGGAACGGTCTCTCGCCACGCGGGCGAGATGACGCGCTATACCTTCGCACATCCAGCTCTCCGGGCCCGCCGCCATGAGGCATAGGCGAGCCCGGCGCCGAGCAGCGTGACCACAGCCCCGACGGGATAAAGCGCGGCGAGCCCCGGGCCGTCGATCACCCGGCCGCCCAGCCACGCCGCCGTTGCGGCGGCAATCTGGAAGCCCGAGGCATTGAGGGCGATGCCCAAGGTCGGCGCCGCGCCGGCGGTGGCCAGCACGCGGGTCTGCATCCCCGGGATGACGGCGAAGGCCAGGGCGCCGGTCGCGACCATCAGGGCCGCGGCCGGGATCCGTTCGCCGCCCGCCACTATGCCCAGGGCCAGCACCGCGGCCAGTGCCGCGAGCAGCCCGATCAGCGACGGCAGCAGGGCGCGGTCCGAGAGCCATCCGCCCGCCAGGTTGCCCAGTGTTGCGCCCAGCCCGTAGGCCAGCAGCAGCACCGGAACGGCGGCGGCCGCGAACCCGGCGACCTGAGTCAGGAGAGGCGCCAGATAAGTGAACACCATCAGCACGCCGGCATTGCCGAGGGCCGTAAGGGCGAGGGCCAGCTGCAGATCGCGGCTGCGGAGCACGCGCAGCTCGGCCGCGACCGATCCCGCCGCGGCACCGTGCATCGGAACCAGGCGAACCAGCAGCACCAGGGCGATGGCGGCGAGGCCGGCGATGGCCAGGAAGGTGGCTCGCCATCCGAACTGCTGGCCCAGGGCGGTGCCGATCGGCGCGCCCAGGATCATCGCGAGATTGAAGCCGAGCGCGACCTTGGCCACGGCCGAGGCCTGCCGGCCCGCCGGCGCCAGCGACGCTGCGGTGACCACGGCCATGGCGAAGAAGGTGGCGACGACCGATCCGCTGACCGCCCGCCCGGCCAGCAGCACGGCGTAGCCCGGCGCGGCCGCGGCGGCGAGGTTGCCGGCGATGAAAATGGCCAGCAGCGCCGTTGCCAGGGGCTTGCGCGGCAGCCCGGCGGTCAGCAGCGTCAGCACCGGCCCGCCTGCCGCCATGCCCAGCGCATAGGCGGTGACCAGATGGCCGGCCGCGGAGGTCGAGACCGACAGCCCGGCCGCCACCTCCGGCAGCAGTCCGGCGATGACGAATTCGGCGGTGGTCAGGGCGAAGGCGCACAGCGTCAGTGTCAGGATCGACGGCAGCGCGGGCGGCGCCTGCCGTGCGGCTCGGGTGGCGGTGTCCATGGCGGCCTCGATGGGGGCATGACGGCGCGACCCTAGCCAGCCCGCGGCCTGTCAGGTATGACAGAGACCCCTCCTTTTCTGCCAGGGCGCTGGCCATGACCGACCGCCGCATTGCCTTCGTCCTGTTCGACCGGGCCCTCGGGCTGAACCTGAACGGTCCGGCCGAGGTGTTCGGCAGCGCCAATCACCTGCTCGGCGGCGGCTACGACCTGCAGGTCCTGTCCGAGGCCGGCGGGCTGGTTCGCACCAGCGCCGGCATCGCCGTCGACACCCGGCCGCTCGCCGCGTTCGACCCGGCGGGGCTGGACACGCTGATCGTGGTCGGCGGTGACGGGGCGGCGTCCTTCACCGCCGATGCGCCGCTGATCGGCTGGATCGGGCAGGCGGCGCGGACGGCGCGGCGCGTCTGCAGCATCTGCAACGGCGCCTTCCTGCTGGCTGCCGCCGGGCTGCTCGATGGCCGCCGGGCGGTGACCCATTGGTGCGAAGTGGCGGAGCTGCGGGCGCGCTACCCGAAGGTGACGGTGGAGCTCGACCCGATCTATCTGCGCGATGGCCCGGTCTGGACCTCGGCTGGGATGTCTGCCGGGATCGACCTCGCCTTGGCGCTGGTCGAGGATGACCACGGCCGCCGCATCAGCCTAGCCGTGGCAAAAGAGCTGGTGGTATTTCTGCGCCGCTCCGGTGGCCAAGCGCAGTTCAGCGGCGCGCTCGCGGCGCAGACCCGGCTCGGCGCGGTGGACTCCCGCCTGGCCGAGCTGCCGGGCTGGATCATGGACAATCTCGGCGCCGACCTCACGGTCGAGGCCCTGGCGCTGTCGGTCGGCATGGCCCCGCGCAGCTTCGC
>JAEKLZ010000409.1 GCA_019508225.1 Inquilinus limosus | reverse complement strand
GGGGACTGGAATAAATAACGGGAGAGGCTTGGTGGATTTCCTCGTCGCCCAGTTCCTGACCGGACTCGCCAGCGCCGCCTCGCTGTTCCTGGTGGCGTCGGGCCTGTCGATCATCTTCGGTGTGACGCGGATCGTGAACTTCGCGCATGGCGCCTTCTACATGCTGGGCGCGTATCTGGCCTACACCCTGACCGAGCGCTTCTCCGGCGCCCTCGGCTTCTGGGGCGGCCTCATCCTCGCCGCCCTGATCGTGGCGGCACTCGGCGCCCTGCTGGAGATCATGCTGCTGCGCCGGATCTACCGGGCGCCGGAGCTGTTCCAGCTGTTGGCCACCTTCGGCGTCACCCTGATGGTCGCGGACCTGGTGGTGCTGATCTGGGGGCCGGAGGATCTGGTCGGCCGCCGCGCGCCGGGCTTCCGCGGCGCGGTCGAGATCCTGGGCCAGAGGCTGCCGCTGTACGACCTGTTCCTGATCGTGCTCGGCCCTGTCGTGCTCGGCCTGCTGTGGCTCTTGTTCCGGCGCACCCGCTGGGGCGTGCTGGTGCGGGCGGCGACGCAGGACCGCGACATGATCGCGGCGCTGGGTGTGAACCAGAAATGGCTGTTCACCAGCGTCTTCGCGCTCGGCGTGTTCCTGGCCGGCCTGGGCGGGGCGCTGCAGATCCCGCGCGACGCGGTCACCCATAGCATGGACCTGCGCATCATCGTCGAGGTCTTCGTCGTGGTGGTGATCGGCGGGCTGGGCAGCGTGCCCGGCGCCTTCATCGCCGCGGTGCTGGTGTCGGAGCTGAACGCCTTCGGCATCCTGGTCTTCCCCACCATCTCGCTGGTGCTGGTGTTCCTTGTGATGGCCTGCGTGCTGGTGGTGCGGCCCTGGGGCCTGCTGGGCAAGCCGGAGGCGGCAGCCCGGCCGACCATCGGCATCGCCATCCGGCCCTGGCGCCCGTTCGCCCCGGGCGAGCGCATCGCCCTGCTGGCCGCGCTCATGGCCGCGGCGCTGCTGCCGACGGTGGCCGGCGGCTATGCCCTGGCGGTGGCGTCCGAGATCGCGGTCTTCGCCCTGTTCGCCGCCAGCCTGCAGTTCCTGATGACCACCGGCGGCCTCGCCTCCTTCGGCCATGCCGCCTATTTCGGCCTCGGCACCTATGGCGCCGCCTTCGCGGTCAAGGCGCTGGGCCTGCCGATGGAGGCGGCGCTGCTGGCCGGCCCCTTGTTCGGCCTGCTCGGCGCGGCGCTGTTCGGCGCCTTCTGCGTCCGCCTGTCCGGCGTCTACTTCGCCATGCTGACCCTGGCCTTCGCCCAGATCGCCTGGTCGGTGGCGACGCAATGGGTCGAGGTCACCGGTGGCGACAACGGCATGCTGGGGATCTGGCCGTCCTCCTGGGCGTCGAACCCGGCTGGCTTCTACTGGCTGGCGCTGGCGGTGGCCGCCGCCGGCATCGGCCTGCTGCGGGTGCTGACCTTCTCGCCCTTCGGCTACGCCCTGCGCGGGGTGCGGGATTCGACCCAGCGGGCGGAGGCGATCGGCATCGGCCGGGCCAAGGTGCAATGGGTCGCCTTCCTGGTCGCCGGCACCATGGCCGGGCTGGCCGGGGCGCTGTTCGCGTTCCTCAAGGGCAGCGTCTTCCCGGACAATCTCGGCATCCCGCTGTCGATCGACGGGCTGGTGATGGTGCTGCTGGGCGGCATCGAGACCGTCTCCGGCGCGGTGGTCGGCGCCATCGTCTACAAGGCGCTGGCGATCTGGCTGGTCAGCCAGACCGATCTGTCGAAGCTGGTGCTGGGCGGCATCATCGTGCTGCTGGTGGTGGCCTTCCCCAAGGGCTTGGTCGGCTTTGTCGAGGAGCTGCGCGGCCGCCGACGAAAGCCAAAGCCCCCGGCTTCGGTCTCGGCCGGCGCCGCGCCCGCGGAGGCCGCGGAATGAGCGCGCCGCTGCTGCAGGTCGAGGCCCTGGCCAAATCCTATGCCGGCGTGCAGGCGGTGCGTGGCGTCGACTTCACGCTCGAGGCCGGCGGGATCCTCGCATTGATCGGCCCGAACGGCGCCGGCAAGAGCACCTGCTTCAACATGCTGAACGGCCAGATCCGCCCCGATGCCGGGCGCGTGATGCTGGAGGGGCGCGACATCACCGGCCTGGCGCCGCGCCGGGTCTGGCGCCTGGGCGTCGGCCGCACCTTCCAGATCGCCGCCACCTTCGCCTCGATGACCGTGCGCGAGAACGTGCAGACGGCATTGCTGTCGCATCACCGCCGGTTCGGCTTTAGCTTCGCCGGCCGCGCCTATCGCGACGAGGCCGACGCGCTGCTCGGTCTCGTCGGCCTCGGCGACGCGGCGGAGCGGGCCTGCGGCGAGCTGGCCTATGGCGACGTCAAGCGGCTGGAGCTGGCGATCGCCCTGGCCAATGCGCCGAAGCTGCTGCTGATGGACGAGCCGACCGCCGGCATGGCGCCGCGGGAGCGGGTGGCGCTGATGCGCCTGACCGCGGAGGTGGCGCGGCGGCGCCAGATCGGCGTGCTGTTCACCGAGCACGACATGGATGTGGTGTTCGAGCATGCCGACCGGGTCATGGTGCTGAACCGCGGCACGCTGATCGCCGAGGGCTCGCCCGAGGCGGTGCGCCGCGACCCGCAGGTGCGCGCTGTCTATCTCGGCGACGGCCTGCTCTACGACGCCAAGCATCGCGAGGGAGTGCCCGCATGACGCTCTCGGTCTCCGGCCTCAATGCCCATTATGGCCCGGCCCACATCCTGTTCGATGTCGGCTTCGAGGTCGGCGCAGGCGAGGTGGTCGCCTTCCTCGGCCGCAACGGCGCCGGCAAGTCGACCACCTTCCGCTCGCTGGTCGGGCTGGTGCCGCGGCGCGAGGGGAAGATCCTGTTCCGCGGCGCGGACATCGCCACGAAACCGACGCATGAGATCGCCCGCGCCGGCCTCGGCTATGTGCCGGAGGACCGGCGGATCTTCACCGACCTGACGGTGGAGGAGAACCTGGCGGTTGGCCTGCAGCCGCCGCGGCCGGGCGCGCCGAGCTGGACGCCGGAGCGGCTGTACGCCCTGTTCCCCAATTTGGCGGAGATGCGCCGGCGCCCCGGCGGGCGGATGAGCGGCGGCGAGCAGCAGATGCTGACCATCGCCCGCACCCTGATGGGCAACCCTTCCCTGGTGCTGCTGGACGAGCCGTCGGAAGGCTTGGCGCCGAAGATCGTCGAGCAGATGGCCGACGCCATCCTGGCGATGAAGCGCGAAGGCCTGAGCGTGCTCCTGTCCGAGCAGAACCTGCATTTCGCCCGGCTGATCAGCGACCGCGCCTACATCATCGAGACCGGCCGCATCCGCTTCGGCGGCACCATGGCCGAGTTGGAGGCGCAGCCGGAGATCCGCGACGCCTATCTCGCGGTGTGATAGGAAGCCGCCATGACCACCAACGCCTCTGCCGCGCGCGGGCACCACGCCTACATCCTCGACGACCAGATCGGCTTCATCCTGCGCCAGGTCAGCCAGCGCCACGCCGCGATCTTCGCCGCCGGCATCGGCGAGCAGGACCTGACGGCGACGCAATGGGCGGTGCTGGCCAAGCTGGTGGAGCGCGGCCCCTGCTCGCAGAACCGCCTCGGCCGCCGCACCGCCATGGACGCGGCAACGATCAAGGGCGTGGTCGACCGGCTGGGCAAGCGCGGCCTGATCGACACCCGCCCGGACCCGGAGGATGGCCGCCGGCTGGAGGTCGCCCTGAGCCCCGCCGGCCAGGCCCTGGCCGAGCGCATCCTGCCGCTGGCCCACCGCATCACCGAGGAGACGCTGGCGCCGCTGAGCGAGGCGGAACAGGCGACGCTGGTCGAATTGCTGCGCAAGCTGAGCTAGGCGCTACAGCACGAAATCCGCGGCGGCCAGGGCGACGCTGCCGGCCAGCGTGATGTGGAAATCCGAGACCTTGTCGCCGTTGAGGTCGCCGGCGACGGTGGTGACGCCGCCGTCGACCGCGTAGCGCAACTGGCCGGCCGCACCCGTGTAGAGGCCGGTGCCGATGAAGCTGAAGGCCTGGTCGCCGGCGACGGTGGTCCTGGCATCGATCGCCGCCAGGTCGATCCGGTCACCCTGGGCATGGCTGAAATCGGTGATCCGGTCAGCATTGACGCCGACCATGCTCTGCGCCGCGCTGCCATAGACGAAGCGGTCCGCCCCGGCACCGCCGGTGAGGATATCGGCGCCCCCTGCCCCGACCAGCACGTCGTTTCCGCCCCAGCCCTGCAGCGTGTTGGCACCGGTATCGCCAACGATGCTGTCATTGCCCTGGCTGCCGGAAACGACCTCGATGTCGGTCAGGGTGTCGCCCTGCGCCTCGCCACCCCGGCCGGTGCCCGTGGCCAGATTGACCACCACCCCGGTGCCGCTGGTGAAGTAGCTGGCGGTGTCGATGCCATCGTCACCGTAGAGCGTGTCGGCGCCGGTCCCGCCGCGGAGGATATCGTTTCCCAGGCAGCCGTGGAGCGCGTCGTTGCCGCCAAGGCCGGACAGGACATCGTCGCCGCCGGCCAAGGCGAACGGTGACTCACCGAAAATCGTGTTGTCGGCGTCCGAGCCGGTCAGCACATCGGCCCGGATCGAACCGAGGATGTTCTCCACATCCGGTCCGACCAGATCCCCCTCAGCCTCTCCGCCGCTGCCATAGCCGCCGATCGCCACGACCACGCCGGCAGGGCTGAGCAAATAGGACGCGGTGTCGCTGCCGGCTCCGCCGACCAGGAAATCGGCCCCGCCTCCCCCCTCCAGATAGTCGTTGCCGTCGCCGCCGCGCACCGCGTCTTCGCCAACGCCGCCGTAGAGGATGTCGGCGCCGGCTTCGCCATAGAGCCAGTCATTCGCTCCGTCACCGAAGAGCTGGTCGTTCCCGTCCTCCCCGTGGAGCTCGTCGGCACCGTCGTTCTGCGAATTGGGGCCACCCCTCAGGACGTTGTCGGCGGAGGATCCGAACATCAGATCATCGAATACCGTTCCGGTGATGTTCTCGATGTCGGAGGAGATGCTGTCGCCCTCGGCCGGTCCGTGGCCGCCACCGCCGCCGATCGTCGCCACCACACCGCCGAGATCATGCGAGGCATGGCTGTAGTCGACGGTGTCGATGCCGTCGCCACCGTAAAGCCAGTTGAGAATGGTGCCGCTGACCAGCACATCGTCCCCGGCCCCGCCATAGAGATTGTCGGCGCTGCCCACTGCGGTCAGCGTGTCGTTGCCGCCGTAGCCATAGATGAAGTCCGGCGCATCGGTGCCGTTCAGGGAGTTTGCGCTATCGTCGCCGTTGATGACCGCCATGGGACCCTCCGCCTGATGCCGCCGTTACGTGGCCCTGGAGGGGCTATCTTATCCGGCACGGCCGTCCGCCGCGTCATCCGAACACATGACGCCGCCGGTCTGCCGCCAGGCACCCGGAAAAGATTCATGATGTCCCGCCGACCGAGACTGATTTCGTGCTGTAGCTTTGCCATGACCACGGTCGTGCCGCCGCCCGGTGTGCCTGGCTTAGTCCTACGCATCCAGGCCTATACTGAAGGCGCATATTGCGAAGGAACTCACCATGACCCGAACCACGGAGCATGCAGAGAAGGAAGCGTTCGACCGGCTGGGCAAGCGTGGCCTGATCGAGACCCGCCCGGACCCGGAGGATGGCCGCCGGCTGGAGGTGGCGCTGAGCCCCGCCGGCCAGGCCCTGGCCGAGCGCATCCTGCCGCTGGCCCACCGCATCACCGAGGAGACGCTGGCGCCACTGAGCGAGGCCGAGCAGGCGACGCTGGTCGAGCTGCTGCGGAAGCTGAGCTAGGCGCTACAGCACGAAATCCGCGGCGGCCAGGGCGACGC
>JAEKLZ010000408.1 GCA_019508225.1 Inquilinus limosus | reverse complement strand
ATCCCAGACCTCGAGCTTGATTTCGGCATTGAGCGGCACGCCGCCGAAGGTCGTGCCCTCGAGCCGGATATAGGCCCATTTCCGGTCGCTGAGCCACGGCACGTAGTCGCTGGGGCCGACATGGACGTTCTCGGCGGAAAGCGGGATGTCGAGCTGGCTCATCACCGACTGGGTCTTGGAGATCTTCTTCGATTCCAGCCGCTCGCGTTCGAGCATGTTCTCGAAATCGGTGTTGCCGCCGAAATTGAGCTGATAGGTGCGGTCGAGCCGCACGCCGCGCTCGCGAAACAGATTGGTCAGCACGCGGTGGATGATGGTGGCGCCGACCTGGCTCTTGATGTCGTCGCCGATGATCGGCAGCCCCCGCGCCTCGAAGCGCCGCCGCCATTCCGGGCGCGAGGCGATGAAGACCGGCATGCAGTTGACGAAGGCGCAGCCCGCCTCCAGCGCCCGCTCGGCATACCATTCGGCGGCGCGCTGCGATCCTACCGGAAGATAGGAGACGAGGACGTCGGTCCCGGTCCGCTTCAGGATGCCGGTGACGTCGGCCACCGGCTCATCGGATTCCTCGATCCGGTCGCGCAGGTACTTGCCGAGACCGTCGAGCGTGTTGCCGCGCTCGACCCGCACTCCGGTCGCCGCGACATCGGCGAAGCGATGGGTGTTGTTCGGTGGCGCGGCGATCGCCTCGGCCACGTCCCGCCCGACCTTGGCGGCCGCGACATCGAAGGCCGAGGCGACCTCGATGTCGCCGACATGATAGCCGCCAAGTTCGATGTTCATCAGGCCGGGCGGCGGCTCGTTGCCGCCGGGCGTATCGCGATAATAGGTCAACCCCTGGACCAGGGACGAGGCACAGTTGCCGACGCCCACGATCCCCAGGCGAATGGGTTTCGAGCTCACGCTTTCGACTCCCCTGCGTTGCGGCGCGGGTCTGATCGGGAGAGGCGGGCCGGAGCGGCCCGCCGAACCTTTGTTCCTGGAGGGCCAACAGCTTCATCGGAAAGCCGGTTCCGATCGTCGTCCGGCCGTCGCGAATTTTCGGGAAGCTTGCGCCGGAACCTCGCTGAGGCCGGACGGCGCGGGCCTACCAGCCGATGCCGGTCTCGTGGCGGAGATAGTCGCGGGCGCGGCCGAGGCGGGAGCGGACGGTGCCGATGGGGATGCGGAAGGCATGGGCCGCCTCCTCATAGGAATCGCCATTGATCGCGACCGCTTCCACCAGCTCACGGTGACGCTGCTGCAGGCCGTCGATCGCCTTGCCAAGCCGGACGAGGTCGAGCACGTCATCCTGGCTCGGCGGCTGCGGTCCGTCGAAATCCTCGGCGGGCACGGCGACCAGCCGCCCCCGGCGCTCGCATTGCGACAGGAACACGCGCTTCATGACGACGCAGAGCCAGCCGGCGATGTTGGTGCCGGGCTGCCAGAGATGAAACTTGTTAGACCGGGGCGACAACCGTGGTGAATTCGGCGCGGCCCGTTGCACGATCTTGATCCGGCATGAGACCTTTCCTTCAAGGCTGGAGGCCGCCCGTCATCTCGGCAGACGAAACGATTCGGAGCGGCAATATTCACTGGACATGAGAACAAACCTCACGACGAAAGCTTCGTTCCGTTATTTAATGTATTAGCAAATGATAGGTACTATCCTTGTCTAACAAATGATTATCTGAGATCTAATTAAATAGACAACTGCTCGATCTACCGAATTGACTGGAACCGCGACAGGCGCCCCGGCATTCAGGAGGAAGACCCCACATCCGATGGATCGCAGCATCATGACCGTCGTCCGTCTTCCCGATCGTCAGCGCCCCGAGCCCGAGCATGTCTCCTGCGACCAGTGGGGACGGCCGATGTTCCGCTTCACCGTCGAGTACCCGCATCTATCGACGCAGGCCGGCGGAGAGCGCGTCTGGACCGCGACGATCTGGGCCTATGACGAGGCCGACGCCGAGGCCCGTCTCGATGCCATCCGCGGGTCCGGCCGCCTCGCCGGCCAGGTGATCGAGACCGGATCCTGGTGAGGAAAGCGGCGCCGGCCGGGCCGGCGCCGGACCGGTCAGGCCTGGGGCTTCAGTTCCACCTTGAGCCAGCCGGGCTCGCGCCGGTCGAAGATCTCGAAAGCCTCGATCGCATTTCCGATCGGC
Source organism: Inquilinus limosus (assembly GCA_019508225.1). Classification (GTDB taxonomy): domain Bacteria; phylum Pseudomonadota; class Alphaproteobacteria; order DSM-16000; family Inquilinaceae; genus Inquilinus; species Inquilinus limosus_D. Next base: position 11,324 of record JAEKLZ010000408.1, on the reverse strand, counting down.
TCGACCCGGGTCAGCATCGCCGCGGGGTCGATAACGCCCGCGCGGGTCAGCTCGATCAGATGCGGGATGTATTTGCGGTGGTTGCAGTTGCCCATCTTGATGGTGAGGTTCTTGTTCATCGCCTCGCCGATCGGGAATTGCTCCGCCGCCGGCGGATAGACGCCGATGATGCCCAGCGTGCCCGCCTTCGCCAGCGCCGTCACCGCCCAGGCCAGCGCCTGGCTCGGCGCGTCGCCCGGCCGCCACTGGCCGTCCTTCGGATCCGCATCGGGCGCGACGGTCTCGACCTCCTTCTCGAAGGCCTGCTTCTTTTCCTCCGCCTGCCGGGCCGCCGGTCCGTGATGGGCATGGACGGCATCCACCCCCACCGCATCGATGACGCGATCGACGCCGATGTTGCGGGTCAGGTCGAGGATGGTCTGAACCGGATCCTCGCGCTCGAAGTTGATCGTCTCGGCGCCTTGGCGCCGGGCCATCGCCAGGCGATCCTCATGCCGGTCGACAGCGAAGACGCGGCCCGCGCCCATCAGCTTGGCGCTGGCGATCGCGAATTGGCCGACCGGGCCGCAGCCGAACACCGCCACCGTGTCGCCGTCCGTCACCTCCGCCAGCTCGGCGCCGAACCAGCCGGTCGGAAAGATATCCGACATCAGGATCGCCTGGTCGTCGCTGACGTCGTCCGGGATCTTCACCAGCCCGACATGGGCGAAGGGAATCCGTGCCTTCTCGGCCTGCAGGCCCGGAATGGCGCCGTTCGCCTCCGGCCCGCCGAAGAAGGCGGTGCCGGCGCGGTTGCCGCCGGGATTGGCGACGTCGCACTGCGCGTAGTAGCCCGCGCGGCAATAGGCGCAGCTGCCGCAGGCCACGGTTGACGGGATGATCACCCGGTCCTCGACCTCGATGTTGCGCACCAGGGATCCGAGCGCCTCGACCACGCCGACGCCCTCATGCCCGAGGATCGTCCCCGGTTTCATGCCGGAGACGGTGCCGCGCACGAAATGGAGGTCGGTGCCGCAGATGGCCGAGGCGGTCAGGCGCACGATCGCGTCGGTCGGCTCCTCGATCCGGGGCTCGGGGACATCGTCCAGGCGGATGTCGCCGATGCCGTGAAACACCACTGCCTTCATGGTCCTGCTCCTTCAAGGGACTGCGTGGCCAATCGGAACCGCCGGCCATCGGTTCCGTCCGGCCCGGCATCGGCAGGGCTTTGGGTTTGCGCTCCGCGGCCGCCGCGGCACGAGGAACCCGGATGCGGGGGCAGCCCATTCACCAGGGATCAGGGTGAGGAGGTAGCGACATGGCATCGTGGAAGGGCACGTGGCGCAACCAGTACGGCTCGATCGTCGTGATCGAGGACGACGGCGACGGCATCATCCGCGGCGTGTTCCGCACCGCCCTCGAAGACAGCAGCTTCTTCGGGCAGGAGGTGCCGATCCATGGCGCGGCCCATGGCGACGTCATCGGCTTCACGGCCGCCGGCAACGGCACGGCCGGAGCGGCGGCGGTCAGCTACACGGGGCTGCTCAGGGACGGCAGGCTCGAGACCCTCTGGCACACCGTCGCCGACCAGGCCCTGAGCGCGGCCGAGGAAGGCGCCCCGGCAGCGATCAGGAAGGTCAGCGCCTGGCGCGCCTTCGGCACCAGCCTGGACACCTTCGAACGCATCGGCTGATCCGCTCGCCGAGAAACCCCGCGACACCTCGACCTTTGCCTCATGGGCCTTCCAGGGGCAGGTCTCAATCCTGTGGGCGATCTCACCGCCGGTTGATGTGCCGGTCGATCAGCGCGCGCAGCGCCGCCGGGTCGCGGGCACGGATGGCCGCAACCATGGCGTGATGCTCCTGCGCGCTCAGCCGCAGCCCGGCGAGCGTGAACCAGCGGCCGGTGGTGCCGGACTGGCCGCGTTCGCGCATCTCGTGGATCAGCCCGGCCAGCACCGGGTTGCCGGCGATGTCGTAGAACCGGCGGTGGAAGGCATAGTTCAGCTCGGTCCGGGTCGGCGGATCGGCGGTCTCGATCGCCGCCTCGAAGCGCCGGGCGATGTCGTCGAGCTCCGCCAGGTCGGCTTCGGTCGCCCGCTCGGCCACCGGCTCGGCCGCGCCGGTCTCCAGGATCGTCCGCACCGCCTTCAGATGCAGCAGCTCCTCCGGGTCCGGCGCCGCCACCCGGAAGCCGCTGTTGACCTTGTGCTCGACCAGCCGGCGGTTCTTCAGCTCGACCAGCGCCTCCCGCACCTCGAAGCGGTTGGCCTCGTAGCGCTCCTGCAGGTCGATCTGCTTCAGCCACTCCCCGGCCCGGTAGACGCCGTAGAGGATGTCGTCGCGGATTGCCTCGACCAGCGTCCCGACCCGCCCGTGATCCATGCCCTGCCGCTTCATCGCCTCTCGGTGTCCCGCCCATCCGCGTCTGACGCCTTGTAGCATGCCGGGTTGCCGCCCGGGATTTTGACGTCTATCGTCACGTTAAAATTGGCGCCAATTTTGGAGCAAGCAAAAATGGCGGATGGCGGCATGGCGAAAGCGGACCTCGAAACAGGCTCTCCGACAACCCGGCAGGCGCTCGGAGAGGCGGCTGCGCGGCCGGCGCCGACGGGCCCGCGGCGCAGCGGCACCACGCCGCTGCTGTCCTGCCGGGCCGATCCGCGCTTCAGCTATAGCCTGTTCATCCCGCCGCGGCTGCGCGGGACGGAGCGGGTGCCGCTGCTGGTGTCGGTGCATGGCAGCCTGCGCGGCGTCGAATCGAGCCGCGACGCCTTCGCCGACTTCGCCCGCTGGCATGGCGCAGTGGTGCTGGCGCCGCTGTTCCCGGCCGATCCGCTCGGCGACGGCAACGAGGACGGCTACAAATACATGGCCGAGGGCGACATCCGGTACGACCGGCTGCTGCTGGCCATGGTGGCGGAGGCCGAGGCCCGCATCGGCCTCGGTTTCGACCGCTTCTGCCTGGCGGGATTCTCCGGCGGCGCCCATTTCGCCCACCGCTTCCTGCTGCTGCATCCGGAACGGCTGCGCGCCGTATCGATCGGCGCCCCGGGATCGGTGACGCTGATCGACCCGAAACGCGGCTGGTGGGTCGGCACGCGGGACATGGAGCGGCTGTTCGGCCGCGCCCCGGACCTTGAGGCGATGCGCCGCGTGCCGGTGCATCTGGCGATCGGCGACAGCGATCTGGAGACGGCGTCGATCACCCATCGCCCGGGCAGCCGGCACTGGATGGCGGACGCCAACCGCGCCGGGGCCAACCGCATCGCCCGACTGACCAGCCTGCGCCGCAACCTGCAGGCGCACGGCCTGGCGGTGCGGCACGACATCATCCCGGGCGCCGCGCATGATTTCGCGGCGGTGGCGGAGCGGGCGCGCGACTTCTTCCACGACGTGCTCGGCCCCGGCCGGGCACCGGCCTTCAGCGCATAACCACGAACAAACAGGGGGCAGAATGAACCGGCTCATGCTTCTGGCCACGGCGGCGGTCCTGGCGGCCTCCCCCGCCGCGGCCGAGACGCCGCAGCGCGGCGGCACCATCAGCACGGTGCTGTCGGCCGATATCCGCAGCACCAATCCCGGCGTCGACCGCGACGGCGCCACCGACATCGTGCACCAGCACATCGTCGAGGGGCTGGTCGGGTTCCGCGAGGATCTGGAGGTCGGGCCGATGCTGGCCGACCGCTGGGATGTGTCGCCGGACGGCAAGACCTACACCTTCCATCTGCGCCAGGGCGTGCAGTTCCAGAACGGCGCCACCATGACCTCGGCCGAGGTGAAATGGTCCTGGGACCGGCTGATGGACCCGGCCACGAAATGGCGCTGCCGCGACGTCTACACCGGCGACAACGGGCTGAAGGTCGAGAGCGTGACGGCGCCGGACCCGGACACCGTGGTCTATGTGCTGGACCGGCCGAGCGCCGGCTTCCTGTACAACCTGGCGCGGATGGATTGCGGCGGCACGCCGGTGCTGCATCCGTCCTCGGTCAAGCCGGACGGCAGCTGGGACAAGCCGGTCGGCACCGGCCCCTTCATCCTGTCGGACTGGCGGCCGGGGCAATACATCGAGCTGACCCGGTTCGACGGCTACACCCCGCGCGACGATGCCATGAGCGGCTATGTCGGCCGCAAGGAGGTGTTCGTCGACAAGGTCCGCTTCAACGTCATGCCGGATTCGGCGGCGAAGCTGACGGCGCTGCAGGCCGGCGCGCTGGACACGGCGTCCTTGGAATCGCAGGACCGGATCCAGATCCAGGACAACGCCGCTTTCGAAGTCCAGTCCAGCATCACCCCGGGCTGGGAGGCGCTGATCCTGCACTCCGAGGATCCGATCCTGCAGGACAGGCGGGTGCGGCAGGCGATCGTGATGGCGCTGGACCGCGCCGCGATTGCCGAGGCGGTGACCTTCGGCGGCTCCAAATTCTCGGCGACGCCGGTGCCGGAGTTCAGCCCCTACCACTCGCAGGCCCAGACCGACGCCCTGCCCTATGACCCGGAGCGCGCCAAGGCCCTGCTGGCCGAGGCCGGCTACACGCGCCAGCGCATCGTCATGACCGCGAACAAGCGCTACGCCGAAATGTATGATTGCGCCTATTCGCCGCGGCTGGACCCGCTGGGCCAGTGGGAGCGGATCATCGGGCCGCAACCGCGCAAGATCTGGAAGGACCCGCGCGCCATCGACCTGCTGGCCCAGGCCAACGCCACCACCGACCGGGCGCAGATGCAGGCGGTGCTGGACCGGATCGGCCGGCCGTTCACCGAGGAAGCGCCGGCCGCCAGCCTGTACCTGCACGCCTCGGACTACGCCGTGGCCAAGCGGATCCAGGGTTTCAAGGTGTGGCCGGCCGACGCGCCGCGCTACTGGAACGTCTCGGTGGCGAAGTGACCGTGATCCGCGCCGCCTGCATCCAGCTCAATGTCGGGCCGGAGGTCGGTCCCAACCTGGCCGCCACCGGCGCCCTGATCCGTGACGCCGCCGCCCGCGGGGCGATGCTGATCGCGCTGCCGGAGGTGGCGGATGCGATCATCGAGGACCCGATGCTGCTGCAGCAGCGGGCGCAGCCGGAGGAGCGGCACGAGGCGCTGGCCGGCTATCGCGCATTGGCGCGGGAGACCGGGACGGCGCTGCTGCTCGGCTCCGCCGTGGTGCGCACCGAGGGGGCACGCTTCGCCAACCGCTCCTACCTGCTCGGCCCCGACGGCGCGGTGCTGGCGCGGTACGACAAGATCCACCTGTACGACGCCGACCTGCCGGATGGCGAGGTGCATCGCGAGAGCGCGCAGTTCGCGCCCGGCGGCACCGGGGTGGTGGCGCGGCTGCCGGGCGGCGGCCGGCTGGGACTGACCATCTGCTACGACCTGCGCTTCCCGCAGTTGCACCGCGCCTTGACCAAGGCGGGGGCGGAGATCCTGGCGGTGCCGTCGGCCTTCGCCTGCGCCACCGGCGCCGCGCATTGGGAGGTGCTGTTGCGGGCCCGGGCGATCGACGCCGCACCTGGGGCCATTCGCTGATCGTGTCGCCCTGGGGCGAGGTGCTGGCCGATGCCGGGACCGAGGTCGGGCTGGTCATCGCCGATCTCGACCTCGACCAGGTCCGCGCCGCCCGCGCGGCCCTGCCGACACTGAGCCATGACCGGCCGTTCGAGGTGGTGGAGGCTTGAGCGGGCCTGGCCTGCTCACCCCTTTGTCGTCATTCCCGCGAAAGCGGGAATCTCTCACCGAGATAGCCGCGACGAGATCCCCGCTTTCGCGGGGATGACGGATTTGCAGGGGTGGGCATTGCCCTATCCCGCCGCCCGGCGCGTTTCCTCGATCACGACGCGGCCGGGCTTGCCCAGGGCCTTGGCGACGGCGTCGAGCCGGCGGTCGACGGCGAGGCCGGTCAGGGCCTCCTCGTCGGCCGGAAGGGTCAGCACCACCGCCTCGCCCGAGACCGAGAGGCTGGTGCGCTCGAGCAGCGAGGTGGCGCCGCCGGTCAGGGTCTGGGCCAGGCGCAGGGCCTGGCCGAGCAGCAGCACCCGGCCGCGCATCCCTTCGGTCAGCAGCTCCAGCACCGGCCCGGTCAGCGCATCGCCCAGCGTGCCGCCGTAGCGGACATAGACGGCCGCGGCCAGGAACACGCGCTCGGCATGGTCGAGCCCGGCCACCGGCATGCGCAGCACCCGCAGCCAGGCATGCTCGGCCCGGTAGTCGGGATGCTCGAACCAGCCGATGTCGGAGAGCAGGCTGGCCGCCTGGCGCAGCCGCGCATCGTCCGCCGTCTCCTCCGGGAACACCGAGCGGGTCCATTCCGCCACCACCTCGGCATGGCCGAAGCGGTCGAGCCGGTGCGCCAGCTCGGCGGCGGCGAAGATCAGCGGGTCGCGCGCCTGGTCCTCCGGCGGCAGCAGGTCGTAGAGATGGCCCTCGCGCAGGCCGAGGGCGGAGAACACCACCCGCGCCGGCTTCAGCGTCTTCAGCACGCCTTCCAGCACCAGCGCCGCCATCGGCAGCATCTCGACCCGGCGGCGCGAGATCGAGGCGCCGGACAGCGCCCCCTTGCTCTGCTTCGCCACCAGGCCGACGAACTCGGCCAGAGCGCCGGTCGGCACCGTGTACTGGTGGATGATGTGCAGCGGATGGTTCACCCGCTCCATGAACAGCTTGGCGATGGCGCGCCAGGCGCCGCCGACCGGATAGAAGCTGCGGCCGGCATAGGCCGGCAGCCAGTCCTGCTGGCCCAGCGTGTCGAGCACGACGCTGCGCGCCTCCTTGCGGGCGCCGGTCTCGTCCATCAGCCGGAACGGGCCGAGCGGCAGGGTCACCTGCTCGTCGATCTCGCCGCGGTCGAGCCCGACCAGCTCGAGCGAGCCGCCGCCGAGATCGCCCATCACGCCGTCGACGTCGCGGATGCCGGAGATCACGCCGAGCGCGGACAGCCGCGCCTCCTCCACCCCGCTGATCACGGTGACCGGCAGGCCGCAGCGGCGCTCGACCTCGGCAACGAAATCGGCGCCGTCCTCGGCCTCGCGCACCGCCGCGGTGGCCAGCACGTCGACCCGGTCGACGCCCATGCCTTCGAGCAGCCGGGTGAAGCGCGACAGGTTGTCGAGCGCCTGGACCACGCCTTCCGGCGACAGGCGGCCGGCCTGGCCGAGGCCGCGGCCGAGCCCGCACATCACCTTCTCGTTGAACACCGGCACCGGCGACCGGGTCACCCGGTCATAGACGACCAGGCGGATCGAGTTCGAGCCGATGTCGATGACGCCCACCCGGCCCGGCCGGGACGGTACGATCGGTCCGATACGGAACACCGAGCCTCGATCCTTATTCCGCGGGCTTGACCAGGCGGCGCGGCGCCCGCTTGGCATCCTTCAACGCGCTGCCCCGGCCGGACAGGCTGGGGTTGGTCATGAAGTACATATGCGCGCTGAAGGCATCCTCCGGCGCGTCGTGCCGATGATAGCGGCCATCGGGGGCCAGCATCCAGGTGTTCGACTCGTCCTTCAGATTGGCCAGCATGATCTGCTCCATCACCTGCTGGCGGACGGTGGCGTTCTCGAGCGGCACCAGGCTCTCGATCCGGCCGTCGAGGTTGCGCGGCATCCAGTCGGCCGACGACAGGTACACCTTGGCCTGGCGCGACGGCAGCTTCTGGCCGTTGCCGAAGCACAGGATGCGGGCGTGCTCCAGGAACCGGCCGACGATCGAATGCACCCGGATGTTCTCCGACAGACCGGGCACGCCGGGCCGCAGGCAGCAGATGCCGCGGATCACCAGGTCGATCTCGACCCCGGCCTGGGAGGCCTCGTACAGCTTGTCGATGATGGTGGCGTCGACCAGGGCGTTCAGCTTGACCCAGATCTGGGCCGGCTTGCCGGCCTTGGCGTTGGCGATCTCGGTCTCGATCGCCTCCATGATCCGGCTGCGCAGGAACAGGGGCGCGATCGACAGCTTCTCCAGCTTCGCCGGCCTGGCGTAGCCGGTCATGTAGTTGAACACCGCCGCCGCGTCATGGCCGAGGCCCGGGTCGCAGGTGAAGAAGCTGAGGTCGGTGTAGATCTTGGCGGTGATCGGATGGTAGTTGCCGGTCCCGAAATGGGTGTAGGTGCGCAGGCCGCCCTGCTCGCGCCGCACCACCATCGAGATCTTGGCGTGGGTCTTCAGGTGGATGATGCCGTACACCACCTGGGCGCCCGCCCGCTCCAGGTCGCGGGCCCAGCGGATGTTGGCCTCCTCGTCGAAACGGGCCTTCAGCTCGACCATCGCGGTGACCGACTTGCCGGCCTCCGCCGCCTCGACCAGGGCCTGGACGATCGGCGAATCCTTCGAGGTGCGGTACAGCGTCTGCTTGATCGCCACGACGTCGGGGTCGCGCGCCGCCTGGCGCAGGAACTGCACGACGATGTCGAAGCTCTCATACGGGTGGTGGACGACGATGTCCTTGGCCCGGATCGAGGCGAAGCTGTCGCCGCCGAAATCGCGCACCCGCTCCGGGAACCGGGCGTTGTAGGGCGAGAACAGCAGCTCCGGCCGCTCGTCGACGATCAGCTTCCTGGTGTCGCTGAGGCCGAGCAGCCGGTCCATGGCGAAGACGTCGTCATCCTTCACCTTCAGCTTCTCGCAGACGAAGCGGCGCAGCGAATCCGGTACGTCTGCGGAGACGGCGAGGCGGATGACGATGCCCTTGCGGCGGCGCTTCAGCGCGCTCTCGAAGGTCTTGACCAGGTCCTCGGCTTCCTCGTCGATCTCCATCTCGCTGTCGCGGATCACCCGGAACACGCCGCTGGCGTGCAGCGTGTAGCCGGGGAAGAGGCGGTCGAGGAACAGCTTGACCACGTCCTCGAGCAGGACGAAGCGGATCGGCGCCCCGGGCAGGCGGGTGAAGCGGTCGAGCTGCGGCGGCAGCGGCACGATCGCGTCCATCTCGTCCTGCGTCTCCTCCCCGGTGTTGACCAGGGTCAGCGCCAGGCAGAGGCCGAGATTGGGGATGAAGGGGAAGGGATGCGCCGGGTCGATCGCCAGCGGCGTCAGCACCGGGAACATCTCGTTGAGGAACCGCTCCTCCAGCCACGCCTTCTCGGTCTTGGTCAGCTCGTCCTGCCCGACCACGGCGATGCCGACGGCGCGCAGCTCCTCGCTCAGGGCCCGCCAGCAATGCTGCTGGTCGCGCATCAGCTCCTGCACCCGGGCGGTGATCTCGCCGAGCTGCTGCGCCGGGCTGAGCCCGTCCTGGCTGGGCGAGACGACGCCGAGCGCCACCTGCGCCTTCAGCCCGGCGACGCGGACCATGTAGAACTCGTCCAGGTTGGAGGCCGAGATCGACAGGAAGCGCAGCCGCTCCAGCAGCGGATAGCGGGTGTTGTAGGCCTCCTCCAGCACACGCTGGTTGAAGGCCAGCCAGGACAGCTCGCGGTTGATGAAGCGGTCGGGCGAATCCGCCGGAATCGCAGGCAAAGCGGGAGTGCGGGCGGCCTCCGGCGCCTCGGCGTCCATGGCCTCGGCGGTGCTCTGCAACATGCTCAAGGGTCGTCTCCGAAGCGTCATCGATCGCAACAAAACTGTAATATCAACCCCTTATCGGGCTCGATTTGAAAGCCACTATACACAAGCCCGAACCGGAAGCGCCATGCCCGCGGGCGCGGGATCGCCGCGCCCGCAGCGGGCCACAATAGCGGGGGCCTCAATAGCGCTGGGGCACGTAGAGTTCGGCCGGCAGCGTGCGGCGCTCGTAGTTCGGGTCGAACACCCGCTCCGGCAGCGCGATCTCCTCATGCGGCACCTCCTCATAGGGCACCACCGACAGCAGGTGCGACATGCAGTTCAGCCGCGCCCGCTTCTTGTCGTTCCCTTCGACGATGTGCCACGGCGCCTCGGGAATGCTGGTGCGCTCGAACATGGCCTCCTTGGCCTTGGTGTACTGCTCCCAGCGCACGCGGGACTGCAGGTCCATGGGCGACAGCTTCCACTGCTTGATCGGGTCGTGGATGCGCATCAGGAAGCGCAGCTGCTGCTCCTCATCGGTGATCGAGAACCAGTACTTCACCAGGATGACGCCGGAGCGCACCAGCATGCGCTCGAACTCCGGCACGTCGCGGAAGAAGTCCTCGACCTGGCTCTCGCTGGCGAAGCCCATGACGCGCTCGACGCCGGCGCGGTTGTACCAGCTGCGGTCGAACAGCACGATCTCGCCGGCGGCCGGCAGATGCGGCACGTAGCGCTGGAAGTACCACTGGGTCTTCTCGCGGTCGGAGGGGGCCGGCAGCGCCACCACCCGGCAGGTGCGCGGATTGACGCGCTGGGTGATGCGCTTGATGGCGCCGCCCTTGCCGGCGCTGTCGCGGCCCTCGAACAGGACCACCATCTTGAGGCCCTTGTGCTGCACCCAGTCCTGCAGCTTCACCAGCTCGCTCTGCAGCCGCAGCAGCTCGTTGAAATAGACGTGGCGGTCGATGGAGTTCTTCCGGCGGCTCGCGAGCAGCGCGCGCAGCTCGGGCGGGACGCGGGCGTCGTCGACCGCCTGCTCCAGCTCCTCGTCGATGTCGTCCTCGAGCTCGATCTCGAGCCAGCTCCGGGTCCCGGTGTCTTTCAGCTCAGTCATAGGCCTGCCTCCTGCTGCTCACCCCCCGTGTACCCGGAAGCTACTGCAGTTTGGTGACAGCCGTCGCCGGCCGGACGGGCCCGGCCGATGAAATGATGGCGGGTCCCGTCTCCCGCATCGCCACAACGTGCAGGCGGGTGGCAGGCCCTTGCGGGAGGGGCTAGGGCATCTACACATCGACGGACGGTATCCGCGGGCTTACGAACAGATTGCCTCTCCCGCTTGCGGGAGAGGTCGGACATCCGAAGGATGTCCGGGTGAGGGGATAGCGGCCTCACCGAAAGCACAGCTTTGCCGCGGGCGAGCGCATGATCCGCCCGGTCCTGAAACGCTGATCCTGGTGTCGAAACCGAGCCGCCTCACCCGGTCTCGCTGCGCGAGCCCGACCTCTCCCGCAAGCGGGAGAGGCAATTTGATAGCGCTCGGGATGTGTAAATCCGACAGCCGGCGCCGGAGAGATCTCATCGGGTCAGGCTGGCCGCCAGCGCCTGGAGGTCGCCCGTGCTGAACGGCTTCGACAGCACGGGCCGCACGATGAAGCGATAGTCGATCTGGTCCTTCGGGCGGGAGGACACGAACGCGAAGGGGATGCCGCGCTCCGCCAGCACCTCCGCCACCGGATAGACGTCCTCGCCGCCGGCCAGCTGGATGTCCAGCAGCGCCGCATCGAACGCTTCGGACCTTGCGGCCGCAAGCGCGTCCGCCAGGCTCGACACCGGGCCGACGATCCGGAATCCGGCCGCGCCCAGCGCGTCCGCCACAAG
>JAEKLZ010000407.1 GCA_019508225.1 Inquilinus limosus | reverse complement strand
TGACCCCGGCCCTCACCCAGCCGCCGCGGCCGCTCGGCCACTGGGACATGACGATGACCGACTACGACGCCTACAACGCGCTGTGGTCGGACGCGGTGTTCATGTTCCCGTTCAACCTGTCCGGCCTGCCGGCGATGTCGCTGCCGATGCACTGGACGGCGGACGGGCTGCCGGTCGGGGTGCAGCTGGCCGGCCGCGCCGGCGACGAGGCGACGCTGCTGCGCCTGGCAACCCAGGTGGAGGCGGCGCAGCCCTGGATCGACCGCCGGCCGCCGATTTGTGTTTGACATCGATGGCCATTGAGATCGTCTCGCCCTTTCCTCGTCATGGCGAGGAGCGAAGCGACGTGGCCATCAGGGGGCGGTGCCACTGGATGGCCACGCCCCTGCGGGCTCGCCATGACGGGTCAATATTACGGGCCGCCGGTGTAAGGCGTCAGTTCAATCCCAGCACGTCGTTCATCGAATAGAGCCCGGGGGCGCGGCCGCGGCCCCACAGGGCGGCCTTGATCGCGCCGCGGGCGAAGATGCCGCGGTCGGTCGCCCTGTGCGCCAGCTCGATGCGCTCGCCGGCCCCGGCCAAGATCACCGCATGCTCGCCGACCACATCGCCGCCGCGCAGCGTGGCGAAGCCGATGGCGCCCTCCGCGCGCCTGCCGTCGCGATCGACCGCCTTCACCGCGTCGAAATCGACATCGCGACCTTCGGCGGCGGCGCGGCCCAGCAGGATGGCGGTGCCGGAGGGGGCGTCGATCTTGTGGCGGTGGTGCATCTCGACCACCTCGATGTCCCAACCGGAATCGAGCGCGCGGGCCGCCTGGCGCACCAGCGCCGCCAGCAGGTTCACGCCCAGGCTCATATTATAGGACTGGATCACGGGGGTGTGCCGCGCGGCCCGACCCAGCGCCGCCAGCTGCTCGGCCGAGAAGCCGGTGGTGCCGGTCACCAGCACGGCCTTGCCCTGCGCCGCCAGGGCGGCGAAGCGGACCGAGGCTTCGGGCCGGGTGAAGTCGATCACCGCATCGGCGGTGGCGAACAGCGGCACCGGGTCGTCGCTGACGATCACGCCGCAGGCCGGGCGCCCGGCCAGCAGGCCGGCATCCTGGCCGATCGCGGCGCTGCCCTCGTTGCCGACCACGCCGTGCAGCACCACCGAGCCGTCTGTCGCGTCCAGGACCGCCTGGATCAGCATCCGGCCCATCCGGCCGGCGGCGCCGGTGATGCCGATCCTGACGGGGCCCACGTCGGGGCGGGGGGTGTCGCCGGCGGTCATGCGGCAGGGTCCTTCGATGCTCCGGACATCCAGCGGGGATGCCTCGGCTCTTTGCGGCCCCTGGATCGCCGGGTCAAGCCCGGCGATGACAGAGTTGGGGAGAGGGTGGCGCGATCCGCGCCGCTACTCCTTGAAGAACTCCTTCACCTTGGCGAAGAAGCCCTGGCTCTCGGGGCTGGTGCCGCCGCCGCCCTCGCGCTCGAACTCCTCGAGCAGCTCGCGCTGGCGCTTGCTGAGGTTGACCGGGGTCTCGACCTGCAGCTCGACATACATGTCGCCGCGGCCGGCCGAGCGCAGCACCGACATGCCCTTGCCGCGCAGGCGGAAGCGGGCGCCGGACTGGGTGCCGGCCGGCACCGTGATCTTGGCGCGGCCGCCGTCGATCGCCGGGATCTCGATCGGCCCGCCCAGTGCCGCGATGGTCATCGGGATCGGCGCCTTGCAGAACAGGTCGGCGCCGTCGCGCTGGAACAGCGTGTGCGGCCGCACCGACAGGAAGATGTACAGGTCGCCCGGCGGGGCGCCGCGCGTGCCGCTCTCGCCCTCATTCGACAGGCGGATGCGGGTGCCGTCATCCACCCCCGGCGGGATGTCGACTTTCAGCGTCTTGTCCTTGCGGACGCGGCCGGAGCCGCTGCAGTTCCGGCACGGATTCTTGATCACGCGGCCCTGGCCGCCGCAGCCGGGGCAGGTGCGCTCGACCGTGAAGAAGCCCTGGGAGGCGCGGACCCGGCCAGCGCCGCCGCAGGTCGGGCAGGTCACCGGCTGGCTGCCGGGCTCGGCGCCCGAGCCGTCGCAGACCTCGCAGCCGACCGAGGACGGCACCTTGACCGTGGCCTGCTTGCCGACGAACGCCTCCTCCAGCGTGATCTCGAGGTTGAAGCGGACATCGGCGCCGCGCCCGGCCTGGGCGCGCTGGCCGCCGCGGCGGCCGCCCATGAAGTCGCCGAACATCTCCTCGAAGATGTCGGCGAAGCCGCCCGAGAAGTCGGCCCCGCCCGGGCCGCGTGGCCCGGCGCTGCCGTCGAAGGCGGCGTGGCCGAAGCGGTCATAGGCGGCGCGCTTCTGCTCGTCCTTCAGGACGTCATAGGCCTCGCTGATTTCCTTGAACTTGTGCTCGGCGGTCTTGTCGCCCGGGTTGCGGTCCGGGTGGTACTGCATCGCCAGCTTGCGATAGGCCTTCTTGATCTCATCCGCGCCGGCGCCGCGCGCGACCCCCAACAGATCGTAAAAATCCTGCTTCGCCATGCCGATCCTCGTGCCGAACCGGGAGAGCCTTGGGCGGCCCCGGCCCGGATGAAAACCGCCCCCGCGCGGCCCGTCACGGACCCTCGCGGGGGCGGTGTGCCCCTTGTCAGTGTGTCGTGGTCATGCGACCGCGGTCACGCCGACTTCTTCTTCTTGTCGTCGTCGACTTCCTCGAAATCGGCGTCGACCACGCCGTCCTCCGGCTTCGCCGAAGCCTGCTCGCCGCCCTCAGGCGCCGCGCCAGACTCCTGGCTGGCCTTGTACATGGCCTCACCGATCTTCATCGCCGCCTGGGCCAGGGCCTCGGTCTTGGCCTTGATCTGGTCGGCGTCGTCGCTCGACAGCACCGACTTCAGATCGGCGATCGCAGCCTCGACCGCCGCCTTGTCGGCCGCGTCGACCTTGTCGCCGAACTCGGCCAGCTGCTTCTCGGTCGAATGGACCAGCGCATCACCGTGGTTCCGCGCCTCGACCGCCTCGCGGCGCTTCTTGTCGGTGGCGGCGTTGGCCTCGGCGTCCTTGACCATCTTGTCGATGTCGCCGTCCGACAGGCCGCCCGAGGCCTGGATGCGGATCGCCTGCTCCTTGCCGGTCGCCTTGTCCTTGGCGCTGACATTGACCAGGCCGTTGGCGTCGATGTCGAAGGTGACCTCGACCTGCGGCATGCCGCGCGGGGCCGGCGGGATGCCGACCAGGTCGAACTGGCCGAGGATCTTGTTGTCGGCTGCCATCTCGCGCTCGCCCTGGAACACGCGGATGGTCACCGCGGTCTGGTTGTCCTCGGCGGTCGAGAAGGTCTGGCTCTTCTTGGTCGGGATCGTGGTGTTGCGCTCGATCAGCCGGGTGAACACGCCGCCCAGCGTCTCGATTCCCAGCGACAGCGGGGTGACGTCGAGCAGCAGGACGTCCTTGACCTCGCCTTTCAGCACGCCGCCCTGGATCGCCGCACCGACGGCCACGACCTCATCCGGGTTGACGCCGCGATGCGGCTCCTTGCCGAAGAACTGCTTCACCGTCTCGATGACCTTGGGCATGCGGGTCATGCCGCCGACCAGGATCACCTCGTCGATCTCGCTGGCCTTCAGGCCCGCATCCTTCAGCGCCGCGCGGCACGGCTCGACCGTGCGCTGGATCAGGTCGTCGACCAGCGCCTCGAGCTTCGCCCGGGTCAGCTTGATGTTCAGGTGCTTAGGGCCGGACGCGTCGGCGGTGATGAACGGCAGGTTCACCTCGGTCTGGACCGAGGAGGACAGCTCGATCTTCGCCTTCTCGGCTGCTTCCTTCAGGCGCTGCAGGGCCAGCTTGTCGCGGCGCAGGTCGATGCCCTGCTCCTTTTTGAACTCCTCGGCCAGGTAGTCGATGATCTTGGCGTCGAAATCCTCACCACCCAGGAAGGTGTCGCCGTTGGTCGACTTCACCTCGAACACGCCGTCGCCGATCTCCAGCACCGAGATGTCGAAGGTGCCGCCGCCGAGGTCGTAGACCGCGATCGTGCCGGACGCCTTCTTGTCCAGGCCATAGGCCAGGGCAGCCGCCGTCGGCTCGTTGATGATGCGCAGCACCTCGAGCCCGGCGATCCGGCCGGCATCCTTGGTGGCCTGGCGCTGGCTGTCGTTGAAATAGGCCGGGACGGTGATGACGGCCTGCGTCACCTTCTCGCCCAGGAAATTCTCGGCCGTCTCCTTCATCTTCATCAGGGTGAAGGCGGAGATCTGGCTCGGGGCATATTTCTGGCCGCGCGACTCGACCCAGGCGTCGCCATTGTCGCCGGACACGATCTGGTACGGGACCAGGCCCTTGTCCTTCTGCGTCATCGGATCATCATAGCGACGGCCGATCAGGCGCTTGACCGCGAAGATGGTGTTCTCGGGGTTGGTCACGGCCTGGCGCTTCGCCGCCTGGCCGACCAGACGCTCACCCGACTCGGTGAAGGCGACGATCGACGGCGTGGTGCGCGCGCCCTCCGCGTTCTCGATCACCCGGCCCTGGGCCCCATCCATGATGGCGACGCAGGAATTGGTCGTGCCGAGGTCGATACCGATGACTTTGCTCATCTCTTCCTCATTCCTTCAGCAGGTCGCGGCTGGCCCTCGGTGAGGCACCGCCGGGACCCCCAATGATTCCATGCCGCCCGGGAAGGCGGCTCTTGCTTCACCGTGCATATAGGCGGGGCGTCCTCGCGCTGCAACGTGGAGTCTGCAGGATTGTGACCGCCCCGCACGGCTGTGGCCGCCGCGTCACGCCCGCCGGGGGGCACCAAGGAGAAGACCGGCCAGGAAGCCGCCGATATGGGCCTGCCAGGCGATCTGGGCGTCCACGCCCATGAACCCTCCGCCCATCACCGCGAACACGACGTTGGCGATGATGGTGAAGCCGATCAGGTTCAGGGCCAGGCGCCGCCCGGCCGGGTCGTGCCGGGCCAGGGCCAGCCGGCAGAAGGCGGCGATGCAGCCCGACACCGCGCCGGACGCGCCGATCAGCGTGGTCTGCGCCCCCCAGCTTGCGGCGACCTGGACCAGCGCGGCGGCCACGGTGGTGCCCAGCAGCAGCACGGTGTAGCGCCGCGGGCCGAAATGGCGCTCGCAGACGCTGCCGAAGGCCAGGAAGAAGCCGAGATTGGCGATCAGGTGGATCGGCTCGTAATGGACGAGCGCATAGAACACCAGCGAGGCGACCACGGACAGCGCGTCGAGCGGCGGCAGCTGGTCGAGATAGGCGAAATAGGCCGGGACCACGGCCATGCGGTTGATGATCGGCGCCCAGACCGCCTCCGGCAGCAGGTGCAGCGCGGCGAAGACCGCGACCATCACGCCGCTCAGCCACAGCGTGATCGGCGGGACGTTGAAGATCGGCTGGCGCGGCATGGCCCCTCGGGCGGTCGGAGACGGGTCCCGGCCTCTTACAGGAGTGCCGGCCGGATCGGAAGCCCGCGATCCGTCACGCCGGGCCCAGGATCTCCGCCCGCGCCGCGCGGGTCAGCTTGGCCAGGACCAGGCGGTGCGCCTCGCGCAGATAGGCCTGCAGGTCGTCCGCCGGCAGGGCATCCAGCGCCGCGGCCACCCATTTGGCGCGGGCCAGATAGGGCGCCGGGCGGATGCCCGGCTGCTCGACCAGGAGGATGTAGGAGAATTCCGACGCCTTGAACCAGGCCTCGGGCGCGCCGCGCGACATTCCGGCCAGGATGGCGAAGATCTTGCCGCCGACCTTGAACACATGGGCGCCGCCCCACTGCACGCTCAGGGCCGCGCCGGGCAGGGTCAGGCAGAATGCCTCGACCGTTTCGGGCGTCATCACGCCCTCGGCGGAGTCAGTGGCCGTGGCGGTTGGCCTTGCGGACGAAGCGGCGGCCGCAATAGTTGCACACC
>JAEKLZ010000206.1 GCA_019508225.1 Inquilinus limosus | reverse complement strand
ATGGCGAGGGACGGGAGCCGGTGGTGCTGCCGGCCGCCTTCCCGAACCTGCTGGCGAACGGCAGCCAGGGCATCGCGGTCGGCATGGCGACCTCGATCCCGCCGCACAATGTCGGCGAGATCTGCGACGCGCTGCAGATGCTGATCAAGCGGCCAGGGGCCACGGTCGACGACCTGCTGACCGTGGTCGCCGGGCCGGACTTCCCGACCGGCGGCGAGCTGGTCGAATCCGCCGCGGCGATCCGCGAGGCCTACGCCACCGGCCGCGGCGCCTTCCGTATCCGCGCCCGCTGGGAGATCGAGAAGCAGCCGCTCGGCCTGTACCAGATCGTGGTCACCGAGATCCCGTACCAGGTGCAGAAGTCGCGGCTGATCGAGAAGCTG
Source organism: Inquilinus limosus (assembly GCA_019508225.1). Taxonomy (GTDB): domain Bacteria; phylum Pseudomonadota; class Alphaproteobacteria; order DSM-16000; family Inquilinaceae; genus Inquilinus; species Inquilinus limosus_D. The sequence goes on along the minus strand of JAEKLZ010000206.1, from coordinate 18,830 downwards.
GCCGAGATCGTCACCGCCAAGAAGCTGTCGACGCTGGAGGATGTCCGCGACGAATCGGCCGAGGATGTCCGCATCATCCTGGTGCCGAAGAGCCGCAACGTCGAAGCCGACATGCTGATGGAGCAGCTGTTTCGGCTGACCGATCTGGAGACGCGGTTCAGCCTGAACATGAACGTGCTGGACGCCACCAACGTCCCGCGGGTCATGGGGCTGAAGGATGTCTGCCGCGCCTTCCTCGACCACCGGCACGAGGTGCTGGAGCGGCGGTCACGCCACCGGCTGGCCAAGATCGAGCGGCGGCTGGAGATCCTGGGCGGCTACCTGATCGTCTTCCTCGACCTCGACGAGGTGATCCGGATCATCCGCGAGGAGGACGAGCCGAAGCAGGGGCTGATGGCGCGCTTCAGCCTGACCGAGCTGCAGGCCGACGCCATCCTCGACATGCGGCTGCGGTCCTTGCGCAAGCTCGAGGAGATGGAGATCCGGCGCGAGTTCGACGGCCTGACGGGCGAGCGCGACGACCTGCTGGCGCTGCTGGCCGACGAGGGCAAGCGCTGGAAGGCGATCTCGACCGAGATCAAGCTGATCAAGAAGCGCTTCGGCCAGGACACCGAGCTCGGCCGCCGGCGCACCAAGATCGGCGAGCCGCCTTCGGCCGTGGTGGTGTCGCTGGAGCCGCAGATCGAGCGCGAACCGATCACCGTCTTCCTGTCGGAGAAGGGCTGGATCCGCGCCCTGCGCGGCCACGGCCTCGATCCGGCGGAGATCAAGTACAAGGACGGCGATTCCGCAGGCTTCGTGCTGCAGGCCGAGACCACCGACAAGATCCTGCTGTTCGGCAGCGACGGCCGCTTCTACACGCTCGGCGCCGACAAGCTGCCGCGCGGCCGCGGCTTCGGCGAGCCGGTCAGGATGCTGGTCGACCTCGCCAATGATGCCGAGATCGTCGCCCTGCTGGCCCATGTGCCGGGCCGCAAGCTGGTGCTGGCCTCGACCGATGGCCGCGGCTTCGTTGTGCCGGAAGCCGGCGTGGTCGCCCAGACCCGGGCCGCCGCGCTGTCCGACCTGACCGTGTTCAAGCGCGAGGAGGGGCTGGTCTGGCAGATGGGCGGCGGCCGCACCCGCACCGAGCCGGAGATCCCGGTCACCACCCGCGGCCGCACCGGCAACCTGCCGCCGCGCGGCTTCCCGCAGAACAACAAGTTCACGTGACCAGTCCCATCTGCCCCCTTCTTTGTCATGCCCGGGCTTGACCCGGCAATCCAGACGGTGTCGAAAGCCTCTGGATGCCCGGATCAGGTCCGGGCGTGACAGGCGAGGGGCCGCAGCGAGGCCGCCGAGACAGACGACAGGAGCCGAACCATGACCACCCGCACCCTTCCCCCGATGCTCTCGCTGTGGCGCGCCGACGGCCAGTCCGGCCTGCTGCGCGCCGCCGTGCTGGTGGTGCTGGGCTCGGCCCTGATGGCGCTGTCGGCCAAGGTCCAGGTGCCGTTCTATCCGGTGCCGATGACATTGCAGTCCGGCGTGGTGCTGCTGATCGGTGGCGCCTATGGCTGGCGCCTTGGCGGGCTGACCATGCTGGCCTACATCGCCGAGGGCTTCGCCGGCCTGCCGGTCTTCGCCGGCCTGGCCGCCGGCCCGGCCTATCTCGCCGGCCCGACTGCGGGCTATCTGGTCGGCTTCGTGGCCTCGGCCGCGCTGATGGGCCTGGCGGTCGAGCGTGGCTGGACCCGCAGCCTGGTCGGCATGGCCGCGGCCGTCACCGTCGCCTCGGTGATCCCCTTCGTCACCGGCGTGGCCTGGCTGGCGGTGCTGCTCGGCCCGGCGGCGGCAATCGCCGGCGGCTTGGTGCCGTTCATCCCGGCGGCGATCCTCAAGGGCGCCCTGGCCGGCCTGCTGCTGGCCAAGTTCGACGGCCTGGCCCAGCGCCGCGGCTGACGATCCGGCCCAGGGCCGGGACGGAATCAGCGGATTTTTCCCTTTGAGAAGAACGTCCGTTGCGTCCCGGCCCCGGTTTTCATTAGATGGCAGCAGCGCCGCGGGAGGGGAATCCGCCGTGGCGGCAAGCTGAACCACGCTCGATGCGAACAGGGGGAGAGTCCGAGACATGAAGCGGCGGAATTTCATCGCGACCGCGGGGGTGGGCCTGGCGGCCGTGCCGCTGGCGGCGCCGGCGATCGCGCAGGACAAGCCCGAGGTCAAATGGCGCCTGGCGTCGAGCTTCCCGAAGTCGCTCGACACCATCTATGGCGGCGCCGAAGTGATGTCGAAGACGCTGTCCGACCTGACCGACGGCAAGTTCCAGATCCAGGTCTTCCCCTCGGGCGAGCTGGTGCCCGGCCTGCAGGCGCTGGACGCCGCGCAGAACGGCACGGTCGAGGCGGCGCACACGGTCGCCTACTACTATGTCGGCAAGGACCCGACCTTCGCCATCGGCTCGTCGATCCCGTTCGGCCTCAACGCCCGGCAGCAGAACGCCTGGCTGTACCATGGCGGCGGCAACGACCTGCTGAACACCTTCTTCGCCAATTACGGCGTGGTCGGCTTCCCCGGCGGCAACACCGGCACCCAGATGGGCGGCTGGTTCCGCAACGAGGTCAAGTCGCTGGCCGACCTCAAGGGCCTGAAGATGCGCATCGCCGGCCTGGCCGGCCGCGTCGTGGAGAGGATCGGCGTGGTGCCGCAGCAGATCGCCGGCGGCGACATCTACCCGGCGCTGGAGCGGGGCACGATCGACGCCACCGAATGGGTCGGCCCCTATGACGACGAGAAGCTCGGCTTCTACCAGGTCGCCAAATTCTACTACTACCCGGCCTTCTGGGAAGGCGGCCCGACCGTGCATTTCCTGTTCAACAAGGAGAAGTACGAAGCGCTGCCGGACGCCTACAAGAAGGCGCTGGCCGTGGCCACCGAGATCGCCAACTTCAACATGCTGGCGCTGTACGACGTGAAGAACATCGCGGCGATCCGCAGCCTGGTCGGCAAGGGCGTGCAACTGCGCCCGCTGCCGCGCGACGTGCTGGACGCGGCCTATGTCGAATCCTTCAAGCTCTATGACGAGCTGTCGGCTTCGAACGCCAACTGGAAGGCGATCTACGAGCCCTGGAAGAAATTCCGCGGCGAAGCCTATCAGTGGTTCCGCGTGGCGGAATACACCTATGACAGCTACGTCTACGCCCAGCAGGCGGCCGGGAAATAACAGCCCCGTCGTCGAATGAAGAAGGGCCGGTCCTTGGCGGGACCGGCCCTTTTGCTTTGGCTATTTGAAGTCCGGCGGCGGCAGCGGGTCGCCGGGCTGCGCCGGGGCCGGCGCGGGCTGACCGCCCGGTGCCGGCGGCGCACCGAAATCCGGTGCCGGCGGCGCGCCGAAATCGGGGGCGGCTGGGGTCCCGAACGGGTTGGTACCATCAGCGCCCGGCATCGGCACGTCGACGCTGATCGAGGCGGGATCGGCCTCGATCTGGCCCGACTTGTAGTGGGTCACCAGCCCCGGGAAGGTGATCACGATCGCGACCATCAGGACCTGGATCACCACGAAGGGGATCGCTCCCATATAGATCTGCCCGGTCGTTACCGGCGCGGTGGTGCGGCCGGTGACCTTGTCGCGATAGGGCCGCGCCGGCGCCACCGAGCGCAGGTAGAACAGCGAGAAGCCGAAGGGCGGGTGCATGAAGGAGGTCTGCATGTTGACCGCCAGCAGCACGCCGAACCAGATCAGGTCGATGCCCAGGGCGGCGGCCGCGGCCCCCAGCAGCGGCACGATGATGAAGGCCAGCTCGAAATAGTCGAGGAAGAAGGCCAGCACGAAGACCAGAAGGTTGGCGACGATCAGGAAGCCGATGACGCCGCCCGGCACCGAGGTCATCAGGTGTTCGACCCAGAGATTGCCGCCGACGCCGTAGAAGGTCAGCGAGAACACACGGGCGCCGAGCAGGATGAACAGCACGAAGGCGGACAGCTTGGTGGTGGTGTCCAGCGCCTGGCGGATCATCGTCCAGTTCAGGCGCCGGTTGATCGCCGCCAGGATCAGCGAGCCGACCGCGCCCATGGCGCCGCCTTCGGTCGGCGTGGCGATGCCGAGGAAGATCGTGCCCAGCACCAGGAAGATCAGCACCAGGGGTGGGATCAGCGAGGTGACCACCCGGCCGGCCAGCGCCAGGCCTCGCAGCGTCCGCGCCTCCAGCGGCAACGCCGGCGCGCTGTTCGGCCGGATAATCGTCATGATCAGGATGTAGCCGGTGTAGAGGCCGGTCAGGATCAGGCCCGGCAGCAGCGCGCCCTTGTACATGTCGCCGACCGACTTGCCGAGCTGGTCGGCCATGATGATCAGCACCAGGCTGGGTGGGATGATCTGCGCCAGCGTGCCGGAGGCGGCGATGACGCCTGACGCCAGCGACCGGTCATAGCCGTAGCGCAGCATGATCGGCAGCGAGATCAGCCCCATCGAGATCACCGAGGCGGCGACCACGCCGGTGGTGGCGGCGAGAAGGGCGCCGACGAAGATCACCGCATAGGCCAGGCCGCCGCGGACCGGGCCGAACAGCTGGCCGATCGTGTCCAGCAGGTCCTCGGCCATGCCACTGCGTTCGAGGATGAGCCCCATGAAGGTGAAGAACGGGATCGCCAGCAGCGTCTCGTTCTCCATCTGCTGGTAGAACCGGTCCGGAATCGCCCCGAGCAGGTTGAACTGCAGGACGCCGAGCTCGACGCCGACCAGGTAGAACACGAAGCCGACAGCGGCCAGGGAGAAGGCGACCGAGTAGCCGAGCAGCAGCACGACCACCAGCGCGGCGAACATGAGCGGCGCCATGTTCTCAATCAGGAACTGCGACATGCGGACAGGCTTTCAGGTGCTGGTGGGCCGGCTCAGAGCGGATCGGCCTCGTGGCCGTGCGTCTGGACGATGTCGGGGATGTGGTCCGACAGGATGGCGATCCGCTTGATCAGCTCCGACAGGCCCTGCAGCGTGAGCAGGGTGAAGCCGGCCGGGATCAGGGCCCAAACCGGCCATCGGATCAGGCCATTGGCGTTGCCCGATGTCTCGCCGCTGGCGAATTTGTCCACCACGATCGGCCAGGAGTACCGGATGGCGACGACGCAGAAGGGCAGCAGGAAGAACAGGGTGCCGAAGATCTCGATCCAGATCTGGGTGCGGCGCGACCAGCGGCCGTAGAGGATGTCGACCTTGACGTGCTCGCCCTTCAGCAGCGTGTAGCCCGCTGCCAGCAGGAATACGGCGGAGAACAGATACCATTGCAGCTCCAGCCAGGCGTTGGAGCTGAGCGAGAAGGCTTTCCGCAGGATGGCGTTGCCGGCGCTGACCAGGATCGCGACCAGGACGAGCCACGATACGGTCCGCCCCACCCAGCCGTTCACGGCGTCGATGACGCGGCTGGCGCCCAGCAATGCTCCCATAAGACCTCCCCCGGCTTCTTGTATCTTCGTGCGCAGCAGATTGGATCGGTGCAATTCGCTGTTGCGAAATATCAGTTTTCGCGCGCGAGACCAACCGGCGATTGGCTCCGTGCGTGTGCTTTGCGCCGGGGATGCGTGAATGTGCTGCGCCGCGGGAGAGGGCGCCGGCTCAGCCGTCCTGGTCGAGCGTCGTCCAGCCGCTGTCGGTGAGGGCTTCGAGCGGCTGGAAGCGCGCCTTGTAGGCCATCTTCTGGCTCTGTGCGATCCAGTAGCCGAGATAGACGTGGTCGAGGCCGGTGCGGCGCGCCTCCTCGACCAGGGCCAGGATCACATAGGTGCCCAGTCCGCGCTGCGGCACGTCCGGGTCGTAGAAGCTGTAGACGGCCGACAGCCCGTCCTCCAGCACATCGACCAGCGCTGCCGCGCGCAGCGCGCCGGTCGCGTCGCGGAACTCCATCAGCGCGGCGCTGCCGCTGCCTTCCTCGATCATGCTGCCGTAATCGGCCCGCGACATTCGCGCCATGTCGCTGTCGCCGTGGCGGTGGCGCTGGTAGCGCAGGAACAGCTCGAACTGCTCGTCGGTGCCGACGGGCAGCACCGATCGCCGGGACAGGTCGAGATTGGCGGCCCAGGCCCGGCGCATGCTGCGGCCGGGGGCGAAGCGCGCCACCGGGATGCGCACCGGGACACAGGCGCGGCAGCCGGGGCAGACCGGACGGTAGACGATGTCATGGCTGCGCCGGAACCCGGCCTGCGACAGGGTGGTGTTCAGCGCCCGCGCGTCGCCGCCGTTCAGCCGGGTGAACAGCTTGCGCTCGACACGGCCGGGTATGTAGGGACAGGGCAGGGGGCCCGACCGGTAGAAATGCTGCAGACGACCGAGCTTGCCGTCGATGACGGACATCAATGGCTCCTGGGCCGAGGTACCAACCTCATGCCCCATACTGCACCACAGTGCCGGATCGGCGGCAAGCGACTCGGAAGCCGAGCCGTCACGATGGAGTATGCAGTCGGATTCTACCTCGGCCTCATGTCAGCCTGAGAATTTCATCGACGGTGTCGGCGACCGGCCGGCGCGTGTCGATCTCGTGATCGGCCGACTGGCGCAGCAGCGGCTCGATCAGGGTCACCAGCTCGGTCACCTTGCGCCGCTCCTCAGCGGTCCGGCCGTAGCCATCGGTCCGTGCCGCCAGCCGCTCCAGCAGTGTCTCGACCGGGGCGGAGAGCAGGATCACGACGTCGATCCGCGACAGGAACCGGCCCATGGTCTCGGAGGTGCCGCCGAGGAACAACGCCCGGTGCCGCGGCGCGGCCAGCAACGCGTCCAGCCGATCCTCCCGCCACACCCAGTCCTTGCCCTCGCCGGGCGTAAGCGTGTCGCCGGGGGCGGCGTCGACCCATTCCGACCAGTCCGGTGTGTCGAGGTCACGGGTGTCATGCCCCCGCGCCGCCAACTCGCGGATCACGGCGGTCTTGCCGGTCCCGGACATGCCGGTGATCAGCACGATCTTCATGCGGCTTCCCCTGGTCCGGGCCTCCGCCGTCCGCTCAGGCGCCGACGTCGCCCAGCAGCTTGGCCGGGTAGCCGGACTCCATCAGCTTGCCGATGATGACGTCGACATGGGCGCGATCGCGGGTCTCCACCACCACGTCGATGTCGGCGCGCTTCACCGGGATCTGGAAGAACAGCCGCTGGTGGTAGGTCTCGATGATGTTGCCGCCGGTGGCGCCGATGATGCCGGCGATGGTGCTCAGCACCCCGGGCGAGTCCTCGATCTCGATGCGCAGCCGGGCGATCTGGCCGTTCCGCACCAGGCCGCGCATCAGGATCGAGGCCAGGATGCGCGGGTCGATGTTGCCGCCGCACACCACGATGCCGACCCGACGCCCGGCGAAGCGCTCCGGGTTGGCCAGCAGGCCGGCGACGCCGGCGGCGCCGGCGCCCTCGGCCACCAGCTTCTGCTGGGTCATCAGCTGGTGCACGCCCTGCTCCAGCATCGTCTCGTCGACCGCGACGATCTCGTCGACCAGGGCGGCGATGATCTGCCGGGTCAGCACGCCCGGGCTCTTCACCGCGATGCCCTCGGCGATGGTGGCGCCGCCATAGACGCCGGTGCGGCCGGCCACCGCGTCGCTCATCGAGGCGTAGAGCGCGGCCTCGACGCCGGTGATCCGGATTGACGGGTTGATCGATCGGGCGGCGATGGCGATGCCGGAGATCAGCCCGCCGCCGCCGATCGGCACAATCAGGTCGTCCAGGTCCGGCACGTCGGCCAGGATCTCCAGCCCGGCCGTGCCCTGGCCGGCGATGATGTAGGGGTCGTCATAGGGGTGGATCAGGGTCAGCCCCTCGGCGTCCACCAGCTTGCGGGCATGGCCCATGCTGTCGTCCAGGGTCTGGCCCACCAACTCCACCTTGGCGCCATAGCCCTCGGTCTTCGCCACCTTGGTGAAGGGGGTGAAGGTCGGCATCACGATGGTCGACGGAATGCCAAGGCGGGTGGCGTGGTAGGCGACGCCCTGGGCATGGTTGCCGGCCGACATGGCGACCACGCCGCGCTGGCGCTCGTCCTCGCCGAGCGAGCGCAGCTTGTTGTAGGCGCCGCGGTCCTTGAACGAGCCGGTGCGCTGCAGCGTCTCCAGCTTCAGGAACAGCTCGCAGCCGAGGATGCCGGACAATTGCGGCGCCGGGATGATCGGCGTGCGGGCCACCTGGCCCTCCAGGGCCGCGGCGGCGGCGTGGATGTCGGCGATGGTGACCGGCAGCGGGGCGGGGCTCATCTGGGTCTGTCCGTCTATTGGCGCGGCTGCAGGGTCGTCAGCGACTCCCCGGCGGCGGCGAGATCAGCCTCGCCACCATGCAACGTCAAGTATCTTCCGTCTCGCCAGTCCGCGACCAGGTCTCCCCAATGCGGCGACAGCGGGTTGCCGGACTGGCCGGTGGCGATCATGAATCGCGACCGGCCGCGGTCCGCCAGGTCGTAGACGGCGCGGTAGCCGGCGCCATGCGTGTGGGCATAAGGCGCCTGCGGATCGGTGATCGTGGTGGCGCCCCGGTTCAGGGTGTACGGCCCGCCATCGGTGGGGGTCGCCAGCGAGACCAGGCCGCCGACCACCGGCACGCGCGACAGCACCTGCGCTTCCAGCGGCGCGATGTGCTCGGCGCCCCAGCGCCAGGCGGCCATGTCGGCGCCGTGGCGCTGGCTCAGCGCGTCCAGCGCCTCGCCCAGGGTCCGGCGCAGCAGGGCGCCGCAGTCGGACGGCGGCGCCTTGGCGTCGCCGCACCAGGAGGGGTCTCGGGTCAGGATCGTCGTCAGGACCGTCGGGTGCAGCCCGAAGTAATCCTCGGCCAGCGGGCCGAGCGGCGGGTCGAACACGGCATGGGCGAAGCGCCATAGCCATTCCATGTACAGGAGCGGCTCCGGCCGGTTGCGGTCCATCCGCAGGTCCCAGCCGCGCAGCAGCGCCAGGGCCTTGGCCATGCGATCATCCACGGGGTCGATGGCCGTCATCAGCGGCAGCAGGTCCCGTGCCTCGGTGGTCAGCGTGTCTGCCTGCATCGCCTGGCTGCGCTGGACCGTATTCGGGCCATCGGCGTCCAGCAGCTCGACGATGCGGCGGGCGCGGTAGGGCTCGTCATAGCCATCGCCGAGATAGTAGGGGTAGCCCGGCCCGACCGGGGCGTTGTTGGCGTTGGCGATGGCTTCGCCGGGCGGGTTCAGGGCCTGGGGCAGGGCTTCGAAGGGGATGAGACCGGTCCAGTCCTGGGCGCCCGAGGCGCCGTCCGCCGGCAGCTTGCCGTCGCCGGAGCGGCGGATCGGGATCGCGCCAGGGACCAGGAAGCCGATATCGCCGTCGGCATCGGCATAGGCGACGTTCTGGATCGGGGTGCGGTACAGCCGCATCGCCGCCAGGAACTCCTGCCAGTTGCCGGCCCGATTGAGCTGGTAGATCGCCTGCGCCGAGGTATCGCCGGGGGCGAGGGCCGTGAAGGCGAGGGCGGCGACCTTGCCGTCGCCAGCCAGCGCCGCCACTCCCGGGTCGAGGTCGGACAGCACCGGCCCGTGCCGGGTGCTGCGTATGGTCAGCGTCACCGGATCGCCGCCGGACACGCCGATGCTCTCGGTCCGCGTCTCGAAGGCGGCGCTGCCGTCGGGGGTGCGGTAGCGGTTCGGATCGGCAGGGTCGACCGTCTCCAGGAACAAGTCCTGCACATCCGCCCCGGTGGTGGTGAAGCCCCAGGCGATCCGCCGGTTCTGGCCCAGGAGGGTCAGCGGCACGCCGGGCACGGTGGCGCCGGCCACCGACAGGGTCGGGGTCTCGATCCGCGCCAGGTACCACAGGATCGGCGCGCTCAAACCCAGATGCGGGTCGTTGGCCAGGATCGGCGCGCCGGTGTCGGTGCGGCTGGGCCCGACCACCCATTCGTTCGACGCCGTGCGGGGCCCGAGCGGCGGCGGCAGCGCCGCGGCCAGCCGGGTCAGCATCGGCGCGGCCTGGTCGAGAGCGGCGAGCGTGCTGGGCGGCAGTGCGCCGAGATCCGGGAACAGGGTGCCGGCGCGGTCCGGCCCCAGGCGGGCGATCACCTGGGCGCGCAGGATCTCGTCGCGGTAATTGGCCGACAGCTGCAGCGCCATCAGCTTGCTCCAGACCAGCGTGTCGGCCGGCCGCCACGGTTCGGGCCGGGTCCACAGCAGGGCGAATTCCGGCGGCAGCGCGCCGGGATGGCCGTCGATCCAGGCATTGACCCCGGCGGCGTAGCGGTCGAGCGCCGCACGCATCTCCGGCGATTGCGCCGCGACATCGGCTTCGGCCAGGCGGTAGAGGCCGAGCGTCCGCATCAGCTTGTCGAACCGCAGCCCGGCCCCGCCGATCAGCTCGGACAGCCGGCCGGCGCCGATCCGGCGCTGCATCTCCATCTGCCACAGCCGGTCCTGGGCGTGCAGCCAGCCGAGGGCGAAATAGGCGTCGCCGTCGCTCTGGGCGAAGATCGTCGGGATGCCGTGCTGGTCGCGGTAGATCCGGACCGGGCCGGACAGGCCGTCGAGCGCCACGGTGCCCGATTCGGCGGGCACACCCGTGCGCAGCCACCACAGGCCGGCGCCGGCCAGCACCACGAGCAGCAGCAGGAGGCAGGCCAGCGCCATCGCGCCGCGGCGAAGCCATCTCATCGATCATGTCTCCCTGCCGCCCGGGATCGGTCGCGGCGCTGCTGTGTTATAATAATCTGTCCAATTCGACGCGAGGCGCCATGGAGGCGCAGGGTCGATCCGCGGCGCCGGATGCGCTTCGGTCTAATTTTGAGGGGGGCTAGCCAAGCGACCGGCATTGCCTTGATGATATGAAGGTGCCGCGCGTCCGGCGGCGGCCCATCCGGAGCGGAGCGTTCGATGGAGTCCTTCGCCGACGCCCTTGCCATGGTCACCGCCCTCCGTCCGGAGGAACCGGTCTACTGCCTGCGGCCCCGCGTGCTGCGGGAGTCGGCGGCGGAATTCCGGCGCCAGTTCCCCGGCACGGTGATGTATGCGGTCAAGTGCAACGACCACCCGGCGGTGCTGGCCGGACTGCATGCCGGGGGGCTGCGCCATTTCGACGTCGCCTCGCTGAGCGAGATCGAGGCCGCGGCGGCGCTGCCCGAGACCGTGTCGCACTACATGCATCCGGTGAAGAACCGTCAGGCCGTCGAGCTGGCCTATCGCCGCTACGGCATCCGTACCTTCTGCCTCGACCATGAGGAGGAGTTGGACAAGATCCAGGCCGTGACCGGCGGCGCGCGCGACCTGACCCTGGTGCTGCGGGTCGACATGCCGCGCTTCGATTCGGTCTGCGACCTCAGCGGCAAGTTCGGCGCCGAGGTCGAGGCCGCGCCGGCGCTGCTGCGCCGAATCGCCGCCACTGGCAACCGCGCCGGCCTGACCTTCCATGTCGGCTCGCAATGCCTCGATCCGGGCGCCTATGAGAGCGCGCTGACGATCTGTGCCGGCATCCTCTCCAGGGCCGGCGTGCCGGTGCCGGTGATCGATGTCGGCGGCGGCTTCCCCGCCGCCTATGTCGGCACCGAGGCGCCGCCGCTCGCCGCCTTCGTCGCCGCTATCCGCGCCGGCCTGGCCCGGCTGCCGGCCGACCCCGACCGCGCCGTGTTCTGCGAGCCCGGCCGGGCCCTGGTGGCCGAGGCCTGCTCGCTGGTGGTGAAGGTCGAGTTCCGCCGCGGCCATCGCCTGTACCTGAACGATGGTGCCTATGGCAGCCTGGCCGACATGAAGCTGTTCCGCACCGTCTACCCGGTCCGCCTGCTGCGGCCGGGCGGCGCCGCCGGCCGGCTGGCCAGCTTCGCCCTGTTCGGCCCGACCTGCGACAGCTACGACAGCCTGCCCGGCACCTCGCCGCTGCCGGAGGATGTGCGCGAGGGAGACTGGATCGAGTTCGGCCAGATCGGCGCCTATTCCAACGTGCTGCAGACCCGGTTCAACGGCTTCGAGGCCCGGCGTTTCGTCACGGTCGAGGATGGCGCGCTGCGCCCGGCCGCCGCGCGGGCGGCCTGAGATGCAGCCGGTCCAGCACCAGTTCCTCGGGCTCGGCCTCGGCGGCTTCCACCGCCTGGCCTATGTCGCCTGGGGCGAGGGCCGGACACAGCCGCCGGTGCTGTGCGTGCACGGGCTGACCCGCAACGGCCGGGACTTCGACGCGCTGGCCGCCGACTTGGCCTGGTCGGGCCGCACCGTGGTCTGCCCGGACGTGGTCGGCCGCGGCCGCAGCGGCTGGCTGGCCAACCCGGCGCTCTACGGCTATCCGCAATATCTCGGCGACGCGGCGGCGCTGATCGCCCGGCTCGACGCGGCCGAGATCGACTGGGTCGGCACCTCGATGGGCGGGCTGATCGGCATGATGCTGGCGGCCCAGCCGAACAATCCGATCCGCCGGCTGGTGCTGAACGATGTCGGCCCCTTTATCCCGCAGGCGGCGCTGCTGCGAATCGGGTCCTATGTCGGGCAGGATCCGGTCTTCGCCGATCTCGCCGGGCTCGAGGCCCATCTGCGGCGGGCGCACGCGCCCTTCGGGACGCTGACCGACGGGCAGTGGCGGCACCTGGCCGAGCACAGCGTCCGGCAGCGCTCGGACGGCACGCTGGGCCTGGCCTATGACCCCGGCATCGCCGCCGCCTTCGCCGGCCCGCTGGCGGATGTCGACCTGTGGATGGTCTGGGACCAGATCCGCTGCCCGGTGCTGGTGGTCCGCGGCGCGGAGTCGGACCTGCTGACCGCGGAAACCGCCGAGCGGATGGCGGCGCGGCCGGGCACGACGCTGCTCACCATCCCCGGTTGCGGCCATGCCCCGGCGCTGATGGCGGCCGACCAGATCGACCCGATCCGCGACTGGCTGGCCGCGGATTGAGGCGGCGCCGGCACGGTCCGGCTTGACGGAATGTTCTTTCTTTGTTCTAATTCGGCATGGCCGATGCTATTGCCAGGATCAAGCCCCTGCCGTCGCGAGAGTCAGCCCAGCAGCACCGCCGCGTCGACGGCGCCATAGGTCAGCACGCCCGCCGTGCCGGCGCGCTTGAACGCGATCAGCACCTCGATCAGCGCCTTGTCATAGTCCAGCCAGCCATTCTGCGCCGCCGCCTTCAGCATCGCGTATTCGCCGCTGACCTGGTAGGCGAGGACCGGCACGCCGAAACCGTCGCGCACCCGGCGGATGATGTCGAGATAGGGCAGGCCGGGCTTGACCATCACCATGTCGGCGCCCTCGCGCAGGTCCAGCTCGACCTCGCGCATCGCTTCGTCGCTGTTGCCCGAATCCATCTGGTAGGTCTTCTTGTCGCCGACCAGCACGCCGGTCGACCCGACCGCGTCGCGGAACGGGCCGTAGAAGGCCGAGGCATATTTCGCCGAATAGGCCATGATCTTGACGTCCTGTCGGCCGGCGCCGTCCAGCCCGGCGCGGATGGCGCCGATGCGGCCGTCCATCATGTCCGACGGCGCCACGATGTCGGCACCGGCCTCGGCCTGGACCACCGCCTGGCGGACCAGGATCTCGATGGTCTCGTCATTCAGGACGCGGCCGTCGCGAAGCACGCCGTCATGGCCGTGGCTGGTGAAGGGATCGAGGGCGACGTCGACGACGATGCCCAGATCCGGCACCGCCGCCTTGATCGCCGAGACGGCACGGCACACCAGGTTGCCGGCCCGGCACGCCTCGGCGCCGTCCTCGCTGCGCAGGGCGCGGTCGATCATCGGGAAGATCGCCACGGCGGGAATGCCCAGGTCGCGGGCGCGGCGGCAGGCCTCGACGGCGCTGGCCAGGTCGTGGCGCTCGACTCCCGGCAGCGATTCGACCGGCTGCCGGCGGTCGCCCTCGACCACGAAGATCGGCCAGATCAGGTCGGACGGCGCCAGGCGGTGCTCGGCCACCAGCTCGCGGATCCAGCCGTCGGTGCGCAGGCGTCGCATCCGGGTGGTCGGGTAGGCACCGGGGAAGGGCAGGCGGGACATCGGGACACTCGGCGGCTAGGATGGCGGCACTCTAGGACGGAGCCCCGGCCGGAAACAACACGGTGCGGCGGCCCGCCACGGATTGCCATCCGTCGAAGGGAAACGGCGCCTGCTTGCAAAGGGTTGATAAAGACCGGCGATGGGATCAAAAATGTCCGTTGCGGCAACCGAGAGCATCGATCTCGCGCGAATTCGTCCTGAATGCGGTGCAAATTGCAGTGAACTCCTGTGCTGCTCACAACACTTTCGTTTTGGATGATTTTGTCTAAAGTGGCTTTGCCGGTGGTAGAACGACGGTCTTGATAGTACAAAGCGCCAGTGGGTCGGAGGTCTGAATGCATCATCCCTATTACCGCATGACCGCGCTCATTGAGCGGCTCCATCGCTGCTTTCTGGATGTGGTCAAGGTGGAGTTGGACCGTTTTGGCGTCCAAGACATCAACAACGTACAGAGTTTGATTCTGTACAATATCGGCATGGACGAGCTGACCATCGGCGAGTTGACCGCCCGTGGCTACTATCTGGGCTCGAACGTTTCGTACAACGTCAAGAAGATGGTCGAGAACGGTTACCTGGCGCAGGAGCGGTCGCAGCATGACCGGCGCTCCACCCGGGTCCGCCTGACCACCAAGGGCCAGGCGCTGCGGTCCAAGCTGGAGGTCATGTTCAGCCGCCAGGCGGATTCGCTGGAGGGCACGGGGCTGCGGGTCGGCGATGTCGAGACGCTGAACGGCACGCTGCGGCGGCTCGAGGGCTTCTGGTCCGGCAATCTCGCCTACAGCACCGACCAGCCGGTGACCAGCGCGGCCTGAGGCCGCCGCCACCGGCGCGAAAAAAGGCGCGTCCCTCGGGACGCGCCTTTTCGTTTGTCCGGCAGGTGCCGGGACGGCTCAGAAGGCGGCCAGCCCGGTCTGGGCCCGGCCCAGGATCAGGGCGTGCACGTCGTGCGTGCCCTCATAGGTGTTGACCGCCTCCAGGTTCATCACGTGGCGGATGACGTTGAACTCGTCGGCGATGCCGTTGCCGCCGAGCATGTCGCGGGCCTGGCGGGCGATGTCCAGCGACTTGCCGCAGTTGTTGCGCTTCATCAGGCTGATCGCCTCCGGCGCCGCCTTGCCCTCGTCCTTGAGCTGGCCCAGGCGATGGGCCGAGATCAGGCCGAGGGTGATCTCGGTCTGCATGTCGGCCAGCTTCTTCTGGATCAGCTGGGTGGCGGCGAGGGGGCGGCCGAACATCTTGCGGTCCAGCGTGTACTGCCGGGCGGTGTGCCAGCAGAATTCGGCCGCGCCGATCGCGCCCCAGGCGATGCCGTAGCGGGCGTTGTTCAGGCAGCCGAACGGGCCCTTCAGCCCCTTGACGTTGGGCAGCAGGTTCTCTTCCGGGACGAACACCTCGTCCATCACGATCTCGCCGGTGGTCGAGGCGCGCAGCGAGAACTTGCCCTCGATCTTCGGCGAGGACAGGCCCTTCATGCCGCGATCCAGGATGAAGCCGCGGATCTCGCCGCTGTCATCCTTGGCCCAGACCACGAAGACGTCGGCGATCGGCGAGTTGGTGATCCACATCTTGGCGCCGGACAGGCTGTAGCCGCCGGAGACGGCGCGCGCCCGGGTCTTCATCGAGCCGGGGTCGGAGCCGGCATCGGGCTCGGTCAGGCCGAAACAGCCGACGATCTCGCCGGTGGCCAGGCGCGGCAGATATTTCTGGCGCTGCTCCTCGGTGCCATAGGCATGGATCGGGTGCATCACCAGGCTCGACTGCACCGACATGGCCGAGCGGTAGCCGCTGTCGACGCGCTCGACCTCGCGCGCGATCAGGCCGTAGCAGATATAGTTGACGCCGGCGCAGCCATAGCCGTCGATGGTCGAGCCGAGGAAGCCGAGCTCACCCATCTCGTTCATGATCTCGCGATGGAAGACCTCGTGCCGGTTGGCCTCGAGCACGCGCGGCAGCAGCTTGTCCTGGCAATAGGCGCGCGCCGCGTCGCGCACCATTCGCTCCTCCTCGGTCAACAGCTCCTCGAGCAGGAGTGGGTCCTCCCAGGTGAAGGCGGCGCGGCCGGACTGCGCCGGCTTGGCGGCCGCGGCGGCGGCGGCGGAGGAAGTCATGGGCGAGCTCCGGAACTGTCGAAAAACGTGGCGCATAACAGCACAGGGGCCGGGACGCCGCCAGCCCGAGCCCGTATGTGGGCTGACGCCGCGGTGTCCCGGCCCCCGAGATGGAGACGGTCAGGCGCGCCGGGTCTTGGCCGCGCCTGTGCGGGCCTTGCCCAGGCCGATCTTCTTGGCGAAGGCGGAGCGTTGTTCCGCATAGTTCGGCGCGACCATCGGATAATCCGCCGGCAGGCCCCATTTCGCCCGGTATTCCTCCGGCGAGAGGCTGTAGGTCGTCCGCAGGTGCCGTTTCAGCATCTTCAGCTTCTTGCCGTCCTCCAGGCAGACGATGTAGTCCGGCTGGATCGATCGCCGGATCGGCACCGCCGGCTTGGCCGGAGTCGGGGCCGGCGCGGCGGCCGGCGCCGAGCCGACGCTCCGCAACGCATCATGGATGGCCTGAATCACGCTCCCAAGTTGATCGGTCGGGACCGTGTTGCGTGAAATATAGGACGTGACGATCTGAGTCGTCATCTGCACCAGATTGTCGTTGCTGCGTCCACTGGTGCTTGCTTCATCCTCCATTGTTCAATTCCTTTTCTTTCTGTCGTCAACAGCGACAACGAGGTCGCATTTGATATGGCGCATGTCAACGGTAATGGGAAAAATACCTTATAATCTGCAACCGCAAACTGCGGCCGGGTCGTGCCGGACGCGCGGAGTGCAATTGAGCCACGTTCCGGCTCACCCTCCAACGCAAAATATGCGAAGGTCGCCCGCACCCCCTCCGACCGGACCAAAATGACCGACGCCACGAAGACTGTCGCCCTAGCCGCCGACCATGCCGGATATGCCCTCAAGGACCAGCTCCGCACGGTGATCGAGGAGCAGGGGCTTGTGGTGCTCGACCTCGGCACCAACGGTCCGGACCGGGTCGATTATCCGGATTACGGCCACGCCATGGCGCAGGCCATCCGGGACGGGCGGGCGACCCGCGGCGTCCTGGTCTGCGGCACCGGCATCGGCATCTCGATCGCCGCCAACCGCCATCGCGGAATCCGCGCGGCCCTTTGCCACGACGTCACCACCGCCCGGCTCAGCCGCCAGCACAACGACGCCAACGTGCTCGCGCTCGGGGCCCGAATCATCGGCTTCGAGACCGCCCGGGATTGCCTTGCCGTGTTCCTGTCCACCCAGTACGAAGGCGGTCGGCACGGCGACCGCATCGCCAAGATCGACGTGCTGAACGCCTGACCAGGATGACCGCCCCATGAGCTCTGCCGACACCGCCGCCCGAAGCACCGCCGCCGGCTCCCTGTTCACCGCCCGCCTGGAAGACACCGATCCGGCCGTGCTGCGCGGCATCCGGGACGAGTTGAAGCGCCAGCAGACGCAGATCGAGCTGATCGCCAGCGAGAACATCGTCTCCCGCGCCGTGCTCGAGGCCCAGGGCACGGTCCTGACCAACAAATATGCCGAGGGCTATCCGGGCCGGCGCTACTACGGCGGCTGCGAGTTCGTCGACGTGGTCGAGCAACTGGCGATCGACCGCGCCTGCAAGCTGTTCGACTGCGCCTTCGCCAATGTCCAGCCGCATTCCGGCGCCCAGGCCAACCAGGCGGTGTTCTTCGCCCTGCTGCAGCCGGGCGACACCGTGCTGGGCATGTCGCTGGCGGCCGGCGGCCACCTGACTCATGGCGCGGGGCCGAACCAGTCCGGCAAATGGTTCAACGCGGTGCAGTACGGCGTCCGCCGCGAGGACGCCCGGATCGACTATGATGAGCTGCAGCGCCTGGCCACCGAGCACAAGCCGAAGCTGATCGTCGCCGGCGGCTCGGCCTATCCGCGGATCATCGACTTCGCCCGCTTCCGCCAGATCGCGGATTCGGTCGGCGCCTATCTGATGGTCGACATGGCGCATTTCGCCGGTCTCGTTGCCGGCGGCGCGCATCCCAGCCCGCTGCCGCATGCCCATATCGTCACCACCACCACGCACAAGACCCTGCGCGGGCCGCGTGGCGGCATGGTGCTGACCAACGACCTCGACATCGGCAAGAAGATCAACTCGGCCGTGTTCCCGGGCCTGCAGGGCGGGCCGCTGATGCATGTCATCGCCGCCAAGGCGGTCGCCTTCGGCGAGGCGCTGCGGCCGGAGTTCAAGCAATACGCCAAGGCGGTGGTCGAGAATGCCAAGCTGCTGGCCGAGACCGTGCGCGCCGGCGGGCTGGACATCGTCTCCGGCGGCACCGACACGCATCTGATGCTGGTCGACCTGCGGCCGAAGAAGCTGACCGGCAAGGCCGCCGAGGCCAGCCTCGAGCATGCCGGCATGACCTGCAACAAGAACGGCGTGCCGTTCGATCCGGAGAAGCCGACCATCACCTCCGGCGTCCGCCTGGGCAGCCCGGCGGCGACCTCCCGCGGCTTCGGCCTGGCCGAGTTCAAGCAGGTCGGCGAGATGGCGGTCGAAGTGCTGGATGGCCTGGCCGCCAACCCCGACGACAACTCGAAGGTCGAGACCGCGGTGCGGGCCCGGGTCGAGGCGCTGTGCGCCCGGTTCCCGATCTACCAGGACCTGTGAGGCCTCCGAGGCGGTCCAGGACTGGAATCCGTCCAGCCTGACACTCGATAGATTGTGGTTCGCCCACAACGGATGGTATCCATTCGCTGTGGGCGAAACCATTTCCGGGGGGCACCGATGCGCTGTCCATTCTGCGGCCACGACGATACCCAGGTGAAGGATTCGCGGCCCACGGAGGACAATTCGGCGATCCGGCGTCGGCGCTTCTGCCCGGCCTGCGGCGCCCGCTTCACCACCTTCGAACGA
>JAEKLZ010000406.1 GCA_019508225.1 Inquilinus limosus | reverse complement strand
GACAGGTCCAGGACTTTGTTCTCCGGCGTGTAGCCGAAGTGCCGGACCATGTCGGTCGCGCTCTCGAAGCAGGTGATCGGGCGCTTCACCCGCACCGCCGCGGCGGCGGAGACAAAGCGCCCCCTGCCATGGACGACCGAGACCATCCCTTCCTGCTCCAGCAGCTTCAGCGCCTCGCGCAGCGCCGGCCGGGAGATCCGGAAGCGTTCGGTCAGCTCCGCCTCGGTCGGCAGCTTGTCGCCGGGCTGCAGCCGGCCGCGATCGATCAGGGCGGTGATCTCGTCCCGGAGTCGGACGCTCAGCGCTCGCTCGTCCCGAAGCGCGGTGGCCATGAACGCCCTCCTCAGCCGATCTGCAGCAGCCGGCGCTCCGGCCGTCAGACAACATCAAGGGCTAGGCTGCATGCGTCAAGCCTGACCAACAAGTTTTCTGCGGAGTCCTGTTGTCTGACATCTCTCGTGCTGTTAGGAAGGCTGACCGACCACTCAGCCAGCCGAGAGGCGATTGCGATGCTGAATTTCGATGAGCAGCGATACATCCGGATCCAGTCTGGCGCGACGGCGACCGCGGAGCAGATCCACGCCGCGATCCAGGCCTGCCTCCGGGCCGGCGCCGAGAACCTGTTCTTCCTGGGCACCGGCGGTGCCGCCATCCTGATGCAGCCGGCCCTCCAGCTGCTGCAGCGCCGCTCCACCTTCCCGGTGTTCGCCGATTCCTCGGCCGAGCTGGTGCTGGCCGGGTCGCGGCATCTCGGGCCGAAATCGATGGTCGTCATCCCATCGCTGTCGGGCACGACGGCCGAGAGCGTCGAGGCGCTGGCCTTCTGCAAGGCGCGCGGGGCGACGGTGCTGGCGCTGGTCGGGCATGGCGGCACGCCGCTGGCCGAGCAGGCCGACCATGCGATCGTCAACTTCGCCGAGGACGACACCTCATGCGAATCCTTCTACCTGCAGTCGCTGTTCATCGCCCTGTCGATCCTGGAGCATCGCGGCGAAGGCCTGGACTACGCCGCGACCGTCGCCCAACTCGGCCGCTTGCCGGAGCTGCTGGTCGGCCTGAAACGGGACTTCGAGCCGGAGGCGGACGCCTTTGCCCGGGCCTTGGCGGCAACGCCCTATCACATCGTCACGGCAGCGGGCTCGGCCTGGCCGCAGGCCTTCTATTACGGCATGTGCATCCTGGAAGAGATGCAATGGATCCGGACCCGGCCGGTGCATGCGTCGGATTTCTTCCACGGCACGCTGGAGCTGGTGGAACCGGGCGTCAGCGTCGTCCTGCTCAAGGGCGAGGACGAGCATCGCCCGCTGGCCGAGCGGGTCGAGCGCTTCGCCCGGCAATACACCGACAGGTTGCTGGTGCTGGATGCCGCAAGGTTCGCGCTGCCGGGCCTGTCCCCAGAGGTGCGGGCGCTGATCTCACCCGTCCTGCTGGCCGCCGCGCTGGAGCGGGTCAGCGCCCATCTCGAGGTGCTGACCGACCATCCGCTCACCACCCGGCGCTACTACAAGCGGGTGGCCTATTGAGGGCATGATGCCGCCAAAGCGGGACGATCGAGGAGCGGCATGAGCGGGTTCGAGATCGCGACGGTCGGCGACAACTGCATCGACCGGTACCTGCCGGCCCGGCAATCGGCGGTCGGCGGCAATGCCGTGAACGTGGCCGTGCATCTGCGCCGGCTGGGCCGCCGGGTCGGGTATTTCGGCGCCGTCGGCGACGACCAGGACGGCCGCTGGGTGCTGGAGTGCCTGGCCGCCTGCGGGGTCGACACCAGCCCGGTCCTGCTGCGGCCGGGCCGCACCGCCGTCACCGATCTCGACATCGACGCGGCGGGCGACCGGATCATCGCCTTCGAGGATTTCGGCGCCTGCGCCGGATACCGGCCGCCGGAGGCCGACCGGGCGCGGCTGCGCCGCATGCGCCATGTCCATCTCGGCTGGCTGGACGATGGCGGCGCGCTGCGGCGCGAGCTGGCAGGCGCAGGCGTCTCGGTGTCACAGGACCTCGCCGTCAACCCCGGCGCCGATGGCCTCGCCATCGCCTTCGGCTCGGCCGGCGAGGACCGGGCGCGCGCCCGGCAGATGGCCCGGGAGTTCCTGGACCAGGGCACCCGGATTGCGGTGGTGACCTGCGGCGCGCGGGGCAGCGTCGCCACGGACGGCACGGCGATGGTCGAGGCCGATGCGGCGCCGGTCGAGGTGGTCGACACCACCGGCGCGGGCGACACCTTCATCGCCGCCTTCATCGACGCGCATCTGGCGGGCGGCAGCCTGAGCGCCTGCCTGGAGGCCGCACGGCAGGCCGCCGCCCTCACCTGCCGCCATATCGGCGGCTTCGCACAAGCGCTTCAGCCGCTCCCCTGAGCGGCTGTTTCCGCGGAGATTGCCGCCACCTCAGCGCCCGTTGAAGTACGGCGCCCGCCGGAGCCGCGTCTGGACATAGACGTGCTCCTGATGGGTGCCCGGCGCGTAGGACCGGTCGGAGCCGGGGACGGCGACGTTGCGCTCGCTGGGAAAGCGCGCGACGAAATCCTCGTCGATGTCGCAGCCCAGGCCCGGCGCGTCCGGCACGGCGATCGAGCCGCCTTCCTGCACCGGATGCGGCACCACGGTCCGCGCCCGGCCGGGCCAGTCGGCATCCAGCCGCTCCAGGATCAGCCCGTTCGGGATCGCGGCCAGCAGGTGCAGCGCTGCATATTCGGCAACCGGGCCGAGCGAGCCGGAATGCGGCGCCATCATGATGTGGTGCGCCTCCGCCATCGCCGCGATCTTCCGCATCTGGGTCAGGCCGCCGGCCCGGCCGGTGTCGGGCTGGATGACGTCGACCAGCTCACGCTCGATCAGCTCGCGCTCGCCGAAGATCGTGGCCATGCGCTCGCCCGCCGCCAGCGGCACATGGGCGGCGTCGCGGATGCGCTTGTAACCGTCCAGGTTGTCCGGCGCGATCGGGTCCTCGATCCACAGCAGGTCGTAGGGTTCCAGCGCCCGCGCCAGCCGGGCCGCGTCGGCCGGGGTCAGCCAGGGCGGGCCGTGCAGGTCGATGGCGATGTCGACCTCGTCGCCCACCGCCTCGCGCAAAGTCGCCACCTTGCGCACCGGGTCGGCGACGCCGCCGCATTTGATGGTGCGGATGCCGTGGCCCTTCACCGCCGCCGCCGCCTCGGCCGTGTTGGCGTGGGAGTAGATCGGGATGCGGTCGCGCATCTTGCCGCCGAGCAGGTTCCACACCGGCACGCCCAGCGCCTTGCCCTTGATGTCCCACAGTGCGACGTCGATGCCGGTCATGGCGCCGGCGCCGACCGTGCCGAGCATGCCGTGCCCCATCGTCGCGACCTGCATCTTCTGCCACAGCCGCTCGATATGCGTCGGGTCCTCGCCGATCAGCAGGGCCTTCAGGTCCTGCACCGCGGTCTCGATCACCCGCGGCCAGCCGGAGCATTCGCCGATGCCGACGATGCCGGCATTGGTGTAGACCTTCACGAACAGCCAGTTGCGGAAGCCGCCGAGCTTGCCCTCCGGGATCGCCGTGTCGCCGGTCCGGCCGCTATCCGTCGCCCATTTGTCGGGGTCCGGCGGGCCGGCCTGCATCAGGAAGGTCCGGATGTCGGTGATCTTCATAGCGCGACGCTCCGCTCGGAGGGTTCGGTGTAGCGGGTGCGGTTGTGGATGCTGCGGCGGCGCGGGTCCGGCCGCGGCACCGCGGAGATCAGCGCCCGCGTGTAGTCGTGGGCCGGCGCCTCGCAGACCTCGTCGGCCTGGCCGATCTCGACCAGCCGGCCGCGATACATCACGCCGACGCGGTCGCACATGTAGCGGATCACGCCGATGTCGTGGCTGATGAAGATGATCGCCAGATCCAGCTCGTCCTGCAGCTTCAGCAGCAGGTCCAGCACCTGGAAGCGCAGCGAGACGTCAAGCGCCGAGGTCGCCTCGTCGGCGACGATGACGCGCGGGTTCAGCGCGATGGCCCGGGCGATGCCGATGCGCTGGCGCTGGCCGCCGGAGAAGGCGTGCGGATAGCGTTCCCGCCAGGCGGGTTCGAGGCCGACCTGCCGCATCAGCCCGGCGACGCGCTCGTCCAGGTCCTTGCCCCTGGCGATGCCGTTGACCAGCAGCGGCTCGCCGATCACCTGGGCCACGGTCATGCGCGGGTTGAGGGAGGAGACCGGGTCCTGGAAGATCATCCGGATCTCGCGCCGGCAGGCCAGCAGCGTCGGCTTGTCGGCCTTCGCCAGGTCGACGACCGACCCGTCGGCCCGGCGGTAGCGGATGGACCCGCCGGTCGGGTCGTAGACCCGCAGCAGGCAGCGCCCCATCGTGGTCTTGCCGGAGCCGGATTCGCCGACGATGCCCAGCGTCTCCCCCGCCCGCACCTGCAGCGACACGCCGTCGACGGCGGCGAAGGCGGCGCTGCCGGTGCCGAACTGCATCCGCAGGCCTTCGACCTCGATCACCGGCGGGCGGTCGGCCGGCAGCGCCGGGCGCCGGAGGCGGATCTCGGCCTTGTCCTCGAGCTTGAGGACCGAGCCGATCAGCATCTTGGTGTAGGGGTCCTCCGGCGCGTGGAAGATGCGGTCGGCCGGGCCGTGCTCCATCACCCGTCCCTGGTACATCACCAGCACGTCGTCGGCGATCTCGGCCACCACGCCCATGTCATGGGTGATGAACAGCACCGCCATGCCGAATTCGGCCTGCAGCCGCTTGATCAGATCGAGGATCTCGGCCTGGGTGGTGACGTCCAGCGCCGTCGTCGGCTCGTCGGCGATCAGCAGCTGCGGGTTGCAGGCCAGCGCCATGGCGATCATGGCGCGCTGGCGCATGCCGCCGGAGAACTCGAAGGTGTAGCGGTCGATCGCCCGCTCCGGCCGCGGGATCTCGACCTGCTTCAACAGCTCGATCGTCCGCGCCCGCGCCGCGGCCTTGCTCATGCCGAGATGCAGGCGCAGCACCTCCATGATCTGGTCGCCGACCGTGTGGATCGGCGACAGCGACGACATCGGCTCCTGGAAGATCATCGCGATCTCGCGGCCGCGCACCCGGCGGATGGCCCGGCTGCGCGGGTGCAGCTTTGCCAAGTCGACGCTGCTGCCGTCGGCGCGGTTCAGCACCATCTCGCCGGAGACGATGCGGCCCGGCGCGTCGACGATCTGCAGGATCGACCGCGCGGTGACGCTCTTGCCCGAGCCGCTCTCGCCGACGACGCACAGCGTCTTGCCACGCTCGACCGTGAAGGAGACGCCGTCGACCGCCTTGACCAGCCCGGCGCGGGTCGGGAAATGGGTCACCAGGTCGCGCACCGCCAGGACCGGCTTGGGGCGGCCGGGGAACGGCACGGGGGCGGATGGAGGGTTCGTCATCGGGGCCTCTCCGCCGTCACTTGTTGTACGGGTCGGCCGCATCGCGCAGGCCGTCGCCGAGCAGGTTGAGCGCCATCACCGCGACGACGACGAAGGCGCCGGGCGCGAACAGCCACGGCGCGGTCGCGATCGAGCGGATGTTCTGCGCCTCGCGCAGCAGCACGCCCCAGGAGATGGTCGGCGGCTGCAGCCCGAGGCCGAGGAAGGACAGCGCCGTCTCGGCCAGGATCATCGCCGGGATCGCCAGCGTCACCGACGCGATGATGTGGCTGAGGAAACTCGGCATCATGTGCCGGAAGATGATCCGCCCCTCGCCGCAGCCGTCGAGCCGGGCGGCGGTGACGAACTCCTCGGTCCGCAGCGACAGGAACCGGCCGCGCACGACGCGGGCCAGCTGGGCCCAGCCGGTTAGGGAGAGGATCACGGTGATCATGAAATACTGGGTGATCGCCGGCCAGTCCTGCGGCAGCGCCGCGGCCATGGCCAGCCAGATCGGGATGGTCGGCAGGGCCAGCACGAATTCGATCACGCGCTGGATCACGAAATCCGGCTTGCCGCCGTAATAGCCGGA
>JAEKLZ010000205.1 GCA_019508225.1 Inquilinus limosus | reverse complement strand
CAGCCAAGCCCAGGTGGACGGAGCGGACCTGGGCGACCTCGGCGAAGGCCGCGGCGGCGGCAATGGCGACCAGCATTGCCGGAATCACCATGCCGAGCACACCCGCCAGCGCCCCCGGCCCGCCGCGCAGGCGGAAGCCGATCCAGAGCGACAGGTTGACGACGTTGACCCCCGGGAAGGCCTGCGCCAAGGCGAGGCCGTTGAGGAAGTCGGCCTCGCCGATCCAGCGCCGGTTCTGCACGAACTCGCGCAGCATCCAGCCGCTGAGGCCGCCGCCGAAGCTGGTCAGCCCGATCTTGGCAAAGGCCAGGAAGATCTGCCCCAGGCCCGGCGACCCGGCCGGCGCCGCCATTTCCGCTGCGGTCTCAGCCATGCCGGTCCCCGATTCTCCGCGAGACCTCCACTCAAGCGCAGGCGCGGGTCGGCAACAAGGGACGCGACAACAGGTTCGATTTATCGGCTGGCTGATCTCACCGCATTAACGACGTTGACGCGGAACGGCTCGCGACCGATGTTGATACAGATGTCTCTACATGGCTCGTGTGAAGGTCCAGATGCGGATGACTGTCAAGAAGTGGGGCAACAGCGCCGCCGTGCGGATCCCCGCCGCGATCATGGAGGTCGCCCAGATCTCGATCGACCAGGCGGTGGATGTCCGGCTGGAAAGCGGCCGCATCGTCATCGAGCCGATCCTGGATGATGGCGTTGCCGGCGACGACCTCGACACCCTCCTGGCCGGCGTCACCGACGAGAACCGGCACGACCCGGTCGATTTCGGGCCGGCCGTCGGCAAGGAAGTCTGGTAGATGGCGAAGGCGCCGGCCTATGTCCCCGACCGCGGCGACATCATCTGGATCGACTTCGACCCTCAGGCGGGGCATGAGCAGGCAGGGCATCGCCCGGCCCT
The DNA here is from genome assembly GCA_019508225.1 of Inquilinus limosus. GTDB lineage: Bacteria > Pseudomonadota > Alphaproteobacteria > DSM-16000 > Inquilinaceae > Inquilinus > Inquilinus limosus_D. Next base: position 17,038 of record JAEKLZ010000205.1, on the reverse strand, counting down.
CGTTCTGTCCCCCGCCGCCTACAACGCCAAGATCGGGCTACTGGTTGCCTGCCCAATGACGACCAAGCTGAAGGGCTACCCCTTCGAGGTGCCGGTCGCTGGCGGTGTTCCCAGCGCGGTGCTGGCCGACCAGGTGAAGTCGCTCGACTGGCGGGCGCGCGGCGCGGTGTTCAAAGGTCGGGCTTCCGCCAGCGAGGTCACCGAAGTCCGCAAAAAGCTGCGCGCGCTGGTATAGCGCCGTCCCTCCGCCTCAGAACTCCTCGACACTGAGCACGCCGGGCACCGATTTCAGCGCCGCCTTGGCCCGGCCGCCCACCGCGTAGCCGCCGGGCAGCTCGATCTCGACCTCCTCGGTCGGCGACAGCAGCAGCTGCAGGTTGACCTTGCAGCGCCCCTGCCCTTCGCGGTCGAGCAGACCGTGCAGCGGCTGGATCGCGTGCACCCCGTCGACATAGACGACGAAGCGGGCGGCGCTGCGGGCCAGGGCCTGGTCGATCGGCTCGACCGACATCGCGGTCAGCCGCAGTTCCTCGCCGCGGCTCTGGATCTCGACCGCCATGGCCAAAGCGGCGCCGACCTCGAGCAGCTGCCGGGCCGTGGCCAGGGTCTCGGCGAAGAAGGTGACCTCGAACACGCCGCTGGCATCGGAGAAGGTGCCGAAGCACATCCGGTTGCCGGTCTTGGTCGTCATCTCACGCTTGGCCATCAGGATGCCGGCGAGGCGCAGTTGGGTGTGCCCCATCCGCATCTTCTGGCCGATCTCGGCAGAGCGCACCGAGCCGAGGCGCTTGGTGTTGTAGGTGTCGAGCGGATGGGCCGACAGGTAGAAGCCGACGGCGTCGAACTCCTGCCGCAGCCGTTCCATCGAATCCCAATCCGGAATGGTCGGCAGCGGCGGTGCGCTCAAGCCCCCGCCGGCCGGACCGCCGAACAGACCGATCTGGCCGCTCTCGCGCTCCGCCGCCATGGTGTGGGCATAGCGCAGCAGCGTCTCGAAGGAGGCGACGACGCGGGCGCGGTTGCGCTCGATCGAATCGAAGGCGCCGGCGCGGGCCAGGTTCTCCAGCTGGCGCTTGTTCATGAGCTTGAGGTCGAGCCGCCGGGCCAGGTCGAACAGGTCCTTGAAGGGCCCGCCCTTCTCCCGCTCCTGCACCAGGCTGCGCATCGCCTCCGGCCCCACGCCCTTGATCGCGCCGAGGGCGTAGCGGATGGCCTTGCTGCCGTCCGGCAGCGTCTCCACCGCGAACACCGCCTCCGACTTGTTGATGTCGGGGATCAGCAGCTTGATCTTGAGGCGCGTCAGCTCCTGCCGGAAGACGTTCAGCTTGTCGGTGTTGCCGAGGTCGAGCGTCATCGACGCGGCCAGGAACTCGACCGGGTGGTTGGCCTTCAGATAGGCGGTCTGGTAGGCGACGATGGCATAGGCTGCGGCGTGCGACTTGTTGAAGCCGTAGCCGGCGAACTTCTCGACCTGGTCGAAGATGGTGGAGGCCTGGCCGGCCGGCACGCCGCGGGCCACCGCGCCCTCGACGAAGGTGGCCTTCTGGGCGTCCATCTCCGCCTTGATCTTCTTGCCCATGGCGCGGCGCAGCAGGTCGGCGCCGCCGAGCGAATAGCCCGCCAGGGTCTGCGCCACCTGCATCACCTGCTCCTGATAGACCATGATGCCGTAGGTCTCTTCCAGGATCGGCTGCAGCGACGGGTGCAGGTAGTCCGGCGCCTTGGTGCCGTTCTTGACCTCGATGAAGGTCGGGATGTTGTCCATCGGGCCGGGGCGGTACAGCGCCACCAGCGCGATGATGTCGCCGATCCGGTTCGGCTTCATCCGGCGCAGCACGTCGCGCATGCCCGAGCTTTCCAGCTGGAACACGCCGGTCGCCTCCGCCCGGCCGAGCATGGTGTAGGTCGGCCCGTCGTCGAGTGGGATATGCGCCAGGTCGATGTCGACGCCGCTGGCCTTGATCAGGTTCTCGGCCACGCGCAGCACGGTCAGGGTCTTGAGGCCGAGGAAGTCGAACTTCACCAGCCCGGCCTGCTCGACATACTTCATGTTGAACTGGGTGGCCGGGACCGGCGAGCGCGGGTCTCGGTACAGCGCCACCAGCTCGTGCAGCGGCCGGTCGCCGATGACCACGCCGGCGGCATGGGTCGAGGCGTGGCGGTACAGCCCCTCCAGCTTCATCGCCAGGTCGATCAGGTGGCGCACCGCCGGGTCGTTGTCGCGCTCCTGCTGCAGCGCCGGCTCGCCGTCGATCGCCTGGACCAGGGTGACCGGGTTGGCCGGGTTGTTCGGCACCAGCTTGCAGATGCGGTCGACCTGGCCATAGGGCATCTGCAGCACGCGGCCGACGTCGCGCAGCACGGCGCGGGCCTGCAGCTTTCCGAAGGTGATGATCTGCGCGACACGGTCATGGCCGTATTTGTCGCGGACATAGGTGATCACCTCGTCGCGCCGGTCCTGGCAGAAATCGATGTCGAAATCCGGCATCGACACGCGCTCGGGGTTCAGGAACCGCTCGAACAGCAGGCCGAAGCGCAGCGGGTCGAGATCGGTGATGGTCAGCACCCAGGCGACCACCGATCCGGCGCCGGAGCCACGGCCCGGCCCGACCGGAATGTCGTGCGCCTTGGACCATTTGATGAAGTCCGAAACGATCAGGAAGTAGCCCGGGAAGCCCATCTTCTCGATGACGTCGAGCTCGTAATCGAGCCGGGCGGTGTATGTCTCGCGCGTCGCCTCGCGCTCCTCCGCCGTCATCTCCGGCGTGTAGACATGCGCCTCCAGCCGGGCTTTCAGCCCCTCATGCGCCTGGGTGCGCAGCTCCTCCGCCTCGGTCCGGCCGGCCTCGCTCGGGAAGGTCGGCAGGATCGGGTTCCGCTTCTTCGGCATCACCGCGCAGCGCCGGGCGATCACCAGCGTGTTGTCGACCGCCTCCGGCAGGTCGGCGAAGAGCTGCCGCATTTCCTCGGCCGAGCGGAAGCGGTGGTCGCGCGTCACCCGCCGGCGGTTGGCCTCGACCACATAGGTGCCGTCGGCGATGCACAGCAGCGCGTCATGCGCCTCGTACATGTCCTCGCCGGCGAAGAAGCAATCGTTGGTGGCGACGAGCGGCACGTCCTCCTGATAGGCGAGGTCGATGAGCCCGGCCTCGATCCGGTCCTCATCCTCCATCCCATGGCGCATCAGCTCGACATAGAGCCGGCCGGGGAACAGCGTCTTCAGGGTGCGCAGGGTGGCCAGCGCCCGCTCCGAATGCTCGGCCAGCAGCAGACGGCCCACGGGGCCTTTCGGCCCGCCGGTCAGGGCGATGACGCCCTCGGTGTGGCCCGCCAGATCCTCCAGCGCCAGCTGCGGCGCCAGGCCCTGCTCGGTCTCCAGATAGGCGCGGCTGGACAGCGCCATCAGGTTCTCGTAGCCGCGCTCGTTCTGCGCCAGCAGCACCAGGCAGTCGGGCTCGGCGATCGCCGGGCCGCCGACGCGGGCGCCCGATTCCGTCTCCGTCCGGGTGATGCTGAGGATGGTGCCGATGATCGGCTGGATGCCGTAATCCTTGGCGGCGAAGGCGAATTCCAGCGCGCCGAACAGGTTGCCGGTGTCGGTGACCGCCACGGCGGGCATCTGCAGCTTCTTGCAGATGCCGACCAGCTCCTTGATCTTGATCGCCCCTTCCGAGAGGGAATAGGCGCTGTGCACGCGCAGATGGACGAAATCGGCGTGTGGCATGCGGCGGCTCTCCGCGGCGACGGAACGGGGGTGCCCGACAGAATCGGGCGACGGATATTCATAGCGTATCGGGGAGGCCTTCGTCGTCACTGCGACGAGGTTCGAGCAGTCAGAAGTTCGGGCCGGAGAAGCCTCTCTCCGCGCATCACATGGAGGATGAAGACCCGCTCTCCATCCTCTCGATAGAAGATGCGGCAAGGCGGCTCGACGATCTGTCGATAGCGTGAATTCGCCAAGTCTGGAGGCCTCGGCCCCAGGCGCGGCTGCTCTGCCAGCCTCCCAACATGCCGGAAGACGCGCTGGACAAGCTGCTGCGCCGCCGCCCGATTCTCGATCGCGATATAGTCGGCGATCGCATCCAGGTCGCTCAGCGCCGGCTCGGTCCAGACTATTTCAGCCATCGCGCCATGCGCTGCACGGCCTCGTCCTGCGTCAGCGTTCGCCCGTCCTCAATCGCCTGCTCGCCACGGGCGATGCCTTCAAGCAACTCCATGCGCTGCTGCAGGATCTCGAAGGTCTCAACATCCACGAGATAGGCGCTCGGCAGCCCATGCTGGGTGATCAGGATCGGCTCGCGGTCCCGCTCCAGCTCGGCGAGCAGATCGGTGGCCTTGCGCTTGAGGGTCGTTACCAGTTCAGTTCGCATTGAGTGATACTAGAGTATCACTTCCATCCCGGCAAGGCGCTCACTCGTACCGCAGAGCCTCGACCGGGTCGAGACGGGCGGCGCGCCAGGCGGGATAGATCGAGGCCAGCAGCGACAGGGCCAGCGCCATGCCGCAGACCAGCAGGACCTCGGCGGCGTCGATCTCGGTCGGGATCCGGGTCAGGGAATACTGCTTCGGGTCGAAGATCGGCGTGCCGGTCAGCTGCTGCAGCCCTTGCCGCAACGGCTCCAGGCTGTCGGCCAGGGCGATGCCGAGGCCGAGCCCGGCCAGGGTGCCGATGACGCCGATGGTGGCGCCGGCCAGGAAGAAGATGCGCAGGATCGACCCGCGCGAGGCGCCCATGGTGCGCAGGATGGCGATGTCGGCGCCCTTCTCCTTCACCAGCATGATCAGGCTGGAGATGATGTTGAAGGCCGCCACCAGCACGATCAGCGACAGGATGACGAAGAGTACGTTGCGCTGCCCGGCGACGATGTCGAGATAGCCGCTCAGCGCCTGCTTCCAGTCGAAGAACCGGACGCCGGGACCGGCGGCCTGCTGCAGGGCCATGGCGATCTCGCCGATCCGCTCCGGGTCGCTGACCATGAGGTCGAGCCGGGACACGCCCTTGAGGCCGAGCATCGATTGCGCTGCCGGCAGCGGCAGCACGGCGACGCCGCTGTCGAACTGGTAGAGGCCGGCATCGAAGATCGCGACCACGGTGAAGGCGCGCGCGGTCGGGCCGGCGGACTGCTCCCCCTGCCCCGCGGCGCCCGGCGCCAGCAGGGTGAGCTTGCCGCCGAGGCCGAGGCCGAGCTTCTCGGCCAGGCCGCGGCCGATCGCCACCGCGTCGCCGCCGGTGAAGGCGCCGGGCGCCTGCAGCTGCAGGTCCTGGGCGATCATCGGCCGGGCCAGGAAATCCTCCGGGCTCTCGCCGCGGATCTGCACCCCGGCCGAGGCCTTGCCGGCATTGGCCAGCGCCTGGCCCTCAATCACCGGCACCACCTTGGTGACGCCCTCGACCCCGCGCAGCCGCCCGGCCCGGTCCTCGTAGTCGGCCATGTCGCCGCCGCCCAGCGGGGTGACGCTGACATGGGCGTTGAGGCCGAGGAACCGGGCCAGCAGCTCGGTCTGGAAGCCGTTCATCACCGAGGTGACCGTGATCAGCGTGGCGACGCCGATGGTGATGCCGAGCAGCGAGAAGCCGGCGATCAGCGAGACGAAACCCTGGCCGCGGCGGGCCCGCAGATAGCGAAAGGCGACGGTGCGTTCGAAGGCGTTGAACATGGTTCTACCGCGCCGCCAGCACGCCGTCGCGCATCTCCACCACCCGGTCCATGCGCGCGGCCAGATCCAGGTTGTGGGTCGCGATCAGGGCGCCGACGCCGGTCGACCGCACCACCTCCAGCAGCATCTCGAACACGGCATCCGAGGTGGTGTGGTCGAGATTGCCGGTCGGCTCGTCGGCGATCAGCACCTTCGGCGCGTTGGCCAGCGCCCGGGCGATGGCGACGCGCTGCTGCTCGCCGCCCGACAGCTGGGCCGGGCGATGCTCCAGCCGGCCGGCCAAGCCGACCCGCGCCAGCAGTTCCCGCCCCCGCTGGCGCGCCTCCGAGCGCGAGCGGCCGGCGATCATCTGCGGCAGCACCACGTTTTCGATGGCGCTGAACTCCGGCAGCAGGTGGTGGAACTGGTAGACGAAGCCGATGGCCGAGCGGCGCAGCGCCGTGCGCGGCCCGTCGCCCAGCCCGTCGCAGCGCTGGCCGGCGATGGTGATGGTGCCGCCATCCGGCTGCTCCAGCAGGCCGGCGATGTGCAGCAGGGTCGACTTGCCGGCGCCGCTGGGGCCGACCAGGGCGACGATCTCGCCCCCGGACAGCGACAGTTCGGCGCCGCGCAGCACGTCCAGCCGGGTCTCGCCCTGGTGGAAGCTGCGGCGGATCCCGTCCAGGCGCAGCACCTCGGGGGCAGTGGTCATGGCGGCATCACTCATAGCGCAGGGCCTCCACCGGATCGAGCCGGGCGGCCCGCCAGGCCGGGAAGATCGAGGCCAGGAAGGTCAGGCCGATGGCGAGGAGGCAGACCGCCACCACCTGCCCCGGATCGACCAGGGCCGGCAACGAGGCCAGGAAGCTGAACTCGGCGGCGAAGGTGTCGGGGCCCAGGACGCCCTGCAGCCACATGCGGATGGCGGCGATATTGGTGGCGAGGCCGAGGCCGAGGGCGAGGCCGGCCAGGGTGCCGACCGTGCCGATGGTGGCGCCGGCCAGGAAGAAGATGCGCAGGATGGCGCCGCGCGAGGCGCCCATGGTGCGCAGGATGGCGATGTCGCCGCCCTTGTCCTTCACCAGCATCACCAGGCTGGAGACGATGTTGAAGGCGGCCACCAGGATGATCAGGGTCAGGATGACGAACATGACGCTGCGCTCGACCTGCAGCGCCGTGAAGATGGTGGCGTTGGCGTCGCGCCAGTCCGTCACCTTGAGGTCCGGCCCCACCGTCTCGGCCACCTTCGCCCGCACGGCGTCGAGCCGCTCCGGATCGGTGGTGAAGATGTCGAGGCCGCCGGCCTGGTCCTTCATCTGGAACAGCTGCTGCGCCGCCTCGAGCGGCATGTAGACGGTGGCGGAATCCGGCTCCTGCAGCCCGGTGGTGAAGATCGCGGCCACGGTGTAGGTCTTGGCCCGCGGCACCGAACCGAAGGCGGTGCGGTTGAAATGCGGCGTGACCAGCGTCAGCTCGTCGCCCAGCCGGACGCCGAACTGGGCCGCCAGGCCGCTGCCGATGGCGATGCCGTCGGTGCCGGAGAAATCCTCCGGCCGATCGATCAGGATCGAGCGGGCGATCGCCGGCCGGGCCAGGAAATCCGCCGGCTCGACACCTTCCACCGCCGCCGGGGCGCCCTGGAAGGTGGTGAAGTCGGAATCTCGGCTGACCAGCGCCTGGTCCTCGATCACCGGCGTCACCCGCACCACGCCCGGCACCTGGCGCAGCCGGTCGGCCAGCGGGCCGTAATCCGGCACGCCGGCGCCGGCCGCGGCGCTGACCTTGAGATGGGCGTCGAGGCCCAACACGCGGTCCACCAGCTGGGCGCGGAAGCCGTTCATCACCGACATGACGATGATCAAGGTCGCCACCCCCAGCAGGATGCCGAGGAAGGAAAAGCCGGCGATGACGGAGATGAAGCCTTCCTTCCTGCGGGCCCGCAGGTAGCGGAAGGCGACGGTCCGTTCGAAGGCGTTGAACATGCGGGCGCCGGCCGTTCCCGGACTCAGCCCTTGATCCGCGCCACCACGGCGTCGAGCGGCAGCTCGATCTTCTCGCCGGTGGCCCGGCGCTTGATCTCGGCCACGCCGTTGGCGGCGCCGCGCGGCCCGATCACCACCTGCCAGGGCAGGCCGATCAGGTCCATCTCGGCGAACTTCGCCCCCGCCCGCTCGTCGCGGTCGTCATAGAGCGGGTCCAGCCCGGCGTTGTGGAAGCGCTGGTACAGATCCTGGGCCGCGGCGTCGCAGGCGGCGTCGCCCGGCTTCAGGTTGATCAGCCCGACATCGAAGGGCGCCACCGCATCCGGCCAGATGATGCCGGCATCGTCATGGCTGGCCTCGATGATGGCGCCGGCCAGGCGCGACACGCCGATGCCGTAGCTGCCCATCTCGACCGGCCGCGGGGTGCCGTCCGGCCCGGCCACGGTCGCGCCCATCGGCGCCGAGTATTTGGAGCCGAAATAGAAGATGTGGCCGACCTCGATGCCGCGCCGGGTCTGCAGCTCGGCCGCCGGGATCGGGCAGGTGGCCGGGTCGTGCATCTCGTCCGCCGCGGCGTAGAGGCCGGTGACGCGGTCGACGAAGGCGGCCAGGTCGTCGTCGGGGCCGAGTTGCCGGGCCTCGGTGTCCAGCTCCAGCAGCCTAGGGTCGACATAGACCTGGCTCTCGCCGGTCTCCGCCAGGATCTGGAACTCGTGGCTCAGGTCGCCGCCGATCGGGCCGGTGTCGGCCTTCACCGGCACCGCCTTCAGCCCCAGCCGGGCGAAGGTGCTGAGGTAGCAGACGAAGAACTTGTTGTATGACCGCCGCGCGGATTCGTAGTCGATGTCGAAGCTGTAGGCGTCCTTCATCAGGAACTCGCGGCCGCGCATCACGCCGAAGCGGGGACGCACCTCGTCCCGGAACTTCCACTGGATGTGGTACAGCAGCTGCGGCAGCTGCTTGTAGCTCTTCACCGACGAGCGGAAGATGTCGGTGACCATCTCCTCATTGGTCGGCCCGTACAGCATGTCGCGGTCGCTGCGGTCGCGGATGCGCAGCATCTCCTTGCCGTAATCGTCGTAGCGGCCGCTCTCGCGCCACAGATCCGCCGGCTGGATCGTCGGCATCAGGATTTCCTGGCAGCCGAAGCGGTCCTGCTCCTCGCGCACCACCTGCTCGATCTTCTTCAACACCCGGAAGCCCAGCGGCAGCCATGAATAGATGCCGGCCGCCTGCTGCCGGATCATGCCGGCGCGCAGCATCAGCCGGTGCGACACGATCTGCGCCTCGCTGGGATTCTCCTTCAGGGTGGGCAGGAAGAACTGGGACAGGCGCATCGAGCGGGCTTCCGTCTGGAACCGTTGAGAACACAGGCGCGCGACTTTAGGGAAGGACCGCCGGCCTGTCCATGCGGGGTTCGGCGCAGAGGTCCGTCCAGCGCCGCTGCCCGCCCGACATTGCCTCCCGCATGGTCAATCGCCCGCAGAATAGGCCTTCGGCTTCACCGCCTATGTGGGCATTAAAGCACTCGCCGGCCGCGTGTGGGGCCGTCGTCCGGCGATGGCGATTTCGGGATTTTGTTTGTGTGCAAATACGCCCTGATCTGGCTGCATGGGGGGCATGCGAATCTGCGTGACAGCCGCGTTGTTCCTCGCTAAGGTCCGCCTCGCCTGAACAAAAGCAATGACAAGGGCAGGCTCGAGTTTAGGGAGGAAACTGTCGGGGTGCTGGCAGGAGCAAAATCCGCCGGACACAATTAATAAGACAGATTTTCGACCGGCAGGCGCTTCGGCCCTGCCGTTTTTTTGTGCATTGGTGGATCGCTAGAGATCCCTGCCGGCGGGACGGTTTCGACGTCTGCGCCCGCCCGGGCGTCTCTCACTCCCCAGTGTCGCCATGCCGATCCATCACCGGCCAGGGATCATCGGGATCGTCGTCAGGATATTGAGCGGCACGAGCGTCTCGCCCGGCAAAGGTTCAATCCCGACGAGCATGAAAACGTCACGGCCGTCGGAGCTTTCATAGCCATGCGTCCATGTCCTGGGGCGCCCGGTCTCTTGCGTCTCCGCCCGCCAGTGGCGCCGGTTGATCATCTCCTCGTCGAAGTGGCTCCGAACCGCCCCGACATCGGCTTTGGCGTCGAGAGTGAGATGGATCTCCCTCAGCCGGTACTTGCCGCCATACCGCTCCGCCAGCGCTTTGAAAACCGGCTTCCAGGCGCGCTGGTCGCGCAGCATGATGCCGACCCCGAATGGATATTCATCCGCCTCACCGACACCCGCCGGCCACGGCGGGATGGTGAGCTCCGAGGCCGGCGAGCGATCCCAGACCAAGCCGACGACCAGCGCCACCGCGGCCAACGCAAGAACGCCCTTTCGCAGGGGACTCATCGAGCGAAGGCTGATCACGGATCCCAGTCCTTGCGCTATCCAGTTTCAGGTCAAGGGCATCGTTGACGGGATTTGTGTCCATTTTTCGGACCACGATCCGTATCCGACCATGCCAAGGATCGTCCGCGATCTCGTCGTGATCGGGGCACGCCGCTGACCGGAACGCCTGCTTCAGCCCCCGCGCCGCCAGGGCGGGTCCAGCGTCAGGATCGTGTCGTAGACCGGGCAGCCGGGGTGATGCGTGCCCTGCAGGTAGCCCAGGCTCATCAGGAACTCGTTGACGATCTCGCCGCCGGTGAAGCGGAAGGTCTTCTTGAACAGCTTCACCCACTCCGCCTTGGTCAGCGGATGGTGGGCGTCGAGCCAGGCGGCGAAGCTGCCATGGCTCTCGCGGATCGCCTGCAGCCTTTTGGCGTTGTCGATCGCGGCGTCGACCTTCAGCCGGTTGCGGATCACACCGGGATCGGCCAGCAGCCGGGCGCGGTCGGCGTCGCCGAAGGCGGCGACCTTGTCGATGTCGAAGCCGGCATAGGCGCGGCGGAAGGTCTCGCGCTTCTTCAGCATCAGGTCCCAGGACAGCCCGGCCTGGTTGATCTCGAGGATCAGCCGCTCGAACAGCACCGCGTCATCGCGGGCCGGAAAGCCGTATTCCGTGTCGTGATAGGCCTTGTGCAGCGGGTCGCGGTCGGCGACGGCGCAGTAGCCCTTCAGCGGCGCGGGGTCCGTCACTGCTGCGCCTTCGTCCATGATTCCGCCCAGTCCCGGAAGGAGAACACGTTCTCGGTGATGAGGACGTCGATCACCACCCATAGCACGACGGTGATGGCGGTGGTGATCAGCACCTTGCGCCACATCCGCGGATTGGCCGGCGCCCCGACCTGATGGCCCGGCTGCGCCTCGTCGATCTCGGGCCGCACGCCCCAGGGCAGGACCATGAAGATCACGGTCCACCAGATGATGGTGAAGACGACGATGCCGCTGACCAGGCCCATGCGGTTCCTCCCGAGTGTTCCCTCTCCTTACCCGCCCACGGCGGCCGGGGGCATGGGGCTTTTCGTCCTGGCCGGTCTGCGCGAGTGGCTTAGGTTTGCTCGTGTCCTTAACCTGTCATGGCGAGCCCCGAAGGGGCGTGGCCATCCAGGCGGCTCGAACCGGCCCCTGGATGGCCACGTCGCTGCGCTCCTCGCCATGACGAGATGAGGTGAGAGACTTTCACAAAGGCCGCCGGCCTCAGACCTGCTCGATCTCGGTCAGGGTGCCGGCGAGGTCCGCCGGGTGCAGGAACAGCACCGGCTTGCCATGGGCGCCGATCTTCGGCTCGCCGTCGCCGAGCACGCGGAGGCCGGCGGCGACCAGACGGTCCCGCGCCGCGCGGATGTCCTCGACCTCGTAGCAGAGGTGGTGGATGCCGCCCTTCGGGTTGCGCTCCAGGAACCTGGCGATCGGCGAGGCCTCGCCCAGCGGGTGCAGCAGCTCGATCTTGGTGTTGGGCAGGGTGACGAAGACGGTGGTGACGCCGTGCTCCGGCAGGTCGACCGGCGCCGACACCGCCGCCCCCAGCGTCGCGCCATACAGCGCCACCGCGGCCGGCAGGTCCGGCACGGCGATGGCGACGTGGTTGAGGCGGCCGATCATGCTGCGCTCCCTCGGAAATGACAGGAAGGGGCCGGAGTCACCCCGGCCCGCCCCTCACAGCCGGACCAGATGCACCTCGGTGACCGGCTTCTTGCCGTGCCAGTTGCGGATCGTGCGCCGCACGGTCGCCCGCGCGCTCTCGCTGATCGCGGCGTCGTCGTTGCGCTGGGCCCGCGGCAGGGACTCGATCGACGCCCGCACCTCGTCCGCCACCTCGGCCTCGCTTTCGGCCTGGTCCTCGGCGTCCTCGATGCCCAGCAGCGCCACCTTCGGGTTGGCGGCCAGCCTGCCGTCGCGGCCCACCACCAGGGTCACCACCGCGGCGCCGTTGTGGATGATGCGCTGGCGGTCGCGGATCGCCTCGCCGCCGATCGGCACCAGGTGATGCCCGTCCAGCGCCAAACGGCCGTGCGCGACATTGTCGACGATCTCCAGCGGTCCCGGCGCCAGGCGGATCAGGGCGCCGTTGCGCGGGATCAGCGTCTGCTTCACCTGCCCCGCCTCGGCCAGCGCCGCATGGGCGCGCATGTGCCGCTCCTCGCCATGCACCGGCACCACCGCCTGCGGCTTCAGCCATTGGTAGAGGGTGGTCAGCTCGTCCCGCGCCGGATGGCCGGAGCAATGCACCATGGCGTCGTCCGGGGTGATGATGGTGACGCCCTGCCCCACCAGCGCGTTCTGCACCCGGCCGATCGCCTTCTCGTTGCCCGGGATCTCACGGGCCGAGAACACCACGGTGTCGCCGTCCTCGAGCGTGATGTGCGGATGGCTGTCGCCGGCGATGCGGGACAGGGCCGACCGCGCCTCGCCCTGACTGCCGGTGCAGATCAGCACGATCTTGTCGCGCGGGATGTAGCCGGCCTGGTCCTCGCGCACGAAGGGCTCCGGCAGGTCGTTCATGTAGCCGGTGGCCTGCGCCGCCTCCATGATCTTCCACAGCGACCGGCCGACCAGGGCGCATTGCCGCCCGGCCTGCCGCGCCGCCAGCGCCACGCTGTGGATGCGCGCGACGTTGGAGGAGAAGCAGGTGACGACGACGCGGTTCTTCTGCGCCGCGATCACCTCGGCCAGCCCGATGCGCACCTCCTCCTCCGAGCCGGAACGGCCGGGGTTGAGGGCGTTGGTGCTGTCGCCCATCACCGCGACCACGCCTTCTTCGCCGAGCCGGCGCAGCTTGGCCTCGTCGGTCACGGCGCCGATCTGCGGCGCCGGGTCCAGCTTCCAGTCGCCGGTATGGATGACGTTGCCGTGCTTGGTGCGGATCACCAGGGCGTTCGGCTCCGGCACCGAATGGGTCATGGTGATGAAGCCGACGCCGAACGGGCCGATCTCGACATCGCCGCCCAGCGGCACCTCGATGATCGGCACCTGGTCGGCGAAATCCGTCTCACGCAGCTTGATCCGCAGCACCGCGGCGGTGAAGGGCGTGGCGTAGATCGGGCAGCGCAGGTCGGGCCACAGATGGGTGATGGCCCCGACATGGTCCTCATGCGCATGGGTGATCACGAGCGCCAGCAGCTTGTCGCGCCGCTGCTCGATGAACACCGGGTCGGGCACGATCAGGTCGACGCCGGGGATCGATTCGTCGGCGAAGGTGACCCCGCAATCGACCATCAGCCAGTGGCCCGCATGACCGTAGAGATACAGGTTCATCCCGATCTCCCCGGCGCCGCCGAGCGGCAGGAAGTACAGGGCGTCGTCGGGGCCGGTGGCGCTGGCCGCGGGAGATGCATTCATGTGGTGGTGTTTCGCTCGTAGATGAGGCGCAGTCCGCGCAGGGTCAGTTCGCTGTCGATATGGTCGATCATATGGGTCGCCTGGGCGAAAACGCTACCGAGGCCGCCGGTGGTGATCACCGTCACCGGCGGCGTGCCGGTCGGCGACAGCTCGGCCTTGATGCGGGTGATCAGCCCTTCGATCATGCTGAGATACCCCCAGAACATGCCGGATTGCATGGCGCTGATGGTGCCGTAGCCGATCACCTGCTCCGGCCGCACGATCTCGACCTTGGGCAGCTGGGCCGCCACCTTGTGCAACGCGTCCAGCGCCAGCTGGGGTCCCGGGGCGATGATGCCGCCGATGAAATCGCCGTCGGCGTTGATCACGTCGAAGGTGGTGCCGGTGCCGATGTCGACCACGATCAGCGGCTTGGGATAGCTGGCGCCGGCGGAGACGGCGTTGACCAGGCGGTCGGCGCCGGCCTCGCGGGGGTTGCGCAGCAGGTTCCTGATGCCGAGCTGGACGTCGGGGTCGCCGACCCGCATCGGATCGGTGCCGAAATGGTCGCGGCACAGCTTGGCCAGGTTGAAGGTGGCGGCCGGCACCACGCTGGACAGGATCGAGCGGGTGACATCGACCGGGCGCAAGCCCCGCATCGCCATCAGCGAGACCAGCCAGACGGCATATTCGTCGGAGGTGCGGCGGCTGTCGGTGGCGATGCGCCACTGGCCCTTCTGCTGTGCCCCGTCGAACACCGCGAAGACGATGTTGGTGTTGCCCGCATCGATGGCGAGAAGCATCTCAGCCCCTCCCGAAGAAGACGTCGCCTGCGGTGATGCTGTGCCGGCCCGTGTCGGTGCGCAAGATCAGAGCGCCGCTGGGATCGATCTGCTCGAACACGCCCTCCAGCGTTTCGGTCTCCAGCCGCACCTTGATGCGGGCGCCGAGGCCGACGGCGCGCTCCAGCCAGGCGGCGCGGGTGGCGTCGAAGCCCCCTGCCCGCCATTCCGCCAGGCGCCGGTCCAGCGCCGCGGCCAGCCGTTCCAGCAGCGCTTCGACCGTCGCCTCCTGGGCGCCGGCGGCGTGCAGGCTGGTGGCGTTGTAATCGGCCAACGCGGGGTGGTGGGCGACGTTCACGCCGATGCCCGCGACGATCCAGTCGACGGTCTTGTCCGGCGCGACCGCGGCCTCCAGCAGGATGCCGCACATCTTGGCGCCGGCGATCTGCACGTCGTTCGGCCATTTCAGCTTCGGCTCGAGCCCGAAGCCGGCCACCGCGTCGGCCACGGCGACGCCGACCACGAAGGTCAGTTCCCCGGCCCGGCTGAACGGCACCTGCGGCCGCAGGATCGCCGAGCAGTAGAGATTGCCTTCCGGCGCGGACCAGGCCCGGCCGCGCCGGCCGCGAGCCGCATCCTGCCGCCGGGCCGAGACGATGGTGCCGTGCGGGGCGCCCGCCACGGCGAGCGCCCGCGCCTCGTCATTGGTGCTGCCGACGCTGTCCCGCGCGTCGAGCCGCCAGCCTGGTGGCAGTGTGACAGGGAGTGGGAAGTCGGGCATCAGCCCCCGAACAGGCTGGCCGCGGCCGCCTGGGCTGCCCCGGTCAGCGGCGCCGGCAGCAGCCAGAACATGACGATGAACAGGGTCGAGACGGCGAGGATCGCCGGGATCGCGGCACCTTCCGGCTTGTCGAAGGCGACCTTCGGCTCGTCGAAATACATCACCCGGATGATCTTCAGGTAGTAGACCGCCGACACCACGCTGGCCAGCACGCCGATCACCGCCAGCACGTAGAACTGCTGCTCGATCACCGCCTTGAACACGTAGAGCTTGGCGAAGAAGCCGGCCAGCGGCGGAATGCCGGCCATCGAGAACATCATCACCACCAGGGCGAAGGCCAGGCCGGGGCTGGACTTGCCGAGGCCGGCGAGGTCCTGGATGCCCTCGACCTGCTTGCCGTTGATCCGCATCGACAGGATCACGGCAAAGGCGCCCAGGCTCATCGGCACATAGATCGCCATGTAGACGATCACGCCGGTGATGCCCTGCTGGGTGCCGGCGGCGAGGCCGAGCAGGGCGAAGCCGACATGGCCGATCGAGGAATAGGCCATCAGCCGCTTGATGTTGGTCTGCGCGATCGCGGCATAGGCGCCGAGGATCATCGACAGGGCCGAGGCGACGACGATGATCTGCTGCCACTGGCTGGTGAGATGGCCGAACGGCTCGACCAGCACGCGGACGAACAGCGCCATGGCCGCCACCTTCGGGGCCACCGCGAAGAAGGCGGTGACCGGGGTCGGCGCGCCCTCATAGACGTCCGGCGTCCACATGTGGAACGGCACGGCCGAGACCTTGAAGGCCAGGGCGGCGCAGATGAACACCAGGCCGATGATCACGCCCATCGAGCTGCCGCCGAGCACGACGCCCTGCCCGCCCTGGCCGGCCAGGGCCTGGGCCAGCGCGTCGAAGCTGGTGGTGCCGAGGAAGCCGTAGACCAGCGAGGTGCCGTACAGCAGCAGGCCGGAGGACAGGGCGCCGAGCACGAAGTATTTCAGCCCGGCCTCGCTCGACCGCTCCGAATCCCGGTTGAAGGCGGCGACGACGTAGAGCGACAGGCTCTGCAGCTCGAGGCCGAGATACAGCGAGATCAGGTTGTTGGCGCTGATCATCAGCAGCATGCCGACCGTGGCCAGCACGAACAGCACCGGAAACTCGAAGCGCGACATGCCCTCACGCTCGAGGTAGTCGAGCGACAGGATCAGGGCCAGCGCCGAGCCGAGCAGCACCAGGATCTTCATGAAGACGGCGAAATGGTCGGCCACGAACATGCCGTTGAAGGTCACCGTCCGGCCGCCCGGCCCCATCACCAGCAATGCGCCGGCGATGATGAAGGACATCACCGCCAGCGAGGCGACGATCCGGGTCGACTTCTCGCCCAGGAAGACACCGATCAGCAGCAGCGCCATGCCGGCGCAGGCCAGGAAGATCTCCGGCAGGGCCGGCATCAGATCGGGAAAAGACACCATGGCGATCGGATCCCCGGCTTCAGCGGACGGCCAACGCGACCGCGTCGGCGCGGCCGAGATCGGCGTGGTATTGGGTGACGAGGTGGTCGACCGAGACCGACATCACGTTCAGGAAGCTGGACGGGTAGATGCCCATCCACAGCACGACGATCGTCAGCGGCACGAACAGCACGATCTCGCGCGGGCTGAGATCGGTCATCTTCCGCACATCCTCGCGGGTGATCTCGCCGAAGATGACCTTGCGGTACAGCAGCAGCATGTAGGTGGCGCCGAGCACCAGGCCGGTCGCGGTCAGGGTCGCGACCCAGGTGTTCACCTGGAACAGGCCGAGCAGGATCATGAACTCGCCGACGAAGCCCGAGGTGGCGGGCAGGCCGACCGAGCCGAGCAGCATGATCATGAAGAACACCGCGTATTTCGGCATGTTGGTCGCCAGGCCGCCATAGCGCGCGATCTCGCGGGTGTGCAGCCGGTCATAGACCACGCCGACGCAGAGGAACAGCGCCGACGAGACCACGCCGTGGCTGAGCATCTGGAAGATCGAGCCCTCGACGCCCTGCTGGGTCAGCGAGAACATGCCGGCGGTGACGAAGCCCATATGCGCGATCGAGGAGTAGGCGATCATCTTCTTCATGTCCTCCTGCGCCAG
>JAEKLZ010000405.1 GCA_019508225.1 Inquilinus limosus | reverse complement strand
GCGTGGCGATGGCGCTGCTGGCCGTGCTGGTTCCGGCCGCGGCGCAGGCCGAGGACCCGTTCTCCTCCGTCTCGGTGTTCGGCGACAGCCTGAGCGACCGCGGCCGCATCCCCGGCCTGATCGCGGCGCAGAACCCGGCCTTTCCGCTGCGCTTCCCGGTGCCGCCCTATTCCGACGCCCGCTTCTCGAACGGCCCGACCTATGCCGAGCGCCTGCCCGGCCTGCTGGGCCTCGACGCTCAACCCGGTCGCAACTTCGCCGTCGGCGGCGCCGAGACCGACAGCGGCAACATCGCCAACCCGCTGCTGGCGCCCGGCCACGTTACCCTGCCCGGCATCCGCGACCAGATCGACGGCTACACCGGTTCCGGCGGCCGCTTCGGCGCCCGTGACCTGGTGGTGATGTATGGCGGCGCCAACGACTACTTCGCCTGGCTGGGCGGCACGCCCTCGCCCGCCGGGGTGCAGGCCGAGGTGGCGCGCACCGTCGGCAACATCGACGGCGACATCCGCAAGCTGGCGGCGGCCGGGGCGAAGACCATCCTGGTGCCGAACGTGCCGGATCTCGGCCAGACCCCGGCCTATCGCGGCACGCTAGGCCAGGGGCTGGCCAGCGCCCTGTCGGCGGGTCACGCCGAGGCGCTGAACCGCCAGATGGGCGCGCTGGGCCGCGAGCTTGGGGTCCAGATCGTGGTGGCCGACTTCGCCACCGGCCTGAAGACCGTGCTGGCTGACCCGGCCCGCTTCGGCTTCGGCAATGTCACCGAGGCCTGCGTCGGCAGCGCCACCGCCCTGCCCTCCTACGTCACGCCCGGATCGGTCTGCCACGATCCGGAGGGGCGGCTGTTCTGGGACAGCGTGCATCCGACCGCGCTGGGCCACCAGCTGCTGGCGGAATACGCCGCCGACACGCTGACCGCGCCGACCACCATCGGCGCCCAGGCCGGCCTGGCCCTGCTGGCCAGCGACAATTTCCTGCGCCGGGTCGGCGACGCGACCGGTGGCGAAGGCGGCCCGATGCTGGCCGGCGCCCCGGCCCCGTCGGACCGCCCGGTCGACGGCTTCCTGACCCTGCAGCGCGCCTTCGGCAGCCAGGGCTTCGATCGCGGCGCCACCGGCTTCGACTACGGCGTCACCTCGATCACCGGCGGCGTCACCGTACGACCGGCCGACCGGGTGACGCTCGGCGTCGTCGCCGCCTATGACAGCGGCGACGCCGATCTCGACCGCGGCTGGGGCACGGTCGACTACAGCTCGGTCCGCATCGGCGCCGTGGCCGGCTACGATGATGGCGCGCTGTTCGGCGGCGCCGGCGTCGCCTACGGCTTCGACAGCTACGACCTCGAGCGCCGGACCTATGTGCCGCAGCTGCGCGCCGAGGCCGACCCGGACGGCAACAGCCTCAGCGTCTTCGGCCGGGCCGGCTACCGCTTCGCCGTCGACGCCTTCACCTTCGGCCCGGTGCTCGGGCTGCGCTACTCGCGGGTGGAGATCGACCGCTACTCCGAATCCGGCGCGCCCGGCCTGGACATGACGGTCGAAGGCCAGACCGCCGAGGCGCTGGTCGGCAGCGCCGGCATCGCCGCCGCCGCCCGGTTGCAGGCCGGCGAAGCCGAGATCACGCCGCATCTGGAGCTGTCGGTCGAAGGCGACCTGCTGGGCGGCGACCGCTCGATCGGAACCGCGCTGGTCACCGTGCCGGATGTCCGGCGGGTGCAGGATGTCGAGGCCTCCGGCGGCGCCTATGGCAGGCTGGCCGGCGGCGTCGCGGTCCGGCTGATCCCGGCGGTGACGGCGCAGCTCGGCGGCGAGACCACCTTCGGCCGCGACGGCGGCGACGACATGGCCGTGACCGGACGCCTCGCTGTGCGGTTCTGAAAACGGCTATCCTCGTCCCCGGAAGGCACCAACCTCGAGGGGCACGCCGTGTCGGACTGGGCCGAACGCAATGATCCGGAAGAGCGCCGCCGCGCCACCATGGCGGCGGCGAAGTCGCGCACGACGCTGATCGACCGCTGGTCGCAGGAGGATGTCGGCAAGCTAGAGATCTGGGCCGAGCGGGCGCGCGCCGCCGCCATCCACGCCCGCCCCGGCATGCGGGTGCTGGACATCGGCTGCGGCGCCATGGCGCTGGAGGGACTGCTGCCGGAGGGCTGCACCTACCTGCCGATGGATTGCGTCCGCCGCGACGACCGCACCATCGTCCGCGACCTGAACCGCGAGCCCTTCCCCGAGGCCGAGGCCGACATGGCTTTCGGCCTCGGCGTGCTGGAGTATCTCTACGACGTGCCCCGCTTCCTGCGGCGCCTGCGCCTGGCGGTGCCCCGCGCCCTGCTGAGCTATCATCCGCTGGACCGTAACATCGGCCGCGACCGCTGGTCGCTCGGCTGGGTCAACGCCCTGAACTCGGCGGAGCTGGCGGCCCTGCTGCGCCATGCCGGCTTCAAGCGCATCGAAATCGTGCCCTACAAGCCGAAGCTGCTGTTCTACCTGGTCGAGCGCGCCCCGGCGGCGACTCCGGTCTAGACGGACACCGTCCGCGGCGGCAGGCGGCGTCGGTGCCGCTTGCTGGGCCGCTGGTCCAACGCATCGGCCCCCAGCAGCCTCCTCTTAGGCAGCCGGCCCACCTTTTTCTTTGTCTTCGAAGATGCCTCCGGACTCGACTCCGGCACCATTCTCGTATAGAACAAACAGCGAACAAACATCCCAGCGAGATGCCCTGATGGCCGCGAGACCCGCCGCGACGATGTCCATGGATTCGCCGCTCCGAATCCGCCCTGCCACCCCTGTCCGCCCCGATGTTCGAGGAGTTGTCCGCCCGATGCGTCCGATCCGGGACATCCGATCCCAGTCCGATCTCGAGGAGGCGGTGCGGCGCTGCGAGCTGCGCTGGCGCGCCCTGGAGCAGGGGCTGCGCGAGGACGAGATCGCGGCGCTGCTGTCGCTCGGCCTCGACCGGGCCGAGGCGCAGCTATTCGCCCTCGGCCCGCATGACTGAGGCGGGCTTCTACTGAGTGGCCGCCGTGACGCGCCACACCGTGTTGCCGACATCGTCGGCGATCAGCAGCGCGCCGGACTTGTCGATCGCGACGCCGACCGGCCGTCCGCGCGCCTCGCCATCCGCGTTCAGGAAGCCCGTCACCACATCCTGCGCCTTGCCGTTCGGACGCCCGCCGCCGAACGGGACGAACACGACCTTGTAGCCGTTGAACTCGCCCCGGTCCCAGCTGCCGTGCTCGCCGATGAAGGCGCCGCCGCGATACGGCTGCGGAAGGGCGTCCGCCGTGGTGAAGGCCATCCCGAGCGGCGCGACATGCGAGCTCAGCGCATAGTCCGGGACGATCGCCTTCTCGACCAGGTCGGGGCGCTGCGGCTGGACGCGGGGATCGAGATGCTGGCCGTAATAGCTGTAAGGCCAGCCGTAGAAGCCACCATCCTTGACCGAAGTCATGTAGTCCGGCACCAGGTTCGGCCCCAGCTCGTCGCGCTCGTTCACCACGGCCCACAGGGCGCCGCTCTCGGGCTCCCAGCTCAGCCCGTTCGGGTTGCGCAGGCCGCTCGCGAACAGGCGCCAGCGGCCGCTCTGCCGGTCGACCTCCCAGATGGCGGCGCGGTTCTTCTCCGCCTCCATGCCGTTCTCGGACACGTTGCTGTTCGACCCGACGCCGACATACAGCAGCGACCCGTCCCGGCTGGCGACCAGGCTCTTGGTCCAGTGATGGTCGATCGGGCCGCCCGGCAGCGGCGTCAGCAGCGTGCCGGGGGCGGTGATGCTGGTGTCGCCGGTGTTGTAGGGGAAGCGCAGGATCGCGTCGGTGTTGGCGACATAGAGGTCGCTGCCGACCAGCGCCACGCCGAAGGGCGAGCTGAGATGGTCGATGAAGATGCTGCGCGTCTCGGGCTTGCCGTCGCCGTCGGCGTCGCGCAGCAGCGTGATCCGGTTGCTCGGCAGATCGCCGCCGCCCGTCACCAGCGATTCGATCCAGCCCGTCACGATGCTCTTGGGGCGGCGGATGGGCTCGACCCCCGGCGGCTTGGATTCGACCACGAGGATGTCGCCATTGGGCAGGACGTACAGCGAGCGCGGATGTTCCAGGCCGGTGGCCAGGGCCTCGATCTTCAGCCCCTTCGCGACCGTCGGCGCCTCGCCCTGCTTCCAGCCGACGACGGAGGCGAGATGCATCGGCGGGAACAGATACTGCTGCGGTTCGGGCAGGACGGGGTTGGCGCCAATCTGGCTGTCGGTGTCGAATGTCTCCTCGTTGCAGGCCGCAAGAGCCAGGGCGGATGCGACGGCGAGAGCCAGCGCCGCATGCCTTGTGGTGATGAACCCGCTCATCGCGCTGTCCCTCCCACGCCGTGGCGATAGACCATCGACCAGCCCATCCAGCCGGTGAACAGAAGCACGAGGACCACCGCGGCCGACAGGATCAGCCCCCAGGGGACCACGGAGGTCCAGCCGTCGCGGGTGTGGATCAGCATGTTCAGGGTCGCCAGGACCAGCACGACCAGGTTGCCGATCGCATGCAGCCGGGCCGGCCCCAGGGCCCGCACCCGGCGATTGCCCAGGAAATCGATCAGCCCGGCGATCGCGGCGAGCCAGGCCATGATCACGCCGACCGTGACCAGCCAGGCGGAGAAATCGGCCCACATCATCTCGGTGGTGCGCCAATAGGTGATGTCGGTCAGCAGCGTGCCGACGAAGCAGGTGATCGGCACCGGCACCAGCATCACATGGATCGGATGATGGGCGATGTGGGCGGTGGAGCGGAGGTCGGTTCTGGTCATCGCACTGTCCCGCGGCGACTAAGGACACAGTCCTAGTCCAACGGCGCTTGGACCCGGGGCGTTCCCGGGCTAAGAACGGCCGATCCCGACCGGAGACCGGCATGGCCCAGCCCGACCTGTTCACCGACCGCGGCGCCGTGTTCAGCGATTGCGGCCGCTACCGCACCCTGCTGTGGCGGCGCTGGGACCCGTCGCTGCGGCCGGCCAACTTCCTGCTGCTGAATCCCTCCACCGCCGACGAGATCAAGAACGACCCGACGGTCGAGCGCTGCGAGCGCCGGGCCCGGGCGATGGGCTATGGCGGGCTGATCGTCACCAACGCCTTCGCCCTGCGCTCGACCGACCCGAAGGCGCTGTACGCCGAGCCCGACCCGGTCGGCCCCGGCAACCCGGAGGCGATCGTCGAGGCCGCCCGGGCGGCGGCGCTGGTGGTCTGCGGCTGGGGCCGGCACTGCGACGCCGTGCGCCCCGGCTGGGGCCGCGCGCTGCTGCGGATGCTGGCTGAGGAGGCCGGGGCGGTGCCGCATGCCCTGGCGATCACCTCCGACGGCTCGCCCAAGCACCCGCTCTATGTCGGCTATGCCGTGCAGCCGGCGCCGGTGCCCGCACCCGTCTGAGAAACCGGCCGCCGCCCCTCGCCTCGGCCCACGCGCCGTCCTAAGATCCAGGCGATCCGAGGGTCCCGTCGGACCGGCCCGCCGCCCCTCCCGGATCGCGCGAGGGGATGCATGCTCCAGGCTTCCAGGGACCGCCGCCCGCTGTCCAGCCGCGATCCGGACCGCGAGCGCATGCCCGGACTGGCGATCGCCCTGCACGCCCTCGGCATCCTCCTGTTCGTCGCCGGCCTGCTGGCCGGGTACGTCCTGGCCGCCCGGCTGCTCGGCACCGCCAACCTGCTCGGCCAGGTCTCCGCCCTGATCCCGGACCGCCCGGCCGACATGCTGGCGGCGCCGGATGCCCGCATCTCGGCGCTGGCCGACATGATCGGCGACGGACCCGGGCTGGGCCGGCAGCTGCGCAGCGAGGCGTGGATCATGGGCAGCGGCGCCGTGGTCGCCGGGCTGGTGCTGTGGCTGCTCTGCGCCGGCCTGGCCTCGGCCCTGTCCCGGCTGCAGCGGATCGAGGCGGCGCTGCACTCCGGGCCGGGCCGCGCCTCCC
>JAEKLZ010000404.1 GCA_019508225.1 Inquilinus limosus | reverse complement strand
CGCGCCCCCTGGCTGATGAAACCGGGCGGCGGCTGACCGCCGCCGGCCCTGCCCTCACCATCAAGCCCGATGTTTTGCCTCTCCCGCTTGCGGGAGAGGTCGGAGGCGCTTGCGCCTCCGGGTGAGGGGGTTTTGTCGAGGCCGGGGCCCCGCCCTCACCCGGTCTCGCTGCGCGAGCCCGGCCTCTCCCGCAAGCGGGAGAGGCCATCTGTTCGTATGCCCGCGAATGCTGCCCATTGATGTGTAGGCGGCCTGGCGCGAAAGCGGGGATCTCGTGATGACCAAAGGGGTTGAGGGTCCGTCCCATTGACGCTCCCACCCCGGCTATTCCGGCCGCGGGCGCTCCATCAGGATGACCGGGTGGTCCTTGTAGGTCAGGCGGCTGGCCTCCCGGTAGCCGCAGGCGGCGCCCAGGCGCAGCGACGGGGCGTTGTCCGGGTCGATGATGCAGATGCTGCGGGCCCAGCCGCGGGCATCGGCCCAGGCCAGGGCGGCGCGCACCGCCTCGCCGGCGAAACCCCGGCCATGGGCCCAGGGGGCCAGCACCCAGCCGGCCTCCGGCGCGCCGTCGAAATCCAGGCCGCGGTGGAAATCGGCGAAACCGACATCGCCGACGAAGCGGCCGCTGGCGCGCTCGCGCACCGCCCAGTAGCCGAAGCCCAGCAGCCCCCACAGCCCGCCATAGCGCAGCAGCCGGGCCCAGCTTTCCTCGGCGGTCGACGGGCGGCCGCCGATGAAGCGGGTCACCACCGGATCCGCCCATAGCGCGGCAAGGTCGTCGAAATCCTCCGCCCGGTGGGGGCGGAGGATCAGGCGTTCGGTCTCGATGGTGCTGTCGATCGTCATTGCTTGGTCACCAGCCGGTAGTAGATCTGGTCGGTGGTGGCGCCGTTGGCGTAGCCGTGCACGGATTTCGCCATCGCCACCTGGGCGACCGCCTGGAACATGATCACGATCGGTGACGAGTCCTGCACCTTGCGCTGCAGGTCGACATACATCGCATCGCGCTTGGCGGCGTCGCGCTCCTGCAGCGCCGCGTCGGTCTCGGCGCTCAGCTCCGGCACCAGCCAGCTGTTGCGCCAGGTGGTGGTGCTCTGCGGCGACCCGTCGGAATTGTCGACATTGTAGGCGAAGGCGCCGGCATTGGAGTGCGGGTCCATGAAGTCCGGGCCCCAGTACAGCAGCACCGCCTCATGGTTGCGGGCACGGTACTTGGTGATCACCTGGCTGCCGGTGCCGGGCACCAGCTCCAGCGTGATGCCGGCCTGGGCGAAGGTCGACTGCAGCGACTGGGCGATCTCGGTGAAGGGCGGGCTGGAGATCACGTCCATCCTGATCGTCAGCCCGTCCTTGACGCCGGCCTCGGCCAGCAGCGCCTTGGCCTTGGCGACGTCCAGCTTGAACGGCGTGTCGTTCAGCGCGCCGGGGAAGCCCTCGGGCCAGAACGCCTGGTGCACCTTCATCTGGCCGCGCAGGAAGCTCTTGGTCATGCCGTCATAGTCGACCAGGGTGCGCACCGCCTCCCACACCTTGGGGTTCTGCAGCGCCGCCACCTTCTGGTTCAGGCTGAAGAAGTGGACCGCCGCTTGCGGATAGGTGCCGATGGCGATGCCGTCCTTGCCCTCCAGCGCCGCCACCTGGTCCGGCGTCAGGTCGCGCGCGATGTCGGCGTCGCCGGCCTCCAGCAGCAGGCGCTGGGTCGCCGGCTCGGCGACATGGCGGTAGATCACCGACTTCATCGCCGGGGCGCCGCGGAAATAGGCCGGGTTGGCGCGCAGCGCGATCGACTCGTTGGGCTTGTAGGCGCGCAGCGCGAACGGGCCGGTGCCGGCCGAGTTCTGGCCCAGCCAGGCATTGCCCAGATCGCCGTCCTTGGCGTGCTCCGTCACCGTCTTCTCGTCGACGATCGAGCCGGGACGGGACGCCAGGACGTTGAGGATGAAGCTGGGGGCGAAGCTGCCGGTGGTGGTGACGGTGACCTCGGCGTCGCCGGTCTTGCGCACCATCTGCGCGACATTCTCCGGCGTCCAGCCCAGCTGGGTCAGCAGGAAGGCCGGCGCCTTGTTCAGCTTGACCACGCGGGCGAGCGAGAACACCACATCCTCCGGCCGCACCGGGTTGCCGCCCTGGAAGGTCACGCCCGGGCGCAGCTTGAAGGTCAGGGTCTTGCCGTCGTCGGACACCGCCCAGCTCTCGGCCAGGCCGCCGACCAGCTTCTGCATGTCCTCGGCCTCGTACTGCACCAGCCGGTCATAGGTGTTGGTGACGATCTCGCCGGAGGTGAACTCGTAGGCCTGGGCGGGGTCCAGGCTGACGATGTCGTCGATGTTCTTGGCCACCACCAGCGCGTCGGCCGGCGTCGCCGCCGCGGCGGGCAGCGGCGCCAGCAGGGCGGCGGCGAGGAGGAAGGACGGTAGGCTGCGCATTGTTTCTGTCTCCCTGTTCGTTGTTCGCGAGTTCGTCAGAGCAGGGCCGGCACCAGCAGCGGGGCCAGCCAGCGGCCGCGCTCGGCGGCGGCCTCGTCGTAGCGGCCCTCGGCGTCCAGCACGTTGATCGTGCCCAGCACCCGCCCGTCATAGAGCACCGGAAAGTTCAGCACCGCGCCGCAGCCCAGCGAGCCGATCAGCTCATGGTCCGGGAACACCTCGGCGATCTCGGCCAGGGTGCGGCCCAGGAACACCTCGCGCCGGCCGATCACCTGGGCCGACCAGCGGTTCTCCTGCATCGGCTTGCGGCCGGTGACCGGGTAGTTGGCGGCGTCGTTGGTGTAGACCCGCTCGGCCTCCGCCGTATCGTCGCGCAGCGCCATGATGGTGAACAGCTTGTGGCCCAGCAGCGCCCGGTAGGCGGCGTCGGCGGCGCGGTACAGCGCCTGCGGCTGGCCCGGCTCGGCCTGGGCCGCGGCCAGCGCCGCCACGGCAGCGGCTACGCTTGGATCGGTGAGTGTCGTCATGGATCGTCTCGCAGTCTGTCGAAGACCGGGGCCGTTCCGGTCCACAGCACCCGGGTCCAGCCCTCATGGGCGTTGCTCCAGCGATGCGCCTGGCCGGCCGGGTAATGCAGGCTGTCGCCGGTATCGAGGCGGATGCTCTCGCCGCCGATGCCGACCAGCAGCGACCCCTCCAGCACGAAGGCGATCTCCTCGCCCTCATGCTGCACCGCCTCCGACGCGTAGCCGGGCGGCACATGCACCAGCACGGCGTTCAGTGCCTGGCCGGGGAAGGCGGCGCTCAGCCTTTCGTAGCGGATCCGGTCGGGCGGCGCGTCGCCGATGGCGAAGACCGGCCGTTCGCCGCGGCGGGTCAGGCCGCCGGCCGGGCGGGGCGCGGCCAGGAAGGCGTCGAGCGGGACGCCGAGCGCGCCGGCGATGCCGGACAGGGCGCTCAGCGACGGCGTCGCCAGGTCGCGCTCCAGCTGCGACAGGAAGCCGACCGACAGGCCGCTGCGTTCGCCGAGGTCCTTGAGGGTGAGGTCGAGCGCGCGGCGGCGGGCGCGGATGGCCCGGCCGAGATGCGGCACGGCCGCCCGTGCATCCGTCTGCGCCGCCGCATCCCCCGCCATGAGCCCCCCGCTGTCGGCACCGAGCCTAGTCGGAATTTAGCTGCCATCAAAATTTTTTTGATGGCAGGATGCCGGGTACAGGGAACGTTACCCGGACGCTACCGGGGCTGCGGCTTGACTCCGGTTCGACGCGGCCCGGAAGATGGGCCGCCCGGTACCGTTCCGTGGTCATGGACATAACAAACAGGGAGGGGAAAACGTGATCAAGCGTTTCACCCGCAACATACTCGCAGCGACGATCCTGGCCTGCGCCAGCCTGTCGGTCCCAGGTCTTTCGGCCCTCGCCGAAACGCCGAAGGACACTCTGGTCCAGGCGTGGCAGATCGACGACATCATCTCGCTCGACCCGGCCGAGATCTTCGAGTTCTCGGCGGCCGAGTACCAGGCCCAGGTCTATGAGCGGCTGATCGGCTACGACGTCAAGGATGTCAGCAAGATCCTGCCCGGCGTGGCCGAAAGCTGGACCGTCTCCGATGACGGCCTGACCTATACCTTCAAGATCCGCAGCGGGGTGAAGTTCCACTCCGGCAATGCGCTGACCGCCCAGGACGCGGCCTGGTCGCTGCAGCGCGCGGTGAAGCTGAACCTGTCGCCGGCCTTCATCCTCGGCCAGTTCGGGCTGACCGCCGAGAATGTCGACCAGACGGTGACGGCGCCGGACGACCGCACCCTGGTGTTCAAGACCGACAAGGCCTACGCCCCGACCTTCGTGCTGAACTGCCTGACCTCGGGCGTCGCCTCGGTGGTCGACAGCAAGGAGGTGAAGGCGCATGAGGCGAACGGTGATTTCGGCCATGAGTGGCTGAAGACGCATTCCGCCGGCTCCGGCCCGTTCAAGCTGTCGGCCTGGAAGCCGAACGAGTCGCTGGTGCTGGACCGCAACGACGACTACTGGCAGGGCAAGGCGGGCTTCCGCCGCGTCTTCATCCGCCACGTGGCGGAGGCGGCGACGCAGATGCTGCTGTTGCAGAAGGGCGATATCGACGTCGCCCGCAACCTCAGCGCCGAGCAGCTGAAGTCGCTGGACGGCAACCCCGACATCAAGCTCGAGAACGCGCCGAAGGGCTCGGTCTGGTACATCAGCTTCAACACGCTGCACCCGCCCTTCGACAAGCCGGAGGTGCGGCAGGCGCTGAAATACCTGATCGACTATGACGGCATGGCCAACAGCTTCATGCGCGGCATCGCCGTGAAGCATGAGAGCTTCATCCCCCAGGGCATGCTGGGCGAGATTTCCGACGAGCCGTTCAAGCTCGACGTCGCCAAGGCCAAGGAGCTGCTGGCCAAGGCCGGGCTGCCGGACGGCTTCAAGACCACCTTCGACGTCTGGAACGCCTCGCCGTCGACGGACATGGCGCAGTCGATCCAGTCGACCTTCGCCCAGGCCGGCGTGCAGATCGAGATCATCCCCGGCGACAACAAGCAGACCCTGACCAAGTACCGGGCCCGCAACCACGACATCTATATCGGCCGCTGGGGCACCGACTATCAGGACCCGAACTCGAACGCCGAGACCTTCGCCATCAACGTCGACAACGGCGCCGACGCCAAGTCGAAGACGCTGTCCTGGCGCAATGGCTGGCAGGACGCCGATCTGACCAAGCTGGCGCAGAGCGCGGTGACCGAGCGCGACGGCGCCAAGCGGGCGAAGATCTATGAAGACCTGCAGCGCAAGCACATGGAGATCTCGCCCTTCGCGGTGATGTTCCAGCAGACCGAGGTGCCGGCGATGCGGAAGAACATCGAGGGCATCACCTGGGGCCCGGCCTTCGACAGCAACTTCTACTGGACCGGCAAGAAGTCCTGAGCCGCAGCGAGGATCCGGAACCGTGCTGAAGCTGTTCGCCTGCGGCATCCTCGCGGCGACGATCGCCTGCTCTGGCCTCGCGGCCAGGGCAGGCACGCCGCCCGACACGCTGGTCGAGGCCTGGGTGATCGACGACCTGGTTTCGCTCGACCCGGCCGAGATCTTCGAGGCCTCGTCGACCGAATACCTGGCCCAGGTCTATGACCGGCTGATCGGCTACGACCAGAAGGACGCCAGCAAGCTCGTGCCGCTGCTGGCTGAAAGCTGGACGGTGTCGGACGACGCCCGGACCTACACCTTCAGGATCCGCGACGGGGTGACGTTCCACTCCGGCAATCCGCTGACCGCCCGCGACGCCGCCTGGTCGCTGCAGCGCGCGATCAAGCTGAACCTGGCGCCGGCCTATATCGTCAGCCAGTTCGGGCTGACGGCGGAGAATGTCGACGGGATGGTCACGGCGCCGGACGACCGGACGCTGGTGTTCAGGACCGACAAGGCCTATGCGCCGACCTTCGTGCTGAACTGCCTGACCGCCACCGTCACCGCCGTGGTCGACAGCAAGCTGGTGCAGGAGCATGAGG
>JAEKLZ010000403.1 GCA_019508225.1 Inquilinus limosus | reverse complement strand
AGCCAGGCGACACGGTCGCGCCGCTCGGCCCGGCCGACGCCGGCGACGCGCAGCGGGTCCTCGACCGCCGTGCCGATCGTGTCGCGCGGGTTGAGCGAGGCGACCGGGTCCTGGAACACCAGCTGGATCTGCGCCCGCAACGGCCCGAGGGCGCGGCCCTGGCGGCGGGTGACGTCCTGCCCGGCGAAGCGGATGGTGCCGGCATCGGGATCGGCCAGCCGCGCCGCCAGCCGGCCGAGGGTCGACTTGCCGGAGCCGGACTCGCCGACCAGGCCCAGCACCTCGCCCGGCGCCACCGTCAGCGACACGCCGTCGACCGCCTGCACCGCGTCGGGCGCGCGGCCGAAGCGCTTCACCAGGGTGTCGAGGACCAGGAGCGGTTCGGTCATCGGGCCGCCCCCGTCCACCGCGGCGCGTCGTCGACCGAGAGGGTGGCCGCCAGCAGCTCGCGGGTATAGCCGTGCTGCGGATCATCCAGCACCCGCCTTGCCGGGCCGGTCTCGACCACCCGCCCTTCCCGCATCACCGCCACCCGGTCGGCCAGCTCGGCGACCACGCCGAAATCGTGAGTGACCAGCAGCAGGGCCATGCCGCGGCGGTCGCGCAAGGTGCGGAACAGGTCGAGGATCTGGGCCTGGACGGTGACGTCGAGCGCGGTCGTGGGCTCGTCCGCCACCAGCAGCTCCGGCCCGGCGGCCAGCGCCATGGCGATCATCGCCCGCTGCCGCATGCCGCCGGACAGCTCGTGCGGATAGGCGCCAGTGCGGGCGGCGGGGTCGGCGATGCCGACCTCGGCCAGCAGCTCCACCGCCCGCGCCCGCGCCGCCCGGCCGTGGCTGATGGCGTGCGCCTCGAGCACCTCGCGCACCTGCTCGCCCACCGTGAGCACCGGGTTGAGGCTGCTGATCGGCTCCTGGAACACCATGCCGATGCGGCCGCCGCGGACCGGGCGCAGCGCCGGCTCCGGCAGGCCCAGCAGTTCCGTCCCCGCCAGGCGGATCGAGCCGGCGATGCGGGCGGCGGGCGGCAGCAGGCCGAGCGGCGCCATGGCGACGGTCGACTTGCCGGAGCCGGATTCGCCGACCAGCGCCAGCGTCTCCCCGGCCGCGAGGTCGAGGTCGACGCCGTCGACCGCGCGCACCGCCCCGCCTTCGCCGAGATAGTCGACGGTGAGCCCGCGGATGGACAGCAGGCCGCTCACCGCCGCCTCCGCCGCGGGTCGAGCGCCGCGGTCAGCGCCTCGCCGAGCAGGCTGACCGACAGCACGGCGACGACGATCGCCAGGCCGGGGATGGCGGAGAGGGTCCAGGCGGTGCGCAGCACGGCGCGGCCATCGGCGATCATGCTGCCCCAGCTGACCCGGTTGGGGTCGCCGAGGCCGAGGAAGGACAGCGCCGATTCGATCAGGATGGCGCTGGCGGTGATCACGGTGGCCAGCACCAGCACCGGCGCCAGCGCGTTGGGCAGCAGCTTGGCGAAGGCGATCCGCGCCCAGCCCATGCCCATGCAGCGATAGGCGTCGACGAAGTCGCGCCGGGCCAGGGCCATGATCTCGGCCCGCACCACCCGGGCCGGGCTGGGCCAGGCGCCGAGGCCGATGGCGACGACGATGCTGCCGAGCGACGGGCCCAGCACCAGGATCAGCGCCAGGGCCAGGACGAAGCTGGGCACGGTCTGCACCGCCTCGGTCAGCCGCATCAGCGCCTCGTCGACCCAGCCGCCGAGGAAGCCGGCGGTGGTGCCGACCAGGAGGCCGATGCCGACCGCCAGCACCGCCGCGGCAGCGCCGACCAGCAGCGAGACCCGGGCGCCGTGGAACAGCTCGGCCAGCACGTCGCGGCCCAGCCGGTCGGTGCCCAGCCAATGCGCCGGGTCCTGGAACGGCGGCAGCCGGGCCGGGCCGACGATCGCCTGCGGGTCGCCGGGGAACAGCCAGCCGGCGGTCAGCGCCATGCCCAGCACCAGCAGCAACCCGGCGAGGCCGATGCGGCCGGCGCGGTCGGCCAGGAAGCGGCGCAGCACGCGCATCAGCGCCGCCCCCGCAGCCTTGGGTCGAGGCGGGCGTAGAGCAGGTCGACCACCAGGTTCACCGCGATCACCATCACCGCGCTGGCCAGGATGATGCCGAGCAGGAGGTTCAGGTCGCGCCTGGTCACCGCCTCATAGGCCAGGCGGCCGAGGCCGGGGATGGCGAAGACGCTCTCGATCACCACGCTGCCGCCCAGCAGCATGCCGAAATGCACGCCGAACACCGTGACCATCGGCAGCAGCGCGTTGCGCACCACATGGCGCCAGGTGATGCGGCCGGGCGCCAGGCCCTTGGCCCGGGCGGTGCGGACGAAGTCGCTGCCCGCCACCTCCAGCATGCCGGCGCGCATCAGCCGCAGATAGACGGCGACGTATATCAGCGACAGCGCCACGGTCGGCAGCACGAGGTGCTCGGCGACATCCGCCACATACGCCCAGCCGGTGTCGAAGGCGGGCACGGAGGCGATGCCGCCCAGCGGCAGCCAGCGCAGCTTCACGGCGAAGCCGACGATCAGCATCAGCCCGATCCAGAAGCCGGGCATGGCATAGAGCAAGAGGCCGAAGCCGGTGACCAGCGTGTCGAGCCAGCCGCGCCCGCGAATCCGGCTCTGGGCGGCGGCGACGCCGAGCAGGGTGCCGGCGGAGAGCGCCAGGGACAGGGCGGCGGCCATCAGCAGCGCCGTGTTGCCCGCCCGCTCCAGCACCAGGTCCAGCACCGGGCGGGAGAAGCCGACCGACCAGCCGAGGTCGAGCCGCGCGACATGCGAGAGGTAGAGGCCGAGCTGCACCGGCCAGGGCTGGTCCAGCCCGTATTCGGCGCGCAGCCGGGCGATCAGCCCGGGGTCGCCGCCGCCCATCTCGACCACCAGCGCGTCGACGGCGTCGCCCGGCGCCAGCCGCAGCAGCAGGAAGGCCAGGCAGACGACGATCAGCAGCACCGGCACCGCCTGGACCAGGCGCCGGACGAGAAGCGACTTCATCAAACAACGGCCCCGGCTTGCGGCGACCGGGGCAGCTTAGCGCGGGGCGGGGGCGCAGGAGCAAGGGGGCCGTGGCCCCCTTGCCCGCCGCGTCAGGAGATCAGGCGGCTTCGAGCGCCGCCAGCCGGGCCTCGAACCCCCGGGTGATGAACAGCAGCAGCTCGTCATGGCGGAAGCTGTAGACGTCGCCGGCCGGCTTGCCGACGCCTCCGTCCTGGCCGTCCTCGGCCTCCCACCGGTCATGGCAGATGAAGCCGTAGCGCATCGGGTCCAGCCCCTCGCCTTGCAGGATCTCGATGGCGCGCTGGACCGTCAGCCCGACATGCGACCGGGCGCCCTCGCCCTTGGCCTGCACCGCGTCCAGCAGGCGATAGGTGCCGATCTCGCCGGCCAGGGCCCTGGCCGCGGCGATCTCGGCCGGCGTCAGCGGCGCCACCGCCGTCTTGGAACGGGCGTCGGAGGTGTTGATGACGCCGGTCCCGGCATAGACCGTGGCCCAGCGACGGCTGGCGATACCGAGGTTCTGGACGTTGTCGGCCTCGGCGTACAGGCCGGAGCCGGCGCCGTAGCTGAAGTTCAGCCGCGGCGTGTAGGTCGTCCCGTCCCAGGAGGTCAGCCGCCACACCACGCCGCGGTACATCAGCTCGGTCTCGGCCGCGCCGCCGCTGCGGTTCCACATCATGCCGAAATAGGCGTCGGCCGGTGCGGTGCCGCCGTTCATGTCGCGCCCGAACAGGCCGCCCGCGGTGACCTGCAGCGTCCCGGCCGCGATCTGTCCGTCGCCGGCATAGAGGTTGTTGCCGCGGATGTCGCCCGCCGCGCGGATCGCGGGATCGATGACCCCGTCCGGGCGGCGCTGCACGTTGAAGGCGACCAGGACCTTGCCGGGGATCGAGGCCGGCGCGACGGAGGCGAAGGAGCAGTGGTTGAACTGGAACACCGGCGGGAAGCCGCTGCCGGCACCAGGCTCGAAATTGTCGTCGAAGAAGGTGGTGGCGTTGATCTGGCAGCCGTTGAAGATCGCGCCCTGGTGCCAGCGGCCGGCAAAGGCCGGCTGGTTCGCCGCCGCCGGCGGAAAGAAACAGCCGGTGAAGGTGGCGACTCGGGTGGAGAAGCCGGCCGTGTTGGCGTAGACGGCGTTGCCGGTGACCGGGTTCGGGTAGATGTGGCAGGCGTCGAAATGGATGTTGTGGTAGCTGGGCGACGTCAGCTCCACGCCCTGGAAGAAGCCGCAATTCTGCAGGCCGGCATTCTGGCA
Organism: Inquilinus limosus; assembly: GCA_019508225.1. Taxonomy (GTDB): domain Bacteria; phylum Pseudomonadota; class Alphaproteobacteria; order DSM-16000; family Inquilinaceae; genus Inquilinus; species Inquilinus limosus_D. The sequence goes on along the minus strand of JAEKLZ010000403.1, from coordinate 1,685 downwards.
GGACAGCAGCAGCTTGCCGGTCGACAGGATCACGTTGTCGGCCCAGATGCCGCCGCCGGGCAGCTGCATGGAGAGGCCGACGGGCGCGCTGCCGCCGCGGTACCAGATGCCGGAGATGATCGTGTCACCGGCATTGTCCAGGTTCAGCCCGGTGCTGTTGCAGTTCTCCACGAACAGGTCGCGGAAGACGTTCTCCAAGGAGGGGCCTGCGCCGATCCAGGCGAAGTCGCAGCCGACATCGGCGACATTGGCGCCGTCGACATGCAGCCCCTGCACCGACACCGACGCGGCGTTGCGCAGGGTCAGCACCGCCTGGCCGGCGGCGTAGGCCCCGGCCTTGGCGGCGAAGCGGGAGACGAAGTAGCCGCGGGCCTCGCCCTTGATGCCCTTGATCGAGGGCTGCTGGTTGGTGGTCGAGCCGTCCCAGTCCGACCCGTTCAGCTTCAGCGGCCCCGTCAGGTAGCTGCCGACGGGGACGAACAGGATCTTGCCCAGCGCCTTGGCCGCGTCGATCGCGTTCTGGCAGGCGGTGGTGTCGTCGGTGGTGCCGTCGCCCTTGGCGCCGAGCTGGCGGACATTGATCGTGTTCTCCGCGATCTGCCACCACGCGCCGTCCGCCGTCTGCAGGTGCCATGCCTTGACCGGGCTGGGGGCGGCACCCAGCCGCTTGTAGAGAGTCTCGCCGCCATCGCCGGCCGCCCAGTAGCCGGACAGGCGCAGCGCATTCCCGGTGGCGGGGATGGTGGCAGCCACCGCCGCCGCCCGGGTGTCGAATTCGTAAGCCATGCTCGGATCCTTCGGTGCAGTTGCAGGGGGATGGTCGCCATCGGCTGGAAAAGGCGTGCTCTCATGCGCTCAGGTGAAAAGGACGATGTCTGCCGATCGGCTTAGGAATGGCGACCAGACGTCAAATCGACTTGGAGCAATGCGTCATGCCGGCGGAACCGGCGGCCGGGACGGCCGGCCATGTGGACAGGCGCCCCCGCCCTGCCCCGCTCGAGGGGACAGGCCAGGCCGTCCGGTTCCGTCGAAAATCGGGTGTCGCGAGCGCGGCCGGGCTCAGCTGCTGTCCGGCCGCGGCAGCCGGGACGGCGGAGGGCCGTCGCCCGGCTCTTCCGGCGGTTCAGCCCGGCGGTTCCGGGCCTCGGGATGCAAGACGACGACGCCCGAGCGGGTGCCGGACGAGCCGGCATTGTCGTTGGCGCCGTCGTCCCGGTCCTCCGGGCCCTCCCGGCCCTCTGGGCCCGGCGGCAGCGGGATCGAGGGCGGCGGCCGGCCGATCTTGCGGCAGACCTCGCGCAGGAAGTCCTCGGGCGACAGGGTGTCGAGCTGCACGTCGAGGATCTCGTCCTCGGTCAGCCTCTCGCGCACCTGCGACCGCACGCAGTCGGCGTCCCAATCCTTGTCGGGCGCCGCGACAGCCTTGACGGCAGCCTCGACCACCTGCTCCCGGCGCTGCCGGCGCCGTTCCTGCTCGCCCGACTCCTTGCGCTCTTCCTTGCGCATCAGGTAGTCGGCGCGGATCCGTTCGGTCATGGCGATCGACAGCCGCACCGACCGCGACAGCCGCGACTGCATCAGCGGGAAATCGGGCGTCTCCGGCGTCAGCGGCGTCGCCATCTGCCGCGTCGCGGTCGACCGCTTGCTCTGCATGTCGATCGCGACCACCTCGCGCAGCGTGTCCA
>JAEKLZ010000204.1 GCA_019508225.1 Inquilinus limosus | reverse complement strand
GTCGCGCTTGCGATGGACCCAGCCCGACAGGCGGACGGTCTCGCCGGCCTGTTCGGGACGGAGCTGGCCGCAGGTGTGGGTGCGGTAGGCGTGCATGGGATCGCTCTCGGACCAGGGCAGAAACGCCGGTCAGTGACACTCCCCGCGCCGGCCTGTCAAGCCGCGGCTCGACGGCCCTGCCCTGCCTCCGGCAGAATGGCTGCCATTTCGCCTCGCCCTGAGCCCCATAGCATGCGCTGGATTTTCGCTCTCATCCTTTTTCTCGCTGCGGGCACCGCCGTCGGACAAGAGCCGCAGCCGCCCTACTTCACCCCCGACGATTGCCCGGCCGGAACGGTCCTGCCGGAGGGGGTCGCGGCGGAATGCGGTGCCGTCACCGTTCTGGAGGACCGCGCCAGGCCGGACGGGCCGCGCATCCGGTTGAGAGTGGTGACACTGTGGCGAACGGACCGCGAGTTGCGCCCAGACCCGATCCTGTACATCAACGGCGGCCCCGGTTACGTGACTGGCCTCGGGGCAGAGTGGCTGTCCGGCTGGCTTACAGTACCGAAGACGTTGGAGTGGCTCAGCACGCGCCGCCTGGTCTTGTTCGACCAGCGGGGCGTCGGGGAATCGAAGCTGTTGCCGTCCGCCTGCGGCCCATTCGATCGATACGAGTTGCAGCAGATCCTGGATCACAAGCAGCCGCCTGGCGAGATCTGGTCGGCCGCCTTTCGGAAGAGCGCCAAGAGATGCTGGGCCAGATTCCGGGAGGCGGGACGCGATCCAAGCCAGATCACCACTGGCGCGATCGCGGCCGATGTCGCCGATCTCCGCCGGGCGCTCGGCTATCCGACCTGGAACCTTTGGGGTTTCTCCTTCGGCTCCCGGGTCGCGATGACCGTGATGCGCGACCATCCGGAGGGCATCCGTTCCGCCATTCTCGAGGGCGTATGGCCGCCAGAGACGAATTTCTACGATTATGCGGCGAACGTGGGAGCAGCCTTCGACGCCCTGCTTCTGGCATGCCGTGCCGATCCGGGCTGCGCGGAGGGATACCCTGATCTCGAACGGCGGTTCCTGGCCCTGGCCGAGCGGTTCGATACCCAGCCTCTGATGGTTCCGGTCTCCAATGGTGAGACTGCGCGGATCGATGGCTGGATGTTTCGTGACATCGTCAACGGAATGCTGGAGTCCAGCGACCGCGCGCGCTTTATCCCACGCATGATCGAAGAGCTGGAGGCGGAAAATCCACGGCTGCTCGCCAACAGCAAGAAGATGGAGATACTCGATCTGGAGCTGAAGGAGCTGGGCTGGGAGCAGTCGGTCTATATCTCGATTGCCTGCGCCGATCTGTTTCCCGCCGATCCAGCCTGGGTCGAAAAGGCCCGGTCTCGCGATCGCCGCTTCGCCGCCCAGGTCTGGGATCAGGCCGCGGACGGGTATTGCGCGTCGTGGCCGGTGCCGCACAGTCCGGCGAGCGACGCGTCGCCGGTGACCAGCGACATCCCGGCGCTGCTGATCTCGGGTGCCTTCGACCCGCGCACTCCGCCCTCCTGGGCGGAAGCGGCGGTCAAGCGGCTGGACAAGGGCTACAGCTTCATCTTCCCCGGCCAGGGCCATGGCGTCCTGTATCGCGGCCAGCCCTGCGCAAAACGGATCGCCGCTCGTTTCCTCGACGACCCGTCGCAACGGCCGGACCACGACTGCTTCCACAACCTCCCGCCGATGCTCTTCGAGCCGCCGGAGAACTGGCAGGCTAAGCGACCGTGAGTCGTCATCCAGCCGACGCTCGCCCATGCTATCCTGACGGCATGCGAGTCGAGGCTTCGAAACCAGCATGGCCGGCGTGACGGCCAGGGCGCAGCGGGCGCCGCAATCTCCCCAGAGCCGGGCCGCCCAGGACCGGGTGACGGTCGACCTGTCGGCCGTGGTCGTGGCGGTGGCCGGGGAGACGCCGCGCGTGCTGGCGCTGCGCGGGCCAGACGGGGTCGACGCCCTGCCCGCCGGCCCGCTGGAGCCGCAGCACCGGACACTGGAGCTGGGGCTGCGCGCCTGGGTCGAAGCCCAGACCGGCCAGCCGCTGGGCTATGTCGAGCAGCTCTACACCTTCGGCGACCGCGACCGGCAGCTGGCCGGCCCGGGCCGGGTGCTGTCGGTCGGCTACCTGGCGCTGCTGCGCGAGGCGGCGCCGGCCGGCGACTCCTCATGGAGCGACTGGTACCGCCACTTCCCCTGGGAGGACCGCCGCGGCGGCCGGCCCGAGCTTCTGGACCGGATCGAGCCAGCCCTGGCCGGCTGGGCCGCAGCGGCGCCGGCCGGGCCGGAGCGGCAGCGGCGCGAGGCCCGGCTGCGCCTGGCCTTCGGCCTGGGCGGCCTGCCCTGGGGCGAGGAGCGGGTGCTGGAGCGCTACGAGCTGATGTACGAGGCCGGCCTGGCCGCCGAGGCGCATCGGGACGGCACCCGGCCGGCCTGCCCGGCCCTGGCCGAGGGCGCGCCGATGGCGGCCGACCATCGCCGCATCCTGGCCACCGCGATCGGCCGGCTGCGCGGCAAGATCAAGTACCGGCCGGTGGCGTTCGAGCTGATGCCGCCGACCTTCACCCTGTCGCAGCTGCAGCGCACGGTCGAGGCGCTGGCGGGCCTGCGCCTGCACGCCCCGAACTTCCGCCGCCTGGTCGACAGCCAGGGGCTGGTGGAGGAGACCGGCGAGGTCGCCGGCGGCACCGGCGGCCGCCCGGCCCGGCTGGTCCGCTTCCGCCGCGAGGTGCTGCAGGAGCAGCCCGAGCCGGGGGTGAAACTGCCCCTGTCGCGGCGGCCGGGGTAGCGGCCGGGACGTCAAGGGACGGATCCGAGCTGACGGGTAGCCTCGCTTGCGAGACGTGTTCACAACGCCCGCCCCCTCGCCGTCATTGCGAGGAGGCGAAGCCGACGAAGCAATCCAGGGGCCGGTACGCGCGGCCCTGGATTGCTTCGCTGCGCTCGCAATGACGGTTCTGGAAATCCAAAGGCCTCTTTTTCGAAGAGGGGTAACTCATTGTTTTGTCTGTAGAAATACGATCTCTATAGCCTTAAGCGCGAATCATGTTCATGCTATGTTCCATGGACATGGCGCAGACCAGCTCCGAACCGACCCGGCCGACCGATCCCGACATGTTGTGGACCGTCTGGGCGCTGCATCTGGTGCGCGAGGCCGCCGAGATGGACATGCGCGTCAAGCGGATGACCGAGCGGCAGCAGGAAAGGGCGTCGTCGGACTCGCCGCTCGATTTCGGCCTGATCCAGTCGCGGCTGTCGCGTTCGCTGCGGCTGTCGGTCGCCATGGCCGAGCGGATCCGCACCGACTATCTGCTGCGCCGGGGCGAGCGCGAGGCCTCGGGCGAGCAGCAGCGCCGCCGGCAGAAGCGGGAGCAGATCGCCGACACCGTCGTCAAGGCGATCGCGACGCCCCTGGATGGCGAGGGCGCCGAGCATCTGCGGTCGGTGGTGTGGGAAAAGCTGGTCGAGGACGAGATCCTGGACATGCAGCTCGACACGCTGTCGCCGGAGGCGTTCGTGCAGGCGGTCTGCCGCAAGCTCGGCCGCCCGCCGCCCGGGATTCCGCTGCCGCAGAGTTGTGGCGATGGCGCCGGAGAGCGGGCCGATAGCGGCCCGCCGCCGAACCTCACCGATCGCGAAACTGCACAGGATTGGTCCGTCGAGCCGGACGAGTCCGCCGCCGGCCGGCCCATGCCGAAGCCGTCGAGACCAGATAGCAGTTGAGGCGTCGGCTGCTGGGTCAGTCGCCCAAACCATAAGCCGTCATGGCGAGCCCCGAAGGGGCCACGGCGCTCCGCGCCTCGCCATGACGGTGTGGGATAAGAGGCGGCAATGATAAAGAACCGACCATTTTGCCTCTCCCGCCTGCGGGAGCAGAAGCAACGCGTCTGTTCTCAACCTCTTGAGCCGAGCCTTCCGGTGACCTCTCGCCCCTCACCGCTTGCGCTTGTTCGCCTCAAGGCTCTTGCGCAGGGCGGCCATCAGATCGATGACCTTGCCGGTCTCTTCCTCGGCCTTGGGCTTCGGCGCTTCGACCTTCCGGCCCTTCTTCTTGCGGGCGATGATCTTCTTCAGCGAGGCCTGGACCCGGTCGGCCAGCAGGTCCTCGCTCCACTCCACCGTCCGTTCCTTGATCACCGACAGGGCCAGCTGCATCGCGTCCTTCGGGGGCGTGGCCGGCTTGATGCCGCCGAAGGCCGCGGCCTCGTCGCGCACCTCGTCGGCCTGGCGCAGGGTCCAGACCACCATGCCCTTGCCGCGCGGCTCGACCATGATCGGCCGCTCGCGCCGGTACAGCACCAGCTTCGACAGCCCGACCATCCTGGTCGCAACCATCGCCTCGCGGATCACGCTGAACGCTTCCTCGCCGACCGGCTCGCTCGGCGTCAGGAAATGCGGCCGGTCGCGCCAGACCAGCCCGACCTCGGCGCGCGGCACGAAATGTTCGATGTCGATGGTGCGTGTCGTCTCCAGCGCCACGGCGGAGAACTCGTCATCGGTCAGGGTGACGTAGTCGTCCTCGCCGACCGGATAGCCGCGCAGCTGGTCGTCATCCGCCACCGGCTTGCCGGAGACGCTGTCGACATACTGGCTGACGACGCGGTTGCCAGTCGCCTGGTTCAGCGTGTGGAAGCGCACCCGCTCGGCCTGGGTGACGGCCGGCGTCATCTCCACCGGGCAGGTCACCAGGCTGAGCTTGAGATAGCCGGACCAGAAGCTGCGGGCCGCCATTGGCTGCCTCCGCGACAATGTCTCCTGCCGGAGAAAGCGCCGCGGCCGGCCGGAGGTTCCCCGCCGGCCGGCCCGCTCTGCTTTACTTGGCGGCGGCCTTCCGGCCGCGACCCGGCTTCGCAGCCGGCGCAGGCGCAGGCGCAGGCTCCACCGGGCGGCGGGTGCCGAGGCCGATGCTCTTCGCCAGCGAGCTGCGCTGCTTGGCGTAGTTCGGCGCCACCATCGGGTAGTCGGCCGGCAGGCCCCAGCGCTCGCGGTATTCGTCCGGCGACATATTGTAGGCGGCCTGCAGATGCCGCTTCAGCATCTTCAGCTTCTTGCCGTCCTCGAGGCAGACGATGTAGTCGGGCGTCACCGACTTGCGGACCGGCACCGCCGGCTCCGGCCGGGTCGGCACCGTCACCGTCGGCTTGCCCAGCCCGGTCAGGGCGCCATAGACCTGCTCGATCAGCGCCGGCAGGTCGTTGGGCGCGACGCTGTTGTGCGAGACATGGGCGGCCACGATCTGAACGGTGTGCTTGCGCACGTCATCTGTCGAAGTCGGCTTCAAATCATCGGCGATGTCCGCACCCATCAAATCTCTCCTGTGAATGGATTGGACATAGATATCGCATTCCACACACACGTCCAGATTTATCTGAAACAAAACCGCGACGTCCCCGTTCGAAGACTTCGTTTCCTTGACCGGATGGCCGAGGCGGAAGGCCGGAAAGACCAGGACCGGAGTGGCGGCACGCCAGATCCGGCGCGGCGGCCGGGCTCGAAGTATTCAGAGCCCGAAGTCGCCGGCGGCCGGGATGATGTGGGGTTACATGGTCGACCAAGGCCTCCCGGAGATGAACAGGGAGCTGCGAGACGCAATCCGCGACGCGACGATGCGATGCCGTCGCGGCCCCTCCGCCCCGCATCCACGGCGAGGGCCGTCAAGTCGCGATCAGGCCGCCGGCCACGGCGAGGGCGGCCGCCTCGGTGCGCTTGGACACGCCGAGCTTGGTCATCGCCGATCGCACATGCTCGTCGACGGTGTGGGAGGAGAGGTTGAGCTGCCGCGCGGCGTGCTTGCTGGTGGCGCCCCGGGCGACCCAGGCCAGGCAGTCCCGCTCGCGCTGCGACAGCAGCCGGGGCACGGTCGGCGCCGGGCGCTCGGGCCCGGCCGTCCCCGCGGCGAAGCCGCGGTCGAGCTGCAGCGCCCGGCCGAGATGCGGCCCGAGATAGCGCAGCAGCGCGATGTCGGCCTCGCCCCATCGCGAGCGCCCGGACGGCCGCGAAATGGCGATCTCGGTGACCAGGCCGGCGGCATCGGCCTCGGCCCAGACCAGCATGCCGTCCGGCGCCGCCGTGGATGCGGCCGGTGCCTCGATCCGGGTCAGGGTGGCGCCCTCCCCGCCGAGCAGCGACGCCAGCCGCGACAGGGCGGCGGACCACATCTCATCGCCGAGGGCCGCGGCGTAGAAGGCCCCGATGACATCGGCGATCGCCCGCTCGTCCGCCGTCGGCACAGCTCCTTCGGACATGGTCCGCTCAGCCTCCCCAGCGTGAAGACGAATGAGGGGGCGCAAGGCCACTTCCCCAAGTGTGGAACATACAACATTATTCATGACAACTTCAACATGCGATGTATGAAGTTCAACAATCCGCGCCGGGCTTGTGGCTGGTCGGGAAGCCCGTGGTCAGGCGGACCCGGCCGGTTCCCGCCCGACATGGATGCGGGTGCCGCCCGCCTGGACGATGCGCGCCAGCTCGACCGGCAGCGGCCGGTCGACCACCAGGTCGTCGATCGCATCGAAGCCGCAGATCCGCTCGACCGCCGAGACGCCGAACTTGCTGGCGTCCACCACCAGCATCGACCGTTCCGACTGCCGCAGCATGGCGCGCTTCACCGCGGCCTGGCCGGCGCTGACGTCGCAGGGGCCGTTATGGCCCAGCCCGGACGCCCCGATGATGGCGCGGTGGGCGTTGAAGCGGGCCAGGTACTCGATCGTTTCCTCACCCGTGACCAGGGCTTCCGACCCGTCATAGGGACCCGGGCAGAGCCGGACCCGGAAGCCGGGATTCGCGGCGGCGACGACCGCGATGGCGGTCGAGTTGGTGATGATGGTCAAGTCGCGCGCCCGCTGCGCCAGATGCCAGATCACCTGGTGGGTGGTCGACCCGCCGTCGATCATCACCACCGCGCCGTCGGCCACCAGCCCCGCCGCCGCACCGCCGATGCGGTCCCGCTCGGCCACCCGCACATTCTGCCGGATGGCGAACGACGCCTCGCTGGTCACCGGGCGCACCGTGGCCCCGCCATAGGTCCGGCTCAGCAATCCGCTGGCATTGAGCTCGGCGATGTCGCGCCGGATGGTCTCGCCGGTGACGCCGAGCTGCTCGGCCAGCAGCGAGACCCGGATCGACGCATGCTCGGCGATCTGCCGCAGGATGAGCTCGTGCCGGTCCTTCTTCTTCGGTTTCGTCAACCCCACCGGACGACCTCGACGATTGCCCGCGGCCCGCCGGTCCCATCCGAACCCCGGGGCCGCTTCCGCACCGTCATACAATCGCGGATCGGCGTTGTGCTTGCCAAGCGGCATCGCGGCGACCTCCGATCATTGCCGGCCGGGCCGGCTGGCCACAGGTCCGGATCAGGCCCGCAGTGCCACCTCTGCGGCGATCACGACAGGGCTGTTGAGCGGCGTCGCGGCCACGCCGATGGCGGTGCGCGCGTGCCGGCCGATCTCGGGCCCGAACAAGTCGACCAGCAGCTCGGACGCGGCGGCGACGACGGTGGTGGCGCGGTCGAATCCGGCCGCGGTCAGCACGAAGCCTTCGATCCTGAGCCAGGCGGCGACGCGGCCCAGATCCCCGATCTCCCGCTTCAGCGAGCCGATCACGCCGAGCAGGGCGAGCCGGGCGGCCTGCCGTGCCTGGTCCGGCGAGACCTCGATCCCGACCCGGCCATAGGGGCCGATCGGATCGCCGTCCGGTGCCTGCGGGCTGTGGCCGGAGACATAGACGCGGTCGCCGAAGCGGCGGGCCCAGGAGAAGGGCATCGGGATGTCCGCCGGCAGCCGCGGCTGCGGCGGCAGGTACAGACGGCGGGCCTGGATGCGGCTTTCGACCACCACGCCGCCATGGCGCAGCGGCAGCTGCGTCGTGATGGAATGGTCGGCAACGCTGCTGATCCGGCTGGGCTGGGTGCTCATGGGAGACCTCGCGAGGCTTCGGGCCGGACCATCGCACCAGCCGGGATGCGGTTCAGGATCGAGATTGTTCCGATGCCGGACGGTCCCCTCGAATCGGGGTGCTCGACCGCCGCCGCCGGGGACAGGAGCCCCCTCTCGAACGCCATGATCGCGGCCCCGGTGCGGGTCGCCGCCCCCAGCTTGGCCATGGCCGAGCGGATGTGCTGGTCGACGGTGTGGGAGGACAGGCCCAGCTGCCGCGCGACGGTCTTGCTGCTGGCCCCGCGCGAGATCCAGGCCAGGCAGTCGCTTTCGCGCTGGGAGAGTGGCGGGGGTCCGGCTGACGGGCCAGATCGGCGGCGGCTCTCCGCCGGGGAGGCACGGCGGCGCTCGATCCGCAGGGCCCGGCGCAGATGTGGCCCGAGCGTGCGCAGCAGGGCCTCCTCCCGCACGGTCCAGCCCCGCCGGCCGTCGGGCCGCACGATCGTGATCTCCGCCAGCAGGCCGGCCGAGGCATCGCCGGGTCGCGACGATGCGGAGTCCCACCGCAGCGTGTCCCCGCTGCCGCCAAGCTGCTGCGCCAGATGCGCCAGGACATCCGGCCAGGCCCGCCGCCCGAGCGCCGCCTCGTATAGCGCAGAGACCAGACTCAGGATTTCGCTTTCCTCCACCATCTCCCCTCCCCACGGGATTCGAGGTCCGGCCGCGTGGCCCGATCGGAATAGGACTAACAGTGGTGGCTGCCCGACACCCCTCCCATTTGGGAGGTTCCACAAAATAACATCCGACTCGGACATCACTCACGAGCATCCTGTGGCGAGGCGGCTGCGACGCCATGGCCCGGACCACCGCTGTGGCCGCCACGGGAAAGCCGGTTACAATCGCAACGGCCCGCCCGACAGGAGAGGACCCGACGCATGGCACAGCACGGCCCGGCCCCCCGCTTCCGGCGCAGCGCCGCCCTCGCCGCCGCGGTCCTGCTCGGCCTTCTATCCGCGGCCCGCGCCGAGCCCGCTTTCACCGATCCCTGGCCCGCGATCGGCGACGCAGCCGGGCGGATCGTGACGGTGCCGAGCCACAGCCCCTTCGTGCCGTCCGAGATCGGGCCCGACGCGCCGGCGACGGCGGCGCATGTCACCTATTATCCGCCGGTGGGCGCCGATGCCGGCCACAAGGCACCAGCCGTGGTGCTGTTGCACGGCGCCGCTGGGGTGGATGACAACCGCGAGCCGACCTATGCCAGGCAACTGGCGGCGATGGGCATCGGCGCCGCCGTGGTCGACGTGTTCGGCGCCCGCCGCGATATCGCCACCAGCTTCACCGACCGGGTGATCCGGATCACCGAGACCATGGCCTTGGCCGATGCCTACGCCACCCTGGCCTGGCTGAAGGCGCGGCCGGAGATCAACGGCGGCCGGGTGGCCGTGTGGGGCTTCTCCTACGGCGCCATGGCCAGCATCGTCGCCACCAACGCCGCGATCGCCGACCGTTTCGCGGCCCTCTATAAGCTGGACGACACCCGCTTCGCCGCCCATATCGCCTTCTACGGCCCATGCGTCATCGGCTTCGAGGAGCCGCGCACCACCGGCGCGCCGGTGCTGATGGCCTGGGGCGACCGCGACGCCATCATGGACCCGGCGCGCTGCCAGGCCAGCGCGGCCACGCTGCGCCAGGGCGGGTCGCGGGTGCAGACCATCGTCTATCCCGGCGCCGTGCACCAATGGGACGGCAGCCGCGCGGGGCCCCGGCCGATCGGCCGGCTGCTGAACGACTGCGACTTCCAGGTCGAGCGCGACCTGACGGTGCGCGACGGCAATCTCGGCATCGCCATGGGCGGCAGCTTCACCCGCAAGCTGATCCTGGCCAACTGCGTCGGCGGCGACCCCTACCTGATCGGCCGCGACGACGCGGTTCGGGCCAAGTCGGACCGCGACGTGGCCGCCTTCCTGTCGGCCGCCTTCGGGCTGGCGCAGCGCAGCTGACCGCATGCCCGCACTGCACCCGCTGATCACCGCTTTAGCCCCGCTGGTGCCGGCGCTGCGCGCCTTGGCGCCGCGGCCGGTGACGGCGGCGCAGCGGCTGGCCGCCTTCCCCACGACCGGCCTGCCGCTGGCCCGGCCGGTCGACATCCGGTGGAACGCGCATCAGATCCCCTTCGTCGAGGCCGAGACCGACGGCGACCTGGCGGTGGCGCTGGGGCTGGTGCACGCCCATCTGCGCGGCGGCCAGATCGCGCTGATGAAGCGGGTGGCGCAGGGCCGGCTGTCGGAGATTGCCGGGCCGGTGGCGCGCGACATCGACCATGCCCTGCGCATCCTCGACTACGGCCACGCCGCCGACACGGTGATCGACCGCATGCCGGACGACAGCCGCGCCTTCGCCGAGGCCTTCGTCACCGGCGTCAACGCCTATCACGCGCTGGAGCGGGCGCCGCCGCCGGAATTCGCCCTGCTGGGGCTGCGGCACGAGCCCTACACGCTGCGCGACCTGTGGAGCATCGGCCGGCTGGCCGGCAGCGACATCAACTGGGTGGCCTATTTCGGCCTGCTGCGCGAGCGCGGCACGCCCGGCTTCGCCGAGGCCTGGGCCCGGACGCTGAAGGCCGGCGCCAACGCCGTCACCAGCTTCACCCCCAAATCGGAGGATGGCGGCCGGCAGGCGGCGCTGGCCACCCTGCTGACCGCGACCGGCCGCACCGGCAGCAACAGCGTCGCCGTCGCCGCCGCCCGGAGCGCCACCGGCGGTGCGATGATCGCCAGCGACCCGCACCTGTCGCTGTCGCTGCCCAATCTCTGGCTCGTCGCCGGCATGCGCTCGCCCAGCTACCACATGGCCGGGCTGATGGTGCCGGGCCTTCCCTTCGTCGCCGTCGGCCGCAGCCTGCACCTGGCCTGGGGCGGCACCAACATGCGCGCGGCGTCGAGCGACCTGTACGACGTCAGCGCCTTGCCGGAAGCGGAGATCCAGACTCGCGAGACGGTGATCCGCACCCGGTTCTGGCGGCGCGCCCGCCGCAAGATCCGGCGCAGCCGCTTCGGCCCGATCATCAGCGACGCCAAGGTGGCGCGCAGCCGGCCCGGCGACACCATCGCCCTGCGCTGGATCGGGCATGAGGCGACCGACGAGGTCACCGCCCTGCTGCGCGCCAGCCGCGCCGCGACGCCGGAGGAATTCCGCGCCGCCTTCGCCGGCTTCGGCGTCTCGGCCCAGAACATGCTGGTGGCCGGGGCGGACGGGCGGATCGCCCAGATCATGGCCGCGACCCTGCCGGTGCGAACCCACTTCCCGCCGGCGGACCCGGTGCTGGATGCAGGCGACCCCGACACCCATTGGCACGGCCTGGTCGACGCCTCGGCCCTGCCCTGGACCGCCGACCCGCCGGACGGGGTGCTGGCCACAGCCAACAACCGGCCGACCGACACCGCCCTGCCGGTCGGCTTCTTCTTCTCCGCCGACGAGCGGGTGCGGCGCCTCTACGCCCTGCTGCGCGCCAAGGACCGGCTGGCGCCGGAGGATCTGGCGGCGCTGCAGGCCGACACGGTGTCGCCGGACTCGGGCGCCCTGGCCCGGCATCTGGCCGAAGCGATCCGCGAGGCCGGGATCGGCGGCGAGCAGGCCGGCTTCCTCGACCGGCTGGCCGGCTGGGACGGCGACTATGCCGTCGAGTCGGCCGGCGCCCCGGCCTTCGAGGCGCTGCTGCACCACCTCGTGCCGCGGGTCTACGGCGCCGAGACGATCGACGCCATGCCGCGGCTGATGGCGCAGTGGAACGCGATCACCGCCTTCCTGGCCGACGACCTGGCGGCACTGGTGCCGGAGCGGCGCCGGCAGGTGCTGGCCGAGGCGGTCGGGCTGGCCGCGATCGATGCCGCCCCGATCCCGAGCTGGGGCGAGATGCACCGGATGCGGGTGGCCCATATCCTGGCCGCCCTGCCGGTGCTGGGCCGCTTCTTCGTGTTCGGCGACTACCCGACCGGCGGGTCGCGCGAGACGCCGATGAAGACGGCGCATGGGCTGGTCCGCGGCCGGCACAACGCCAGCTACGGCTCGATGGCCCGGCACGTCGCCGACATGTCCGACCCGGATGCCAGCTGGGTCACGCTGTTCGGCGGCCAGGATGGCTGGCTGGGCAGCGACGGCCTGACCGACCAGATCCCGCTGTGGCGCGAGCGCCGGTCGATCCGCCTGCCGCTGCGGCCGGAGACGGTGGCGCGGGAGTTCCCGACCCTCATGCGCCTGTCCCGGGCATGATCGACGCCACCCCGGTCTTCCGGCTGGCAGCGGCGCTGCGGCGCCGGCGGCTGCAGCGGCTGGACCCGGTGGAGAGCCAGCGCCGCACTTTGCTGCGGCTGCTGCGCCGGGCCGCCGGCACCCGCTTCGGCCGCGACCACGGCTTCGGCCGCATCGCCGATGTCGCGGCCTTCCAGGCGGCGGTGCCGCTGCGCCGCTATGAGGAGATGTGGCGCGACTACTGGCAGCCCGCCTTCCCGGTGCTGCGGGACGTGTCCTGGCCCGGGCAGATCCCGTACTTCGCCTTGTCCTCCGGCACCACCAGCGGCACCAGCAAATACATCCCGGTCAGCGACGCGATGCGCCGGTCCAACACCCGCGCCGCCTTCGACCTGGCCGCCTGGCATCTCGGCGCCCGGCCGGGCAGCCGGATGTTCGGCGGCCGCAGCCTGATGCTGGGCGGCAGCACGACGCTGACCGAGCACGCCCCCGGCATCTTCAGCGGCGACCTCAGCGGCATCGCCGCCCGCACCCTGCCGTCCTGGGCCCGGCCCTTCGTCTTCCCGGGGCCGGAGCTGGCCCTGCTGACCGACTGGGAGGAGAAGCTGGACCGCATCGCCCGCGGGTCGTTGGAGCTGCCGATCCGCAGCGTCTCCGGCACCACCAGCTGGCTGCTGGCGCTGCTGGAGCGGGTGCGCGAGCTGCGCCGGGCCCGCGGCGATGCGCCCGACCCGCCCTATCCGTCGCTCGACCTGCTGGTGCCCGGCGGCGTCGCCCTGGCGCCCTACCGGCCGCGGCTGGAGCGGCTGATCGCCGGCACCGCGGCCGAGATCCGCGAGGTCTATGCCGCCAGCGAGGGCTTCATCGCGCTGCAGGACGGCGGCGTGGGCGAGGGCCTGCGGCTAAGCCTCGACCATGGGCTGTTCCTGGAGTTCGTGCCGGTCGAGGAGATCGGCTCCGCCGCTCCGACCCGGCACTGGATCGCCGACGCCGAGCCGGGGGTGAACTACGCCGTGGTGGTGACCAGCTGCGCCGGCCTGTGGGCCTATGTGCTGGGCGACACCGTGCGGCTGGTCGGCCGCGACCCGCACCGGATCCTGATCACCGGCCGCACCAGCTACGGCCTGTCGGCCTTCGGCGAGCACCTGATCGCGGAGGAGGTGGAGCGCGCCATCGCCGATGCCGCCGCCGCGATCAGCGCCGACATCGCCGATTTCGCGATGATCGCGGTGTTCCCGGACGAGGCCGCGCCGGTCGGCCGCCACCGGTGGTTCGTCGAATTCGCGGAGAGGCCTAGTGAAGCCGCGGCCGCCCGCTTCGCCGCCACGCTCGACACGAGGCTGTCGGCCCTGAACGACGACTACGCCGCCCACCGCACCGGCGGCACCGGCATGGGGCCGCCGGAGGTGGTGGCCGTGCCGCCCGGCCGCTTCGCCGCCTGGATGAAATCCCGCGGCCGGCTGGGCGGTCAGAACAAGGTGCCGCGGGTGGTCGCTGATCCCGGACTGGCGGCCGAGCTGGCGGCGTTCATGTCGGGTTCCTGATGCGCCGCGCGGTCCATCAGCGTCGGGTCGTCGTTGCGCACGGCATTGACCCGGGTCGAGACCGGATAGGCCTCGACCGGCAGGTCGGCGGGCGGCGCCAGCAGGGCCTGCAGCTGCGCCGGCGATGCCGATTCCTCGCCGAGCCAGGCCGGCCACTGCTCCGGTGCCAGCATCACCGGCATGCGGTGGTGGATCGGCCGCAGCCGTTCGATCGCATCGGCGGTGATGATGGTGAAGGTCCGCACCCACTCCTCCGACTGCGGGTCCTTCCAGCCTTCCCACAGCCCGGCGAAGACCATCGGCCGGCCGTCCAAGCGGCGGACGAAATGCGGCGTGCGGTCGGGCGCCCATTCGTAGAAGCCGTCGGCCGGGATCAGGCAGCGCCGGGACTGGAAGGCCTTGGCGAAGCTGCGCCGCTCGGCCAGGGTCTCGGAGCGGGCGTTGATCAGCTTGGCGCCGCCCTTCAGCTCCTTCTCCCAGCTCGGCACCAGGCCCCAGCGCAGCGGGTCGATCGCCCGCCGCCGGGTCTTGGGGTTGAACCGGACCACCGCGAGGTCCTGGGTCGGCGCCGCGTTGTAGCGGGCCGGGATGTTCGGGATCGGGCCCTCGGCGCCGAAGATCTCGACCAGTTCCTCCGGTGGCGCCTTCTGGACGAACCGACCGCACATGGCTCAGGCCGGTACCGGCAGCAGGTAGGGCCCGAGCAGCAGGCCGAGCAGCAGCATCAACACCACCAAAGTCACCAGCGTCAGGCCGAAATGGGCGCCCCGCTGCTCCTGCGGCACGCGCAGCACCAGCCCGGTGCCGCGATAGAGGAGGGTCAGCGCGTAGCCGATCGCCAGCAGCACCAGCAGCACCGCGGCCGGGCCGGACAGCACCAGCTGCACGCCGGGGCCCAGCATCTCGGCGACATAGACCGGCGTCATCGCCAGCGCCACCAGGACGAAGGCGGCGTCGAAATTGGCGATGGCGCCGAACATGCCGGCATAGAACCGGACCACCGCGGCCATGACGAACAGTCCCGCCAGGTTCACCGCCACCCGCACCGCCAGGAACAGCACCAGCAGGCCGATCGGAGTCTCCACGTCGGAGATCGACAGCAGCAGCGCCAGCAGCAGGAAGGCGCCGATCGAGGTCAGGATCAGCACCGGCAGCGCATGCTCGCGCACCACGATGCGCCAGCCCGGCGCCGGCACGCCATGGGCGGCCAGCGTGGCGTCCGGCTCGAACAGCATGCCGCGCACGCGGCCCACCACAGCGGCGAGATCCAAAACCGTCTCCTGCGCGTCATCGCGGTCCCGCAGGACCGCCCCCCTATGGGAGGGATATGGCCCTGCCCCCGAGGCGCATGCAACCCCACGCCTTGCAAGGCCGGGCCGCGCATGCCATGCCTGCCACCATGAAGCGGCAGATGCGACGGAGCAAGCCCGCGGCCCCCGGGTCGCGGCGGGAAATCGAGTTGGTAATCGACCGCCTGGGCGGCGGCGGCGACGGCATCGGCATGGTCGACGACCTGCGCGTCTACGTGCCCTTCGCCGCGCCCGGCGACCGGGTGCGTGCGCGGCTGGGTCGGCCCGATGGCCAAGCCTATCGCGGCGAGTTCATCGAGCTGGTGCAGCCCGGCCCGAATCATCGCGAGCCGCCCTGCCCGCATTTCGGCCCCTGCGGCGGCTGCCAGGTGCAGCATCTGGCGCCGCCCGTCTACACCGAATGGAAGCGCGGCCTGCTGGCCGGCGCCCTGGCCCGCGCCGGCCTTGAGACCGAGGTCGCGGCGCTGGTCGAGACCCCGCCACGCAGCCGCCGCCGGGCCAGCCTGGCGGCCCGGCGCGGCCGGTCCGGCGTGTTCCTGGGCTTCAACGAGGCGGGGTCGAGCCGGATCGTCGACCTGACCGACTGCGTGGTGTTGCGGCCGGAGATCGCGGCCCTGCTGCCGCCGCTGCGCGCGGTGCTGGCCGCGATCCTGCCGGAGAATGGCGGCGCCGACCTCGCCGTCACCCTGCTGGATGACGGCATCGACCTGGTGATCGTGGCCGAGACCGGGCTGGATCTGGAGCGGCGGGAGATGCTGGCCGAATTCGCCGCGACGCAGGACCTGGCGCGGCTGTCCTGGCGCGGCGCTGACGGCTTCACCGACCCGGTGGCACATCGCCGGGCCGGGGTGGTGCATTTCGACGAGGTACCGGTGACGATCCCGCCCGGCGGCTTCCTGCAGGCCAGCGCCGAGGGCGAGGCGGCGCTGACCCGGCTGGTGCGCGACGGTGTCGGTCCGGCGAAGCGGATCGCCGACCTGTTCTGCGGCGCCGGCACCTTCGCCCTGCCGATGGCCCGCAGCGCCCAGGTGACGGCGATCGATGGCGAGGGCCCGGCGATCGAGGCGCTGGCGGCGGCCGCGCGGCGCGGCGGCCGGGGCGAGCGGATCACGGCGCAGCGGCGCGACCTGTTCCGCCAGCCGCTGACCGCGGCGGAGCTGCGCGGCTTCGACGCCGTGGTGTTCGACCCGCCGCGGGCCGGCGCCCGCGACCAGGCCGAGACCCTGGCGGCATCGGCCGTGCCGGTGGTGGTCGCGGTCTCCTGCAACCCGTCCAGCCTGGCGCGCGACGCCCGGACCCTGGTCGATGGCGGCTACCGGCTGGAGCGGGCGACGCCGGTCGACCAGTTCCTGTGGTCGCCGCATCTCGAGGCGGTGGCAGTGTTCCGGCGCTGATCAGCCGATCAGGCTGCGCAGCGGCACCAACGGACGCGGGCCGACATGGCTGATCACCTCGGCGGCGGCGATGCTGCCGATCCGGCCGCTCTCGGCCAGGCCGAGACCGCGGGTGAAGCCATAAAGGAAGCCCGAGGCGTAGAGGTCGCCGGCGCCGGTGGTGTCGACCAGCTGGACCAGCGGCGCGGCCTCGACCAGGTGGGTCTCGCCCTCGGTCACGATCACCGAGCCCTTCTCGCTGCGGGTGATCGCCGCGACCTCGCAGCGGCCGCGCACCGTGGCGACGGCAGTGTCGAAATCGTCCACCTGGTACAGCGCCTTGATCTCCGCTTCATTGGCGAACAGCAGGTCGACATGGCTGTCGATCAGCGACAGGAAGCTGTCGCGGTGCCGTTCGACGCAGAAGCTGTCCGACAGCGTCAGCGACACCTTGCGGCCGGCCGAATGCGCGATCTGCGCGGCCTTGATGAAGGCCTCCTTCGCCGTCGGCCGGTCCCACAGATAGCCTTCGAGATAGGTCACCTGCGAGCCGGAGATCACCGCCTCGTCGACATCGTCAGGCGTCAGCTCGACGCAGGCGCCGAGATAGGTGTTCATCGTCCGCTGCGCGTCCGGCGTGACGATGATCAGGCTGCGCGCGGTCGGCGGCGTGCCCGGCGCAGCGGGGTCGAGCGGCTTGGAATCGAAATCGACGCCGACGGCGCGGATGTCGTGGCGATAGACGGCGCCGAGCTGATCGGCCGTCACCTTGCCGATGAAGGCCGCCTTGCCGCCCAGCGAGGCCAGCCCCGCCGCGGTGTTGCCGGCGGAGCCGCCCGAGGCCTCGAGCCCCGGCCCCATGGCGGCGTAGAGCGCCTCGGCCCGCTCCGCGTCGATCAACGTCATCGCCCCCTTCACCAAGCCATGCTTGGCAATGAAGGCTTCCTCGTTCTTGGTGATGACATCGACGATGGCGTTGCCGATGCAGGTGGCGTCGTAGCGGGCGCTCATGGGTCTCGCTGAGTTGCGGCCAGGCCGGGAACTGGAATGCGCGACCCACAAGGAGTCCCCGACCCTCTAGGCTGCGGCCGCCGCCGAGTCAACCGGAGCCGGATCGCGCAGCGGCGCAGCGGGGTGGGGCAGGCCGTAGCGTTCGGCGATCCGGTCGATCCACAGCCCCGGCGTTCCGCGCGGCCGCTCATGCGGGGCGAAGGGGGTCAGCACGGCGTCGAGCCGAGCCATCGCCGCCGTGACCTGCTCCGCCTCGGCCGGGCTCAAAGTCGGCTTGGCGCCCTCCTCCGTCAGCGCGCGGATGCGGCTGCGCTCGACCAGCTTGGTCACCAGATGGCGGCCGTCGAAGCGGCGCAGGCAGACTGCATAGGCGCCGCCGAGCCAGCTCTCCTCCCAGATCTCGTCGGCGGCCTTGGCGAAGGCGGCCTCGTCGATCGCGCCGGCGACATCGAACAGCTCGGTCCAACCGAAGCGGCGGCCTTCGGAAGCGAGCAGGGCCTGACGGAAATCGGCGGCGAAGTCCTGCCGGAACTGCATCGCCAACTCCGGCAGCGGCTGGGTCGAATCCGCGGCGCGGCGGGCCCAGGGCAGCACGGCGGCGCCGAACCACTCCTGCGGCTGCGCCAGAGCCTCGCTGCGGATCGCGCTGCGCAATCCGCGGCGCGGCGGGCCCAGGGCAGCACGGCGGCGGACATAATCGAGGATCGCGAAGATGTCGGTCATGGTCGGCACTCCCTTGTCGGTCGCCCCACTCCACATCCGCGCGGCGGCCTTGACCAGCGTCGATAAATCGATCACCATCGAAGTATGAAGGAAGGTCTTGATCTAGCGAGCTTATCATCGCTGATCGGCGACCCAAGCCGGGCGCTGATCCTGTCGGCCCTGTTCGGCGGCGAGGCGCTGCCGGCGGGCGAGCTGGCCTTCCGCGCCCGGGTCACGCCACAGACCGCCTCGAGCCATCTGGCCAAGCTGGCCGAGGCCGGGCTGGTCACCGTCCGGCGGCTGGGCCGCCACCGCTACTACGCCCTCGCGGGGGCGGAGATCGGGGCGCTGCTGGAAACGATGCTGACCCTGGCCTCGCCGCCCGTGGCCATGGCCTCGCGCTCGAAGGTGCCGGCGCCGTTGCGGGACGGGCGCATGTGCTACGACCACCTGGCCGGCCGGCTCGGCGTCGCGGTGACAAACGCGCTGGTGATGCAGGGCGTGCTGCAGGCCGACGACCACAGCTTCGTCCTGTCCGACGCCGCGCCAGGCTGGCTGGCCGCGCTGGACATCGATGTCAACCGGCTGCGCCAGGGCCGCCGCGCCGTCACCCGCCAGTGCCAGGACTGGAGCGAGCGCAGGCCGCATCTGGCCGGCGCTCTGGGCGCCGCCATCGCCGACCGGTTCCTGGATCAGGGCTGGATCCGGCGTGACCGCAATAGCCGCGCCGTCGCCCTGACCGAGGATGGCCGCGCCGCCCTGGCCCGGATCTTCGGGCCGGAGGTGCTGGGTCAGACGACGGCGGCCTGACGCCCGGCGCAAGATCCGCAAAGACGCGGCAGTCAGGAGTGGATATAGAACGGGTCGTCCATCGCAGGAAGGACCGGACGCGATGCCCGAGGATGCCAGCCATCTAACCGGCGGATGCGGCTGCGGTGCCGTGCGCTATGCCGCGTCGGACGCGCCACGATGGGCGGCAGCCTGCCATTGCCGCGATTGCCGCCGGGCCACCGGCGCGCCCTACTCCGCCTATGCCGGCTTCGAGCGCTCGCAGGTGGCCTGGAGCGGCGAGGCCCCGCGCCGCTTCGCCTCCTCGCCCGGCGCCGAGCGCTTGTTCTGCGGCGGCTGCGGCACCCCGCTGGCCTATGAAGGCGCGCGCTGGCCGGATGAGGTGCATCTGCTGGTGACGACGCTGGACGACCCCGGCGCCCTGCCGCCGCGAAGCCATGTCTATGTCGGCGAGACGCTGCCCTGGGTGCGCCTGGCCGACGGCCTGCCGCGCTATCGCACCACCGCCGGCGAAAGCGGGCCGATGACCGGCGACGAGTAGCGTCACTCTTGCGCGGCGGCTTTCGCCGCCCCAGGTGAACGGCCGCGACATCAACCGTGCCGAGACCGATGCCGAACGCCTTCCGCCTCGCCCTGCAGCAGATGACGTCCGATCCGGCGATCCGCCGCGTGCTGTGGATCAGCTTCGCCGCCACCATCGCTCTGCTGCTGACCCTGCCCGCTTTGGCCGGCTGGGGCCTGTCCTTCGTGCAGATCGCCAACTGGCCCTGGGTCGACACCACCCTCGACGTGCTGGGCGGCGTCGCCGTGCTGGCGCTCGGCATCCTGCTGTTCCCCGCCATCGTCGGGGCGGTGGCCGGCCTGTTCCTGGACGACGTCGCCCAGGCGGTCGAGGCCCGTCACTATCCCGCCTTGCCGCCGCCGCGGCGACAGCGGATCGCCGAGATGATCTGGGGCGGGCTGCGCTTCTTCCTGCTGCTGGTCGCGGTCAACCTGGTCGCGGTCGGCATCGTGCTGATCGTGCCCGGCGTCAACCTGCTGGTGTTCTGGCTGGTCAACGGCTACCTGCTGGGCCGTGAGTATTTCGAGCTGGTGGCGGCGCGCCATGTCGAGCCGGCGGCGGCGCGGGCGCTGTGGCGCGAGCGCCAGGGCCGCTTCTTCATCGCCGGGCTGATGTTGTCGCCGATCCTGCTGGTGCCGGTGGTCAACCTGGTGGTGCCAGTGCTGGGCGCCGCCTTCATGACCCATGTGTTCCACCGTGCCGCCGGCACTGCCGGCCGGGTCCCGGCGGGACGTGCCGCCGGATAATTCATTTGACCGAAATGCGGCTGAGTTGCTCCTGTGCCGGGAACGGGGCTGTCCGCCACGGGTTGATCGGCGGTTAAGCATCCAGCTACAGTCCCGGCCCCATCGCCTGATGGGACATCGACTCCGGAACCACAACAAGCAGGGGGACACCCGCGTGTTTCGTCGACGCAACCCCGCTGGCGGAGGATCGGATGGCGGCACCGAGCGGCCAGGCTATTCCCCCGCCGGGGACACGTCCTTAGTCCGGCCCACCGCCCCGACCGCGCCTCAAGGAGAGCCCATGTCGTCCACCCCCAAGCCGGCCACCGGCTACAAGACCGATCTGCCGCGCCGGATCGACCTGCCAGGAACCGGGCCCGGCATTGCCGGTGCCATGCGCCGGCCGGATTCGGCGGCATCGCCCGGCGGCCGCGAATCGCCGCGCAAGCTGATCGTCGGCAGCGAGATCTCGCTGGCCGGCGAGATCACCGCCTGCGATCATCTGGTGGTCGAGGGCCGGATCGAGGCCAAGATCAAGGACTGCCAGACCATCGAGATCGCCGAGCAGGGCGTGTTCAAGGGGTCGGCCGAGATCAGCGACGGCGACATCGCCGGCCGGTTCGAGGGCGACCTGTCGGTATCCGGCCTGCTGCGCCTGCGCGCCAGCGGCGTCGTCACCGGCACCGTCAAGTATGGCGAGCTGCAGGTCGAGACCGGCGGCAAGCTGATCGGCACGCTGCAGCCGCTGGGCGGCGATGCGGCGGCCTCTGCCCCGGCTCCCGCCGCGGCGCCGACGCAGCCTGCCCCGACCCCGCTGTTCGACGACAAGGCCGAGGCCGGCGGCGAGGTCTGATCCGACCTCATCGGGCCAGCGGATCGTGACTGCGAACGGCCGGGGCGACCCGGCCGTTTCGCTGTCGAGGCTGGCAAGTCGCGCGATTCGGGTGGGCTGGAATCCGTCGTGCGTCAGGGGCGGTGCCAGCCGGCCATCGGTGCCGGCAGCGGCGGCGCTCCGGCGGCCGAAAAGAAAAAGGGCCGCAGAAGACTGCGGCCCGAGTTTAGGGAGGAAACGCCCAAGAAGTGCGTTACGACAGCAACTCATCGCTGCATGTCGCAATGCACAATTTAGGCAGTTCGCCGGACAAATCAAGAGGAAAATGAATTCCTCTTATGGAACAGCCACTTAGAACGCATTCGTGCCTAAGATATGTGCAGATAGCATCAAGTTTGTGCTGCGCTGCACACTCCCGCATCGAATCCGGACCGGAGATGCGCCCCGACTCGCCGCCGCCGACCCGACGCTTCAGGCTTGCCCCCGGCCGCCGCATGAGGGAAGCATGGCCATCCCGACACAGTTGGCCCGTCGCCATGCCTGAACCCCTCGCCCTCATCGCCGATCTCGGCGGCACCAACGCCCGCTTCGCCCTGGCCGACGCCAAGGGGACGCGCGACACCAAGATCCTGCACGGTGCGGATTATCCGACCCTGGCCGATGCCGCCCACGCCTATCTCGAGATGGTCAAGCCGGCGGCCCCGCCGACCCAGGCGGCGATCGACGTGGCCAGCCCGGTCACCGGCGACCAGGTGACCCTGACCAACGCCGCCTGGTCGTTCTCGATCTCGGCCCTGAAGAAGGATCTGGGGCTGGAGCGGCTGGAGGTGATCAACGACTTCACCGCCGTCGCCCTGGCGGTGCCGTATCTGGAGGAGGGCGACCGCAGCCCGATCGGCAGCGGCGCGCCAGTGGCGAATGCGCCGATCGGCGTGCTCGGCCCCGGTACCGGCCTCGGCGTCTCCGGCCTGGTGCCGAGCGGCGCCCGCTGGTCCGCGCTGGCCGGCGAGGGCGGGCATGTCACGATGGCGGCGGCGACCGAGCGCGAGGCGGCGGTGCTCGACCGTCTGCGCCACCGCCACCAGCATGTCTCGGCCGAGCGGGTGCTGTCTGGCATGGGCCTGGTCAATCTGTACGAGACGCTGTCGCAGCTGGACGGGATCGACCCGGTGCAGCGCGATGCCGCCGCCGTCACCGACGGTGCCAAAACCGGTGACCCGCATTGCGCCGAGGCGGTATCCACCTTCGCCTCGATGCTCGGCACCGTTGCCGGCAACTTGGCGCTGACGCTGGGGTCGCGCGGCGGGGTCTACATCGCCGGCGGCATCGTGCCGAAGCTGGGCGACCTGTTCGACGGTGTGCTGTTCCGCCAGCGCTTCGAGGCCAAGGGCCGGATGCGCAGCTTCGTCGTCGGCATCCCGACCTATCTCGTCACCCATCCGCTGCCGGCCTTCCTGGGGTTGCGCTCGGTGCTCCACCTGACCTGACCGCCGAGGGGCTGACGTGACGCTCGATCTCGACCGGCTGCGCGCCGACACGCCGGGCTGCGCCCGGGTGCTGCATCTCGACAATGCCGGTTCCGCCCTGCCGCCCGCCCCGGTGCTGGATACAATGCTGGGCCATCTGCGGCGGGAAGCGGAGATCGGCGGCTATGCCGCCGCGGCCGAGGCCGAGCCGCGGCTGGAGGCCGCCTATGCCTCGATCGCCCGGCTGATCGGAGCCGACCCGGCCGAGATCGCGATGATGGAGAACGCCACCCGCGCCTGGGACATGGTGTTCTACGGCCTGCCCTTCCGGCCGGGCGACCGGATCCTGACCGCCAAGGCCGAATACGCCTCCAACACCATCTCCTATCTGCAGGTGGCGCAGCGCACCGGGGCCGTGGTCGAGGTCGTGCCGGACGACGCCGCCGGCCAGCTCGACGTCGCGGCGCTGGAGCGGGCGGTGACGGCGACCGATCGCGGCCCGGCGCGGCTGATCGCGGTCAGCCACATCCCGACCAATGGCGGGCTGGTGAATCCGGCGGCGGCGATCGGGAAGATTGCACGTGCGCATAACATTCCCTACCTGCTCGACGCCTGCCAATCAGTCGGCCAGATGCCGGTCGATGTCGAGGCGATCGGCTGCGATATGCTGTCGGCCACCGCCCGCAAGTTCCTGCGCGGGCCGCGCGCGGTCGGCTTCCTCTATGTCCGGCGGTCGATGCTGGACCGGATCGACCCGCCCTTCCTCGACCTCTACGCGGCGGAGATGGTGGCGCCCGACCGCTATGTGGTGCGCCCGGACGCCCGCCGCTTCGAGAATTTCGAGCGCAACTTCACCGGCATTCTCGGCATGAGTGCCGCCGTCGACTACGCCCTCGCCCTGGGCCTCGATGCCATCCGCGACCGCGCCTGGACCCTGGCGGCGCGGCTGCGCGACGGCCTGTCCGCCCTGCCCGGCGTGACCGTGCGCGACAAGGGCGCCGAGCGCTCGGCCATCGTCACCTTCACCAAGGCGGACGAGCCGGCCGACGCCCTGCACCAGCGGCTGCGCGCGGCCGGCATCAACACCAGCGTCACCCGCCGCCGCTCGACCATGTTCGACATGACGGACCGCGGACTCGACGCGATGCTGCGGGCCTCGCCGCACTACTACAACAGCGAGGCGGAGATCGACCGCTTCGTGGCGGCGGTCGCGGCAGGCTGACACCGCGCGGCCACCCCTGAGAATTGGGGGATATCGCCCGGGTTTCGCGTCGTCCATCCTGCCGCGTGATCCGGGCCGGCGCCCGGCGGCGACGTTCGGATGCGATCATGGCGGGACGTGGCGAGGACCATCGGGAGACTGTCGTCACCATCGGCGGCACCCGTGCGCTTCTGGCGGTACGCCTCTGTAATTTCGAGACCAGCCGATCCTATCTGCTGCGCGAGCACATGGATGCCCTGGACCGCCGGGTGCGGCCGCTGTTGCACAGCCTGAAGGGGTCCTGGGTCGACCTGATCGGCTATGCCAGCCACCGCGGCGCCGAGGGCTTCAACCAGGCGCTGTCGGAACAGCGCTGTCGCAAGGTCCAGGACTATCTCGCGGTGCTGGATGATGTGAAGTTCCAGATCGTCCAGGGCCTCGGCGAATCGCGCAGCGGGCCGGACGGGGACGCGGATAATTCCGGCTGGTGGCGCGCCGTCGAGGTCTATGTCTACGGCACCAAGCCACGCCCGGACGCGCCGGACGTGGACACGTCCACCGAGTTCCAGATCCGGGTCCTCGCCGGGGCGTCCGGCGGAGTGTACGCAGCCAATTTCGACGACTACACCTTCGAGATCGTCGACACGCGGCGAAATGTCGGGGCCAAGTTCCTCTTCATCGGCGCGGGGCTGTCGCTCACAGCGGTGGTCCCGCAGATCCCGGGCCTCCCCGTGTCCCAAACCAAGGCCGGCAACTTCACCCCGTTCCGGACCAGCGCCCCGGTGCGTCTGGCCGATTTCGCGGGGTGGGCGCAGCTGTACCAGGACCCTGGTGCGACGCTCGGGTCCTGGTCGGTCGCGGGCACACTCCGCCTCTCGATCGAAAGCGATCGGGTGGTCGCAGCCGGGGCCCGGGTGATGCCGTCGATCATCCCCATCTCGGGCGGCTGGGGGCTGCAGACGGCGTCCCTCGGTTCGGCTTCCGTGGGTAGGTTGAGCATGGAGGGAGCGCCGACACCGCGGTGACAACGCCCCGGCAGACCGGATGCTACTGCCCCAGCAGATGCAGCACGATCTCGCGCCGGTGCGGCCGGCGGCGGTGCTCGAACAGATAGATCCCCTGCCAGGTGCCGAGCACCGGCCGGCCGGACGCGACCGGAATCGACAGCTGCACCTGGGTCAGCGCCGTGCGGATATGGGCCGGCATGTCGTCCGGGCCCTCGGCATCGTGGATATAGCCGTCCCCCTCCGGCGCGATCCGCTCGAAATAGGCCTCCAGGTCGGCCCGGACATCCGGATCCGCATTCTCCTGGATCAGCAGCGAGGCCGAGGTATGCCGGCAGAACACGGTGAGGAGGCCGGTGCCGATCCGCCACGCCTCGACCCAGCTCCGGATCTCCGCCGTGATCTCGACCAGGCCCTTGCCGCGGGTGGTGACCTGGAGAGTGTGGAGGAACTGCTGCATGGAGCCACTGTTCGTCGGGAAAGCAC
Source organism: Inquilinus limosus (assembly GCA_019508225.1). Lineage (GTDB taxonomy): Bacteria > Pseudomonadota > Alphaproteobacteria > DSM-16000 > Inquilinaceae > Inquilinus > Inquilinus limosus_D. The sequence goes on along the minus strand of JAEKLZ010000204.1, from coordinate 856 downwards.
TGGGTATCGGAGGCGCGCCAAAGCTGAGCCGATCAATCACCGGCTTCGATCAGCCGCACGCCGTACTGTTTGAACATCGGATCGATCGTTATCAGCTCCAATCCCTCGGCCTGCGCCTGGGCGATCAGCATGCGGTCGAACGGATCGCGGTGATGCAGCGGCAGGCTGCCGGCCTGCTGGCCGTGGAACAGGGAGATCGGCAGCTTTGCGAACCCCTTCTCCTCCACTGCGGCCTCGATATCCGCCGGCGCCGTCAACTTGCCGAGTTGGCGTTTGATCGCGATCTCCCAGGTCGTCGCAGCGCTGACAAATATCCGGTTGCGGGGTTCCGCAATGATGTCTCGCGCTGCGGTGCCAAGGGCGGGATCGTCAGCCAGCCACCACAGGAAGGCGTGGGTATCGAGCAGGGCCGACCGCATCACTCGTTCTCGAAGAGATCCGCAATCTCCTTATCCGCTTCGTCGAAATCGGGGCCGATGACGATCTGCCCTTCATAGCCGCCGGGCCGGCGCCGTGCTCCGGCATAGGGCACCAGCTCGACCCAAGGCTCACCAGCCCGCGCAATGACCACCTGTTCGCCGGCCCGCGCCTTCTCCGCCAGCGCGGACAGATTGCTCTTGGCCTCGTGCATGTTGACCCGGATCACGACCCATCTCCCTTAGCCCGATTAGCTAATGTATCATTGATGTCCGTCGATGCCCAGCGCCGGCTTCCCCCTCCCCGGCCGATCGGCGAGAATGGCCGGATGGGCGAACCGATCGACGACTTCTATCCGCAGGTGCCGGTGTTCGAGGGCTTCGCCCGGTTGACCGACGCCACGCTGTACCGGCCGCTGCCCGAGAATTGGGTGATCGGC
>JAEKLZ010000402.1 GCA_019508225.1 Inquilinus limosus | reverse complement strand
GGACGGTGACCGCGGCCGAGGCGATTGAGCGGCTGGTCGGGATGCAGTCGCAATCCCCGACCGCCCCCTATGTCGGGCTGTGGAGCCGGCTGGAGCGGTTCGAGCTGGAGGATCTGGCCGCGCTGATCCGCGACCGCAAGGCGGTGCGGATCGCGCTGATGCGGTCGACCATCCATCTCGTCACCGCCCGCGATTGCCGGGCGCTGCGGCCGGTACTGCAGACGCTGCAGGAGCGGCTGCTGATGACCGGCACGCCCTATGGCAAGCAGTTGGCCGGGTTGGACCTGCAGGCGGTGGTGGCGGCCGGGCGGCGCCTGCTGGTCGACCAGCCACGCACGGTCGAGGAGATGGGCCGGCTGCTGCAGAAGCAGTGGCCGGACCGGGATGCCAAGTCCCTGTCCTACGCCATGCGCAACCTGGCGCCCTTGGTTCAGGTGCCGCCGCGCGGGCTGTGGGGCCTCGGCGGGCTGCCGCTGTGCACCACGGCCGAGGCCTGGCTGCAGCAGTCGCTGGGCACCGACACGGCGCCGGAGCCGATGCTGCTGCGCTATCTGGCCGCCTTCGGCCCGGCCAGCGTGCAGGACATGCAGACCTGGTCGGGCCTGACCCGACTGCAGCCGGTGGTCGACGCGCTGCGGCCCAGGCTGGTGACCTTCCGCGACGAGAACGGCCGCGAGCTGTGCGACCTGCCGGACGCGCCGCGCCCCGGCCCCGACGTGCCGGCGCCGCCGCGCTTCCTGCCGGAATATGACAACCTGCTGCTGTCCCATGCCGAACGCGAGCATGTGATCGCGGAGCGCCACAAGCCGCTGGTCTATGGCAACTTCATGCCGCCGGTGCTGCTGGTGGACGGACTGGTCCGCGGCCGCTGGAAGACCACCCAGGCGCGCGGCGCCGCGGTGCTGCGGATCGAGATCTTCGAGCCGCTGTCCAAGCCGCAGGCCGCGGCGGTGACCGAGGAGGGCGAGCGGCTGCTGGCGCTTGTCGCTGAAGGCGCCAAGAGCCGCGAGGTGCGGATCGAGCCGGTGGCATAGCAGGGCTCCAAATCCAAGTTTCAGAGACCAGAACGTTCCCCTCTTTTCTGTCATTGCCCGGCTTGACCGGGCAATCCAGGGGCCACCGAGAGCCGTTCTCGCGGCCCCTGGATCCTCGGGTCAAGCCCGAGGATGACAACTTCTTTTGGTTCGCCGCCCCGGGTGGCTCAGGCCCGGCCCTTGCGCCGAACGCCGGAATGCCTACGCTCCGGCATCCTTCACATCCGGGAAGAATGATGGACCGGATCGACGCCATGCGCGTGTTCGTCTCGGCCCTCGACGCGGGCAGCCTGGCCGGTGCTGGGCGTCGGCTGGGCCGTTCGCCCGCCGCGGTCAGCCGGGCCATCGCCTTCCTGGAAGAGCATGTCGGGGTGCAGCTGCTGCACCGCACGACGCGTTCGATCCGGCTGAGCGAGGCTGGCGAGCGCTATGCCGCCGCATGCCGGCGGGTGCTGACCGACCTGGAGGAGGCGGACATGCTGGCCGCCGGCGAGCGGGCGGCGCCGCGCGGCCTGCTGACCCTGACCGCCCCGCTGATCAGCGGCGAGGATGTGCTGCGGCCGATCCTGGACGCCTTCCTCGATGCCCATCCTGCGGTCTCGGCCCGGCTGCTGCTGCTGGACCGGCCGGTCAGCCTGGTCGACGAGGGCATCGACGCCGCGCTGCGCATTGCCCATCTGCCGGATTCGACCCTGGTCGCGGTGCGGGTCGGGGAGGTCCGGCGGGTGGTGGCGGCCGCGCCGTCCTACCTGGCGCAGCATCCGCGGATCGCCGAGCCCGCCGACCTGGCCAAGCACCGGGTCGTGTCGATGACCCATTTCGGCATCGAGTCCTGGAGCTTCCCGCCCACGACCGGCTCGACCACCGCCCGGACGGTGCAGTTCGCGCCGCGCCTGATCGTCAACAGCGTCCGGGCCGCCGTCGCCTCCGCCGCCGAAGGGCATGGCGTCACCCGGCTGTTCTCCTACCATGTCGGCGAGGAGATCCGGGCCGGCCGGCTGAAGATCGTGCTGGCCGATGCCGAGCCCGCGCCGCTGCCCGTCCACATCATCACCCCGGAGGGGCGCCTGGCGGTGCCGAAGGTCCGCGCCTTCGTCGATTTCGCGCTGCCGCGGCTGAAGGCCCGGTTCGCCCGCCTTACCCCCGATCCCTGATCCGGCATTCCGTTTCGCGCAACAGTGTCTCCCGGATGACATCTATTCGAACGATCGGCGGCAGGCCGTAAATACATCGTCACCGGCGCCGCAGTGGCCCGGCCGACCGGAGATCGCTCCGGCCGCTGCAGGATCGGAGACACATCATGGGTACCGAACGGAAGGTCGCCATCATCACCGGCGCCTCGCAGGGCATCGGTGCGAGCCTGGTCCAGGCCTATCGCGACCTGAACTACCGGGTCGTCGCCAATTCGCGCTCGATCCGCCAGGGCAGCGACCCCGACATCCTCGCGGTCGACGGCGACATCGCCGACCCGCGCACCGCCGCCCGCGTGGTCGAGGAAGGCCTGGCGCGCTTCGGGCGGGTCGACACGCTGGTCAACAACGCCGGCATCTTCGTCGCCAAGCCCTTCACCGATTACACTGAGGCGGATTACGCCGCAGTTCTTTCGGTGAACCTGGCCGGGTTCTTCCACGTCTCGCAGCGCGCCGTGGCGGCGATGCTGAAGCAGGGCTCGGGCCACATCGTCAACATCACCACCACCCTGGCCGAACAGCCGGTCGCCGGCGTGCCCTCGGTGCTGGCGTCGCTGACCAAGGGCGGCCTGAACTCGGCCACCAAGTCGCTGGCGATCGAATATGCGACCAGGGGCATCCGGGTGAACGCCGTGTCGCCCGGCATCATCAAGACGCCGATGCACGCCCCCGAGACGCATGAGGCGCTGGGCAAGCTGCACCCGGTAGGCCGGATGGGCGAGATCCGCGACATCGTCGACGCGGTCGTCTTCCTGGAGAATGCCGGCTTCATCACCGGAGAGATCCTGCATGTCGATGGCGGCCAGAACGCCGGCCATTGGTAAGCGAGACAAGAGGAGAGCAGTCATGCCGATGGTAACCATCCAGGTGACCCGGGAAGGGTCGTCGCCCGACTGCGCCGCGGTGACGGCGGAGGAGAAGGCCGCCCTGATCAAAGGGGTCAGCCAGCTGCTGCTGGACGTGCTGAACAAGCCGCTCGACGCCACCTTCGTGGTGATCGAGGAGGTGCCGATGGAGAATTGGGGCGTCGGCGGCCTTCCGGTCGCGGAATACCGCCGGCAGCTCGCCGCGAAATCGGGCTGAGCCGGGCCCTCCGGAAATTCGCGGTCGCCGCCGGAACCGGGCCGACAGAGTTCCTGTTGGCCCGGAAACCGCCGCGCTGACGAGGCGCGAGCGGCGCCGGATTTCCGAGGATGATTTCCCGAGGTGCCCGATGGTCCGCCGCTTGCTGCCCCTGTCCCTGCTCACGGCCGGCATCGTCGCCGGCGTCGGCGCCCTGGCCGGGTCGCTGCCGCCCGACGCGACCTACCGGCCCCTGCCGACCCAGCCCTTCGACCAGGTCAAGGCCGATGACGAGGCGGCCAAGCCGGAGGTGATGCAGCGCCAGCGGCAGCTGCTGGAGCAGCGCTACGACCTGGCCGACCGGCCGGTCCCGGGCGTGATGATGTCGGGCGGCCGCAAGCCGGTGCAGAGCGGCGTCCGGGTCAGGCTGCCGCAAGGCGCGACCTGGGATGAGCTGGCGGCGATGAGCCCGGACGAAATCAGGCAGCGCGGCCTGTTCCCGGCCGGCTTCCTGCCCCTGCCCCATGTCAAGCAGGCGACCGGCGGCCAGGTGTTCCCGAACCACCAGATCGATGAGGTCGCGCGGCAGGAGCAGCGCAACCTGCGCCGCTTCGACGTCGATTTCGACCTGCCGGACGCCTTTACCCCGGAATTCCCGCCGCCGATCTTCCTGACCACGCATCCGGAGCTGGGCGATGTCTCGCGCGGGCAGCTGCTGACCATCAAGAACTACTACGCGCTGATGGTCGGGCTGATCACCCCGGTACAGATGGAGGGGCTGCGCCTGCTGCTGACCCCGTTCCCGCAGGAGGAGTTCAACCAGACCGAGGACCGCAAGAGCGCCGACCAGAGCCTGGGCGTCACCTGCCTGGACTGCCACGCCAATTTCCACAGCAACGCGGCCTTCCACCTGACCCCCGACATCCGGCCGCAGGCGGATCGCTTCCGGCTGGACACGACCAGCCTGCGCGGCCTGTTCAACCAGCAGATCCACGGTTCGAAGCGGTCGCTGCGCTCGGTCGAGGACTTCACCGAATTCGAGCAGCGCACCGCCTATTTCAACGGCGATCAGGTCAGCGCGCAGCGTAAGGGCGTGAACCTGCCGGAGCGGCACGACCAGACGTCGGTGATGGCGCAGATGCAGAACATCATCGACTTCCCGCCAGCGCCGAAGCTGACGCCGCTGGGCCGCCTCGACCCGGCCAAGGCGACCGAGCAGGAGCTGGCGGGCGAGCGGATCTTCATGGGCAAGGGCCAGTGCGCCACCTGCCACGTGCCGCAGACCGCCTTCATGGACAACCAGATGCACGATCTGAAGGCGGACCGGTTCTACCAGATCGGCCAGACGGTGAACGGGCTGGTGATGCTGCCGGACGGGCCGATCAAGACCTTCACCCTGCGCGGCATCAAGGATTCCCCGCCCTATCTGCATGACGGCCGGCTGCCGACCCTGGCCGACACTGTCGAATACTTCAACCTCGTGCTCGGGCTGAAGCTGGCCCCGGACGAGAAGGACGCGCTGAACGCCTATCTGCTGACGCTGTGAGCGGGCCATGGAAGGAGGAACCGGCATGACGGAACGGATCGCGGCCGCGGCGCTGGCGGCCTTCCTGCTGGGGGCGACGCCGGGCTGGGCCCAGACCGTCGACCCGACCACCCCGGCGCCGGGCAACCCGGCGACCACGCCGGCCGGCACGCCGGAGCGGAAGCCCGGCACGCCGGCGCCGCACCGGCCGAACGCGTCGGACCAGGTCTTCGCCGTCGCGGCGGCGCAGGGCGGCCTGGCGGAGGTGACCTTCGGCAAGCTGGCCGAGGCGCAGGGCGGCAGCGACGCGGTGCGCGATTTCGGCCGGCAGATGGTGCGCGACCACGGCAAGGCGAACGACCGGCTGGCCGAGCTGGCCAAGGCCGCCGGCATCGTCCTGCCCGACGAGATGGACGCCGAGCACCAGGCGATCCGGGACCGGCTGAAGGGGCTGAAGGGCGCCGATTTCGACCGCGCCTATATCGCCAGCCAGATCGCCGACCACCAGGTCACGGCGCAGCTGCTGGAATACGAGATCGGTGCGGGCCAGGACGAGGGGCTGAAGGGCTTCGCGACCGACACCCTGCCGATCGTGTTCCACCACCTGCAGATGGCGCAGGCTCTGGCGACGGAGATGGCCGTCGCGACCACGGCGCCGCCCGTGCCGAAGGCGAAGTGACGCCCCTGCCCTGACCAGCTGTCCGTCGCGGCGCGATGGCTGCACCTCTTGCCATCTGGCATGCTGCTTGCGTCGTTCCGGAGCGGGAACGGCAGCAGAATCGCGGCCGGAAGAGCCGCGGGCCGCACAGGCAGGTCAGGGAGAGCATGGGATGGACGGTCTCGACCCTTCGGTCTTCGCCATCAGCCGGCCGGCGCTGCACGATTACGCGGCGGCGGCGCGGCCGGACATCACGGTGGAGTGCTATCGCAGCGATGCCGGGCAGATGAATTCGCGCGGCGCGCTGCACCGGCTGTCGCTGAACCGCACCGGCCATGGGCGCTATGCCTTCCGGATCGGCGACGGGCCGACGCGGCGGGTGGCGCGGCCGGCCTGGACGCTGGGGGTGCAGCCGGCGGGGCTGCCGCTGTTCGTCGACGGCGACGGCGCCGACTACATCTCGATCTTCCAGCCGCCCGAGGCCTATCGCCGGATC
>JAEKLZ010000401.1 GCA_019508225.1 Inquilinus limosus | reverse complement strand
GCCTGGCCGCTGTCGCGCCCGGCCAAGTTCCTGTATCTCGACGAGGCCTACGGCATGGGCCTGTCGGTCCAGCTGGACAGCGGCGCCTGGCTGAACAGCGCCTATGCCAAGCCGACCGGCAACTCGATCTGGACCAGCCAGACGGTGGTGTCGCTGGGGGTCACGGCGGTCATGCTGTCGGTGTTCGGCATCATCGTCGCCCGCGGCATCGCCCGGCCGATGCGCCGCCTGGCCGTCGCCGCCGAGGCGCTGGGCCGGGGCGAATCCGTGGCGCCGCTGCCGGAGGCCGGGCCGGACGACATCCGCAACACCGCCGAGGCGTTCAACCGGATGCAGGAGCGGCTGCAGCGCTTCGTCGAGGACCGCACCCGCATGCTGGCGGCGATCGGCCACGATCTGCGCACGCCGCTGACCTCGCTGCGCCTGCGCGCCGAGTTCGTCGCCGATGCCGAGGTGCGGGAGAAGATGCTGGGCACCCTGGCCGAGGTGCAGAAGATGACCGAGGCGACGCTGGCCTTCGCCCGCGAGGAGTCGACGGCCGAAGGCACCCGCACCGTCGACATGTCGGCGCTGGTCGAGAGCCTGTGCGACGACCTGGCCGAGCTGGGCCAGGACGTCGCCTTCCAGGAGGGGCCGCGGATCAGCTACCGCTGCCGGCCGGACGCGCTGCGCCGCGCCATCCGCAACCTGGTCGAGAACGCGGTGCGCTACGGCGAGCGGGCCCGGGTGCATGTGGCACGGGCCGGCGACGGCATCGAGATCGTGATCGAGGATGACGGGCCCGGCATTCCGGCGGATGCCGGCGAGCAGGTCTTCGCTCCGTTCTTCCGCATCGAGAACTCCCGCAACCTGGAGACCGGCGGCGTCGGCCTCGGCCTGTCGATCGCCCGCACCATCGTCCGCCACCATGGCGGCGACATCGTCCTGGCCAACCAGGCCAAGGGCCTGCGCGCCACGATCAGTCTGCCGCGCGTGGGATAGGCGCGCATGGGCCAGGACGGCCCGGGCCGCACCCTATACCCGCGTATAGCCCTCTAGCCCCGGCGGTTAGGCCCTTAAACGTCAATATGATGGTGCCCGGTCGGCAAACGGCGTTTGCTTCCGGGGCTTCGACGGCCGGAACGGCGTCATGGCGAAGGCGGCGATCGCGGCGGTTACGGCCGAAACCAGCCGCCCTGGCCCTGCCGCCGCCGACCGTCGGGCCAGCGTGCCAATCGGCTTGGGCCGAAGGCGCGGGCGAGACCGAGACGCCCCCCGTCGCGGCCTTCCCCTGCCCGCCTCCCGGGAAAGACGATCGACGCGTGGATCCCACGACGCCGCCGCGCCGCTCAGCGTCCGCGACGTGCGGTCCGGCTCCTGAAAAGCCGGGACCACGAAGGACTGGAGGAACAACATGACCATGTTCACCCGCCGTGCCGCGCTCGGCACCATGGCCGCGGGCGGCCTGGCCGTCGCCGCCACCGGCGCCAACGCCCAGGGCACCGACACCCTGCAACCGAAGACCCCCGGCCGCGGCGGCACCGATCCCGGCCCGCGCGATCTGCTGCGCGACGGGGAGAATCCGAGCTTCCTGAACCCGCCGCGGACCGACAGCGGCACGTTCCAGAACCTGCGCTATTCGTTCTCCGACGCGCATGTGCGCCAGGAGGAGGGCGGCTGGACCCGCCAGGTCACGATCCGCGAGCTCAGCGTCTCCAAGAACATCGCCGGCGTGAACATGCGCCTGAACGCCGGCGGCACGCGCGAGCTGCATTGGCACAAGCAGGCGGAATGGGCCTACATGCTGTATGGCGAGGCGCGGATCTCCGCCGTCGACGCCGCCGGCAACAACTTCGTCGACGATGTCGGCGTCGGCGACCTCTGGTACTTCCCCTCGGGCATCCCGCATTCGATCCAGGGCCTGGGCAAGGACGGCTGCGAATTCCTGCTGGTCTTCGACGACGGCGAATTCGACGAGGACGGTACCTTCCTGCTGAGCGACTGGTTCAAGCACGTGCCGACCGACGTGCTGGGCAAGAACTTCGGCGTCGACCCGAAGTATTTCGGCAACACGCCGGATCCGCACCAGCGCTACATCTTCAACCTGCCGGTGCCCGGCCCGCTGGCCGGCGACAAGATCGCCGGCGCCAAGCCGGTGCCGCAGGTGTTCAGCCACCGGATGCTGAAGCAGGACCCGATCAAGACCAAGGGCGGCACCGTCCGCATCACCGACTCCTCGAACTTCCCGGCCTCCAAGACCATCGCCGCGGCGCTGGTGGAGATCGAGCCGGGCGGGATGCGCGAGCTGCACTGGCACCCGAACGCCGATGAGTGGCAGTACTACATCGAGGGCCAGGCCCGCATGGGCGTGTTCGGCGCGGTCGGGTCCGCCCGCACCATCGACTTCGTGGCCGGCGATGTCGGCTATGTGCCCTTCGCCATGGGCCACTACATCGAGAACACCGGCACCACGACGCTGCGCTTCCTCGAGATGTTCAAGAGCGGCTACTACGCCGACGTCTCGCTGAACCAGTGGCTGGCGCTGACCCCGCCGGAGCTGGTGCAGGGCCATCTCAACCTCGACAAGGCGGTGATGGACGCGCTGCGCAAGGACAAGAGCCCGGTCGTCCCCGGCTAGCCGGCGGCCCCGCCGCCGGGCCCCCGCACCAGATGCGGGAGCCCGGCGAGGGATGGGTGAATCCTCCTCGACGCCGTGAAGCAAAGGGCTGGCGATGTATCGCGACACGATTGCCAAATACGCCGAGTCCGGGGCGCACAAGGCCGGGATGGTCAAGGCCCATCTGCTGGCCTTCCTGATCGGATCGGCCCTGGCCGGTGCCTATATCGGCTTCGGCGACATCTTCATGTTCACCGTCGGCGCCCATGCCGACCCGTCCTGGGCGCATCTGGTGATGGGCGCGGTGTTCGCCTCGGCCCTGACCATCGTGGTCTTCGCCGGGTCGGAGCTGTTCACCGGCACCGCCATGTACATGCCCTTCGCCGTGCTGCGCGGCGACAGCAGCTGGGCCGACATGCTGCGGGTCTGGGTCGCCTGCTGGGTCGGCAACCTGATCGGCGCGGTGGTGCTGGCGGCGCTGCTGCACATGGCCGGCGGCGGCGTGCTGCTGACCGACGGCAGCGGCGAGTTCTTCGCCGTCGTCGCCGCCAAGATCGCGGCGCCCGGCTATGAGCTGTTCGCCCGCGGCCTGCTGTGCAACTGGCTGGTCTGCCTCGCCATCTGGATGTGCGGCCGCACCGAGAACGACGCCGCCAAGATCGCGCTGATCTTCTGGCCGATCGCGATCTTCGTCGCCTGTGGCTTCGAGCATTCGGTCGCCAACATGTTCGTCTTCGCCCTGGCCCTGCTGGGCGAGCATCCGGAGACGATCACCTTCGAAGGCGCCGTGCACAACCTGGTCTGGGTGACGCTGGGCAACCTGGTCGGCGGCGGGCTGATGGTCGGGCTGGGCTACTGGCTGCAGGAGCGCGGCGCCGACCGCGAGGCCGCTACCCCCGCCCAGGTTACCCGTCCGTCCAGCGCCCTGCCGCGTGTATAGTACCGGCCCGCTTCCGAGGAGCCCCCCGATGCCGAAAGACAACGACGTTCCCGGCGTGAAGCCCTATGGCGGGCCGGCCGGCGGCTGGGGTGCCCTCGGCGCGGTGGCCCGGGCGATCAAGGACCAGATGGCGATCGCCGAGGACACCCGCGCGCTGATGCGGATGAACCAGCCTTCGGGCTTCGACTGCCCCGGCTGCGCCTGGCCCGACCCGAAGCACACCTCGTCCTTCGAGTTCTGCGAGAACGGCGCCAAGGCGGTGTCGTGGGAGACCACGGGCAAGCGCGTCACGCCGGAGTTCTTCGCCGCGCACCCGGTCGCAGAGCTGTGGACCTGGTCCGACCATAAGCTGGAGGATGAGGGCCGGCTGACCCATCCGATGACCTATGACCGGACGACAGACCGCTACCTGCCGGTCAGCTGGGACGAGGCGTTCCGCCGCATCGGCGAGCGGCTGCGCGGCTATGCCGACCCGGACACGGTCGAGTTCTACACCTCGGGCCGGACCTCGAACGAGGCCGCCTTCCTGTACCAGCTGTTCGTCCGGGAATACGGCACCAACAACTTCCCCGACTGCTCGAACATGTGCCATGAGGCCACCAGCGTCGGGCTGCCGGTGTCGATCGGCGTCGGCAAGGGCACGGTGACGCTGGAGGATTTCGACCTCTGCGACGCCATCTTCTGCATCGGCCACAATCCCGGCACCAACCATCCGCGCATGCTGACGACGCTGCGCGAGGCGGCGAAGCGCGGCGTGCCGATCGTGGTGTTCAACCCGCTGCGCGAGCGCGGGCTGGAGCGCTTCGCCGCGCCGCAGAGCCCGCTGGAGATGCTGACCCTCGGCTCGACCCCGATCGCCTCGGCCTATCACCAGGTCAAGGTCGGCGGCGACGTCGCCGTGCTGAAGGGCATGATGAAGGCGCTGCTGGCGGCCGACGCCGCGGACCTCGCCGCCGGCGGGCCGGGGCTGCTGGACCGCGGCTTCATCGCCGGGCACACCGCCGGCTTCGAGGCGCTGGCCGCGGATCTGGAGACGGTGTCCTGGCAGGTGATCGAGACCCAGTCCGGCCTGGCGCGCGACACCATCGAATCCGCCGCTGCGGTCTATGCCAAGGCGAAGAACGTCATCGTCTGCTACGGCATGGGCCTGACCCAGCACCGGCACGGCACCTCGAACGTGCAGCAGCTGGCCAACCTGATGCTGCTGCGCGGCAATATCGGCCGGCCGGGCGCCGGCATCTGCCCGCTGCGCGGCCATTCCAACGTGCAGGGCGACCGCACCGTCGGCATCACCGAGATCCCCTCCAAGCCGTTCCTCGACGCGATCGAGCGGGTCTTCGGCTTCGCCCCGCCGCGCGAGAAGGGTCACAACGCGGTGGAGGCGGTGCAGGCGATCATCGACGGCCGGTCCAAGGCGATCATCTGCCTCGGCGGCAACCTGGCCGTCGCTATGTCCGACCCCGACGCGGTGTTCGCCGGCATGCGCAAGCTGGACCTGGCGGTGCACATCGCCACCAAGCTGAACCGGTCGCACCTGCTGCTGGCGGAGGAGTCGATCATCCTGCCCTGCCTGGGCCGGACCGAGCGCGACCTGCAGGAGACCGGCGCCCAGTCGGTCACGGTCGAGGATTCGATGTCGATGGTGCACGCCTCGCGCGGCGCCCTGCCCCCGGCCTCGGACCAGCTGCGGTCGGAGCCGGCGATCATCGCCGGGCTGGCGCTGGCGACGCTGCCGGACACGAAGGTCGACTGGGCCTGGCTGGTCGCCGACTATGCCCGCATCCGCGACAAGATCGAGGCGGTGTTCCCGGACTTCTTCGACTTCAACGCCCGCGTCGCGGAGCCCGGCGGGTTCCGGCTGAACGTGCCGGCGTCGCAGCGCGAATGGCGGACGCCGTCGGGCAAGGCCAACTTCCTGGTCTGCGACGGGGTCGAGGAGGATCCGCTTGCGGCCCGGCCCGACGCGCTGCGCCTGACCACCATCCGCAGCCACGACCAGTACAACACCACGATCTACGGGCTGAACGACCGCTACCGCGGCATCACCGGCCGGCGCGACGTGGTGTTCCTGAACGGGGACGACCTGGCGGCGCTGGGCCTCGGCCATGGCGATCGGGTCGATGTCGAGGCGGTGGCCAACGACCCGGGCCAGCCGCCGCGGGTGCTGCGCGGCGTCACCGCCGTGGCCTATGACATCGCCCGCGGCTCGGCCGCGGCCTACTACCCCGAGGCCAACAACCTGGTGGCGCTCGACTCCTTCGACGAGCGCAGCGGCACCCCGACCTACAAGTCGATCCCCGTGGTGATCCGCCGCGCGGGGTAGAATCTGGCTTCATTTCGCATTGCCTCTCCCGCCTGGCGAGACCTTTTCAGAATGCCCCCAGGGTCTTCTTGGAGACTTGTGACTACATCGGCTGAAAGCAAAATGAGTCC
>JAEKLZ010000400.1 GCA_019508225.1 Inquilinus limosus | reverse complement strand
GCCAGAAATCGCCGGTCTCGGCCGGACGGCGCAGATGCAGGTCCGGCGCGCCGTCGAAGCGCAGATGATCCACCACCACCGCGCCATCGGCGCGGGCGCCGGCGGCGGCGATGACGAAGCCGGCCTCGGCGATCGGCTGGCCGCCCATATCGGGCAGCACCCAGGACAGGGCGGCGTCGCGTCCCGGCGCCAGCCGCACCGGAACACCCTCGACGGTCCGCAGCGTGTCCTCGGCCGTGTACACCTTCAGGCGCAGCGCCACCGTGACCTCGCCAGCGTTGCCCGGGTCGGCCGCGACCCGGGCCGACAGCGTCTGGCCGGGATACAGCAGCGGCGTCGCCATCAGCTCGTAGGTCCGCATGTTCGCGACCTCGGGCGGGCTGAAGGTCGGCGTCGTCGCCGCGGCAGCCTGGCCGGGGCCGAGGCCGCGATAGCGCAGCGCCAAGGCGCGGCCGCCCGGCACCACGATGTTCTCGATATCGAGCCGCTCGACCAGGCTATGGCCGCGCTCGGGCCGGAAGCCCTGGACACTGCCGGGCAGCGAGAAGTGGAACTGGGCGCCGTCCTTCGGCGCGGCGATGGCCGGCCCGCCCGCCAGGCGGCTGCCAAGCCCGGCGAGCTGATAGGCGACGCGGACGGCGTCGTTGATGGAATTGCCGCCATCGGCCGAGGAGATCAGCATGCGGTCGGCCAGCGGGCCGCGCCAATCCGGCCCGGCCTCGATGCCCTCCAGCCCGTGCATGATGCCAATCAGGCAGCCGACATTGCCGGCGTTGCAGTCGGTGTCCCAGCCCGCCGTGTTGACGATCATCTGGGCGCGCTGGAAGTCGTCCGGCGCGTACAGCACCGCCATGATCATCAGCGCGTGGTTGGGCACGACATGGCAGTTGCCGGGATATTTGTCGTAGCCGTAGCGATCCTCGATCCGCTGCCTTGTGTCGTGCCAGTCCGGACACTCGCGGTGCCAGGCGCGGATGTCGGCGATCAGCTTTGCGATCAGGCTGTCCCGCGGGATCTGCGCCAGGCCGGTGTCGATCAGATGGTCGATGTCGGCGGAGACGAAGGCCTCGGCCTCCATCGCGGCCCACAGCACGGCCGCATGCACGGATTCGCCGTCATGGCTGACCTTGCCGGCCTGCCCGGCCAGGCGGGCGGCGAGTTGCGGCTGGCCCGGCGCCACCATGGCCCAGCCGTCGATGAAGATCTGCGCGCCGATCTGCTCCGCCACCGTCACGCCGTTCTCGGCGATCGACCCGCTGGCCGGGGCCGCGACGCCGCGCTTCAGGTTCAGCCAGGCGGTGTGCTCGGTCGAATTGCCGTTGCCGCCCCACCACAGCACCGACCGATGCTCGACCAGGTAGTTCAGCCAGGCCTTGCCGATGGCCTCGGCCGAGAGGTCGGGCGACACCCCGTAATCCTCGAGCGCGCGGACGAAGGTGAAGGTGCCGGCGACGTCGTCGTCGGTCACCACCAGCGGCACGCCCAGCCGGTCGTGCACATAGTATTCGATCGGGCCGAGCTCCTGCATGATCCGCTGGTAGGTCCAGCCCTCGAAGGGCCGGCCGACATAGACGCCGATCAGCTTGCCCAGCACGCCGGCATAGACGCGTTCGAGATAGTCGTTGGGCAGGGCGGGGACGGTGGAGTCGGGGCTCATGGGGAAACTCCCGGTTGGGATGGTGGCGCTCAGCCTTTGACCGAGCCGCCGGCCATGCCTTCGATGAAGCGGCGCTGCAGCACCAGGAACAGGACGACGATCGGCAGCACGACGATCAGGGCCGCGGCCATGATCTCGCCCCAGTCGGAGCTGTACTGGCCGGACAGCAGGAAGAACGAGACCACGGCGGTCAGCTTGTCCTGGCGCTGCAGGAAGGTCGTGGCGATCAGGAACTCGTTCCAGGAATAGAGGCCGATGATCAGCGCCACGGTGACGATGCCGGGTGAGACCATCGGCAGCATCACCCGGGTGAAGACCTGCCAATGCGACGCGCCGTCGACCGTCGCCGCCTCCTCGATCTCGCGCGGCACGGCCTGGAAGTAGGTGTGCAGCAGCATGATCGCGAACGGGCTGTAGATCGCGGTGTAGACCAGGGACACGGCGAAGACGTTGTTGATCAGGCCAAGCTTGGCGAAGCCGAAATACAGCGGGAACAGGAACAGCTGGATCGGCGCGGTGACCGACCCAAGCAGGTAGAAGGTGACCAGCTTCCAGTGCCGGATCTTGCGCCGCGCCAGCACATAGGCGGCGGCGGATCCGGTGGTGCAGACCAGAAGGATGGTCAGCCCGGTCAGCAGCGCCGAGTTGAGGAAGGTCTGGCTGAAGCGGGCATCCTTCCAGGCGCGGGCGAAGTTGTCCCAGCGGATGGTCTGCGGCAACGCCAGCGGGTTCAGCACGATCTCCGGCGCGGATTTCAACGCGTTCAGCATCAGCAGCGCGATCGGGAACAGGGCGGTGAACGCCCCGATGCCGAGCACGATGTAGCTGACGGTCAGGGTGGCACGGCTTTCGACCAGCCTCATGGCGTGCCGTCCCTCGCCTGCAGGCGGATGTAGAAATAGGTGGCAACCAGGCCGAAGGCGCTGATCACCAGGGCCGTGGCGGCGGCCTGGCCGACATTCAGGTCGTAGAACGCCTTGCGATAGGCCAGGGTCGACAGCACCTCGCTGGAGAAGGCCGGCCCGCCCTGGGTCAGGATGTAGACGAAGTCGAACACCAGGAAGGACCAGATCACGGTCATGATCATCATCAGGGTGATCGTCGGGCGGATTGCCGGCAGCAGGACGTAACGCATCATCTGGAAGAACTTCGCGCCCTCCAGCCGTGCCGCCTCGATCTGCTCCTGCGGCACCTGGCGCAGCGCGGCGAAGAAGATGACGCACAGGAACCCCCACCAGTGCCACAGGTCGACGGTGGCGACGCCGAACAGGGCTCGGGAGGGCTGCGCCAGGGGGTTGGTGATCGGCAGGCCGGTCTTCTGCAGCAGCCCGAACACGCCGGTGACCGGGCTGTAGATCATGCCCTGCCAGATCCGCGCGGTGATCGCCGTGGCGATGATCACCGGCAGGAAATAGACCACCTGGAAGAAGGTGCTGCCGCGCCGCGCCACCAGCAGCATGGCGGCGGCCAGGAGGCCCATGGCGATCGGCACCACCAGGAAGATCCCGGTCCAGATCAGGTTGTTCAGCAGCGCCGACCAGAACACGCCGTCCTGGGCCAGGGCCTCGAAATTGCCCAGGCCGACGAACACCGGCACCGTGATCCCGTCCCAGCTGAAGAACGCCAGGGCGATGGTCAGCAGCGCCGGCACCAGGATCACGGCGATGTTGATCGCCAGGGTCGGGACGAGATAGAGCCACATCGCGGCGTGCTCCCCGGTCTCAGCGGGCCGGGACGGCCGGGACCTTGCCCTGCGCCTTCTCCTGCTGGAAGGTCGCGTCCAGCTTCTCCAGGAACTGGGCGGTGGTGATCCGGCCCAGCCACACCTCCTCCACCCCACTGACCAGATAGGTGTCGGTGGCCGGCGGCAGGAAGGTCCAGGTGGTGTAGCCGTACTGGCCGGCGCCGACCGAGGCCGCCAGCGTCTTCATCGTGTCGGTGTAGAGCGGCAGCACGGTGTCGGCCATCTTGACCTTGGACAGGTCCTTCAGCGGCGTGTTCCATTCGCCCTGCCAGACCGAGTTGATCTGGCCGTAGAAATCGTCGCTGAACACCCGGTCGATCACGGCGGCCGCCCCGTCCGGATTCTGCGAGGTGGCGGCGATCGAGAAGGTCGAGCCGATGCCCAGCGCGTAGATCGGATACGGCACGCCATCCGCGCTGGGGAACCCGGCGAAGGCGGGCACGGCATTGCTGGCCGGGAAGTAGCGGGGGACGTTCTGGAAGTTCCAGGTCCCGGTCGGCGCCATGCCGGCCTGGCCGGTCGCGACCTGGGCGAAGGCCTGCTCGCCGGTCAGCGAGAAGTAGTTCGGGCCGAAATATCCCGCCTGCCACCATTTGTTCAGCGTGTCGATCGACCGGACGAAAGGCTCGGCGGTCCATGGGATCTCGCCCTTCAGGGCCTTGTAGACATTGTCCGGGCCGGCGATCGAGTTGAAGACCAGCGAGACATAGTGCTCGTTCGCCGGGCGCCAGTCGGCATTGCCGGCCGCGAACGGCACCAGCCCCTTCGCCTTCATCGCCTCAGCCAGGGTCTCCAGCTCGGCGATGGTCTTCGGCGGCTGCCAGCCATTCTGGTCGAACAGGGTCTTGTTGTAGAACAGGCCCAGCGTCTCATACGTCTTCGGCAGGGCGTACAGCTTGCCGTTGTAGCGGCCGAGCTCGATGAACAGCGGCAGCAGCCGGTCGTTCCAGCCCAGCCTGGCGGCATAGTCGTCGAGCGGCAGCAGTTGCCCGGCCTGGGCCATCGCGGCGACGTAGCTGGGACCGGCGGTGTAGACGATGTCCGGGCCGGAGCCGGACAGCAGGGCCACACGCAGCTGCTTGTCCAGCTCGGTCCCCCGGATGTCGACCGAAAGCTCCTGGTCCGGATGGGCGGCGTTGAACGGCTCGACCAGCATCGACTGCAGCAGGTCGCGGTTCTCCGGTGTGATGGTTTCGTACCACCAGGAGATCGGCTTGCGGTCCTGGGCCGGCGCCGGCGCGGCGGCCAGCACGGCGGCGAGGAAGCCGGCAGCCATTGCGAGAGATTTGAGTTCCGACATGTCTTCCTCCCTGGAATTGTTGGCCTGCTTGTATCGACCTCAGGTGGATGCGCGCTCGATCAGGCGGAACGGCATCGACCGGCTGATGCCCGGCAATCCCACCCCCTGTCGCAGCCGGTCGAGCAGCACCTCGGCCGCGGCGGTGCCGAGCTCGTACTGGAATTGCGAGACGGTGGTCAGCGCCGGGGTGACATGGCGCGCGGCGAAGATGTCGTCGAAGCCGGCCACGGCGAGGTCGCCGGGGATGGACAGCCCGGCTTCGCGCGCGGCCGTCATGGTGCCGATCGCCATCAGGTCGTTGACGGCGAAGATCGCATCCGGCCGGTCCGACATCCCCAGCAGGCTGCGGGCGGCGCGGTAGCCGCCCTCCTCGGTGAATTCCTGGTCGGCGACGATGATCGGGGTCCCGCCGGCGGCGGCCAGCGCGGATTCGTAGCCGTGGCGGCGGCCATCCTGCGGCCCTCCGATGCCGGCGACCATGGCGATGCGGCGATAGCCGCGCCCGAGCAGGTAGCGGGTGACCTCGGCCGCCGCGGCGGCGTTGTCGACATAGAGGTTGTCGACCGGCAGCCAGCCGCCCGATTTCGGCTTGGATTCGATGCGGACCACGCCGATCTCGGCGTCGGTCAGCGGCTTGAACTCGGTGGCCCGCAGCGTGAAGAACACGCCGACCACGCCGTCGACCCGGCCCTCGAGGCACCATTGGATGAAGCGCTGCTCGCGGTCGGCCGCGCCGTCGGTGTTGATGGTGATGACGTCGTAGCCGGCATCGTCGGCGACCGCCTGCAGTCCGCGCAGCAGCGACGGGTAGAACGGGTTGGCGATATCCGGCACGACGCAGGCGATGGTCATCGTGCGGTTGGTCTTCAGCGCCTGGGCCCAGCGGTTGGGCACATAGCCGAGCTCGCGGACCGCCTTCTGCACCCGCTCCCAGGTCTCGGTCGGGATCGACGGCGACGACGCCCCGCTCAGGACCATCGAGACGGTGGCCTGGGACACGCCGGCGTGCCGGGCAACGTCGCGCTGCGTGATCCGCCTGGGTTTCGGGGCTTCCATCGCACTCTCTGATACGTATCACTGATACGTATCAGAGAGTGCGTCCAAGCGTCAACGGCGACGCATTCGCGTTATGCATGCTTAAGCGTTAACCCGGCCGATGCGGACGCCCCCGGTCCGGGCCGGGTCGAGATCGTCGATCGCGCTGCCGGGGGCGACGCGCAGCGTCAGCGACACCGGCCCCTCCCCGCGCGCGGCCAGCGCCGCCGCGGCACGGTCAGGTCCGAGCAGGGTGACGGACTGGTCATGGCCCAGCGCGATCGGCGCGCCGGGATCGACTGCGGTCCCGAGCAAGGCGGCATAGCGCCAGGCGCTGACCTCGGTGGTCTCCACCGCGATCTCGATGCCGGCGACGCCGAGCGCGCCGTTGGCGTGGCGGCGGACATCACCCTCAGGTACCCGCAGCCGGCGCGGCGTGATGTCACCGCACAGGAAGGGCAGGTCCGAGGTCGCCGCCCGCGCCGTGCGCCATTCCAGCCGCTCGCCGTCCGGCCGCAGCCGGCCGCCATCGGTCGGCCCCTCGAGCGCCAGACCGCGCGCCTTCGCCGCCGCCACATCGGCCACGATGTCGCCGGGCAGCAGGGCGAAATCGACCAGCCCGTCGCCGGCCTGGTCCAGCACCCGCCACCACCGGAACTCCGGGTTCGGGCGGCGGAAGGCGATCAGCTCGATATAGGCGCCGTCGGCGAAGACGATCAGCGCGTTGTGGCTGGCGCCGTGGGTGTGCTCCCCGCCCGGCACCACGGTGAAGCCGAGCGCCTGGTAGTCGGCGACGGTGCGCTCCAAGTCCCGGACGGCGATCACGATGTGATCCAGCGACAGGCTCATGGTCGTCTCCTGTTTCGGTGGCGGCGCGGTCAGGCCTTCGCCTGCGGCTCGCCCAGCGACAGCATCAGGCGGTTGGCCCAGTTGAAGAAGGCGGCGCCCTGGATCACATCGGCGACCGCCGCATCGTCCAGCCCGGCCGCGCGCAGCCGCCGGACATGCTCCGGCCCGAAGCTGCCGGGAGTCTCGGTCAGCGCCACCGCGGCGGCGACGATGGCGTTCCAGCGCTCGCCCAGATCGGCGCCGACGCCCTCATCCAGCAGCCGCTGCACGTCGTCGCCGCGCTTGGAGTGGACGGTGGCGAAACGGGAATGGACCGAGGCGCAGTAGATGCAGCCGTTCAGGCGTGAGGCCGCGGTGGCGGCCAGCTCGCGCTCCGCCCGCGGCAGGCCGCCCTCGGGATTGTAGAAGATGTCCTTGTCGGTCTTCGTCCGGGCCTGCAGCACGTCCGGGTCGCGCACCAGCAGCCGGAAATAGTCGGATTTCGCGCGAGCCGCGTCGACCAGGCCGGCCCAGTGCCGGTCGGTCAGCTGATCGGCCGGGAACGGCTCCAGCCAGGGCAGCCAGTTCAGCTCATCCTGGGTGAAGACGGTCGGCTCGTGGTTGTCGGGATGGGTCAGGACGGTCTCGGTCATGGCGGGCCTCAGGCGGCGGCCAGGGCGCGCAGCCCGGCGACAACGCGGATCTGGAAGGACAGGAAGGCGACCAGCTGCGACAGGGTGACGATGTCGGTGGTCGACCAGCCGGCATCGAGCAGCGCCTGCAGCGCCGCGGCGCTGGAATCGCGTGGGCGGAACACCAGGAGGTGCGTGTGCGCCAGCGCCGCCGCGAGGCGCGGGCTGAGCACCGAACGGCTTTCATCCGAGACGCGATAGACCGGGCCGGCCTTGTCCTCGGCGCTGAGCGGCCCTTCCGGGTAGCGGCCATAAGGCCCCTTCGCCCTTGCCCGCTCCACTTCGGCCGCCACCGCGGCGGCGAGGCCGGAATCGTGTCCGGCCAGGGCTTCGGCATAGAAGCGGGCGGTCTCCGGCTCGCGATGCAGCGCCGCGACGAAGGTGGCGACGGCATAGCGCTCCAGCGCC
>JAEKLZ010000203.1 GCA_019508225.1 Inquilinus limosus | reverse complement strand
GCGCCTGCGCCTTCTGCAACATCGCCACCGGCCGGCCCGACCAGCTCGACCCGCATGAGCCGCAGCACGTCGCCGAGGCCGCCGGCAGGCTCGGGCTGAGCCACATCGTCATCACCTCGGTCGACCGCGACGACCTCGACGACGGCGGCGCCCGGCATTTCGCCGAGACCATCCGCGCGGTCCGCGCGGCGTCGCCGGACACGACCATCGAGATCCTCACACCCGACTTCAAGAACAAGCCGGGAGCCGTTGAAATCGTTGTCGAAGCGCGTCCGGATGTCTTCAATCACAACCTCGAGACCGCGCCCCGGCTGTACCCGTCGATCCGGCCTGGCGCCCGCTATTTCACTTCGCTGCAGCTGCTGTCGCGGGTGAAGGAGCTGGACCCGACCATCTTCACCAAATCCGGCATCATGGTCGGCCTGGGCGAGACCGGCGAGGAGGTCGGGCAGGTGATGGACGACCTGCGCGCCGCCGATGTCGACTTCATGACCATCGGCCAGTACCTGCAGCCGACGCCGAAGCACGCCAAACTGGATCGGTTCGTGACGCCGGAGGAGTTCCAGGGCTATGAGCGGATCGGCCGGGGCAAGGGCTTCCTGATGATCTCGGCCTCGCCGCTGACCCGGTCCTCGTATCACGCCGGCGCCGATTTCGAGAAGCTGAAGGCCAACCGGCTGGCCAAGCTGGCCGCGGCCTCCGGATCGGTCGACCTGGTCGCCCTGGCCCGCGGCTGACGCAGGGCGCCTGAACGTCGCACTGGCGGGACGCTGCCGAGGGTCTAATCTAGACCATCAAGCGTCCCGCGGATCCATCATGCCCTCACACACCGAGCACCGCGTCCTGCCCTTCACCCCGCAGCAGCTCTACGAGCTGGTGGCGGATATCGAGAGCTACCCGAGCTTCCTGCCCTGGTGCCTCGCCGCACGCATCCGCAAGCGCGAGGGCAACGTGCTGGTGGCCGACTTGGTCATCGGCTTCAAGATGATCCGCGAGCGCTACACCAGCCGCGTCACCCTGATGCCGGGCCGGCAGATCGACGTCGCCTATGTCGACGGACCGATGAAGAAGCTGACCAATTGCTGGCGCTTCCTGCCGCATCCGACCGGCTGCGAGATCGACTTCCATGTCGATTTCGAGTTCCGGTCGCGGGTGCTGCAGACGGTGATCGGCGCGGTGTTCCACGAGGCCTTCCGCCGCATGGTCGGCGCCTTCGAGACCCGGGCCCGGGCGCTCTACGGCGATCGCGCCTCGGTGCCGGCCGCGGCCGCCGAGGGCTGATCCGGCAGCCCGGCCGCGGCGAAGCGCGGCGCCAGGGTGCGGTCGGCGCACAGCGAATCCAGCGGCGACGCCGGCATGTCGATGAAGCGGGCCACCAGCTCCGGCGCGCAGCTCTCCGTCGTCAGGATCGAATGGCTGCCGGCCCGGAACTCGATCACCCGGCCGTTGGTCAGGGTCCGCGCCGCGATATAGGCGTATTCCGGCGGCGTGATCGGGTCGAAGCTGCCGGTCAGCAGCAGGGTGGGCGTCGTGCTCGACACCGCCACCGCGTCGACCGCCGAGATCGGCGGCACATGCCAGGAATCGCAGACCTGCCACTCCAGCGCATAGGCGGCATTGCCGCCATAGGGCTCCGAGGCGGCGACCGATGCCGCCAGCGTGTCGCGGGTGGCGAAGGGCCAGCTCTCGCTGCAGGCGACGCTCAGCGCCAGCCCGTCGGAGCGGTTCGGCCCGCCGCTGAACACCGGCCCGATCCAGGGGGAGAGGGCGGACAGGTCGCCGCGGGCGACCTTGTCGATCAGCTCCGGCAGGTCCGCCAGGGTGGTCGGATCGTAGAAGGTGGCGTACAGCGCGTCGAGCACGATGCCATCATCGACCCGGATGCTGCGCCGGCCCTGGCGGGCCATCTCCGGCTGCGCCCGCAGCTGCGCCAGCATGCCGTCGAAGCGCGCTTCCAGCAGCGGATAGGCGGCGTCGCAGTCCGGGCTGGTCTTGCACTCGCCGAACAGCCGGCGGAACACCCGCGCGATCAGCGCCGGCTGGGTGTCCAGGTCGAAGATCCCCGGCGGGTAGACGCTGTCCAGCACGGCGCTGCGCACCCGGTCGGGGAAGTCGCGCATCACCGCTAGCGCCACCCGGCTGCCATAGGACACGCCGACCAGGTTGTAGCTCTCGTAGTTCAGCGCCGCGGCGATGTCGTCGACATCGGCCGCCGCCTCGGCGGTGGTGAAGGCCGACAGGTCGTTGCCGGCCCGGGTCAGACGATCATGGCAGGCCAGCGCCGCCGGCCGCTCCAGCGCCAGCACCTCGGCCCGGCCCATCCCCGGCTTCCAGTTCCGTTCGGCGATGCGGTCCAGCTCCGGGCAGTCCAGATTCGGCCGCGACTGGCCGACGCCGCGCTGGTCGAAGACGATGAAGTCGCGCGCCTGGCGGATCGGCCGGCTGATCTGCCACCAGGTGTCGGCATCGTCGCCGAAGGCGGCGTCGCCGGGGCCGCCATTGAGGAAGATCACCGGGTCCGGCAACGGCGATGGCGCCTGGCTGTGCAGCACCGCGACATAGAGGCGGAGGTTGCGGCCGCGCGTGCCCTCGCGATGCGCCGGCACGGCGACGAAGCCGCAGGTCGCCCGCTCGCCGCGCGGCACGGCGAAAACGCAGCGCGCGCTCTCGAAGCTGACGGCGGCGGAAGCCGGAAAGGCGAACAGGAGCAGCGCGCCGAAGGCTAGGAAGGGCCAGAGAGTCGAGGCCGGGGGCAGGCGCACTGTCACGGTGCTTTCGTGTGAATCCCGGTGGCCATGATGCGGTGCGCTCCGCCGCCGGGCAACCCGCGTCAGCCGGCGTGGGGGGATGCGGTTTTCGCGGCTTGCGCGCCGGCCAGCAGCAGCTCCAGCGCCAGCCGCATCGCCTGGGCCCGGACGGCCGCCCGGTCGCCGGCGAAGACGCGCTGCTCCGTGCGCGTTGCGGTGCCCGGCCGGACCAGGCCGAAATGGACCAGCCCGACCGGCTTGCCTGGGGTGGCGCCGCCCGGCCCGGCGATGCCGGTGACGGACACGGCCAGGCCGACCCGGGCGCGCGCCGCGGCCCCTTCGGCCATCGCCGCCGCGACCTCGGCGCTGACCGCGCCTTTGTCGGCGATCAGCGGCGCCGGCACGCCCAGCAGATCGGTCTTGGCGGCGTTGGAATAGGTGACGAAACCGCGCTCGACCACGTCTGATGAGCCGGCGATCGCGGTCAGCGCCGCCGCCACCAGCCCGCCGGTGCAGCTTTCCGCCGTCGCCAGCATCAGTCTTTGGGTCCGGCAGGCCTCCAGCACCTGCGTCGCCAAAGCGAGATCCGCGTCGCCGATCATGCCAGCCCTCCCGCCAGGACCGCCGCGCCGATCGCGGCGACGGCCGCGCCGGCGGCGATGTCATCCAGCATCACGCCCCAGCCGCCGCCCAGCTCGCGGTCCAGCCAGGAGATCGGCCAGGGCTTGGCGATGTCGAGCAGCCGGAACAGGGCGAAGGCGAAGGGGTACAGCCACGGCATGCCGGCGACCGGGGCCAGGGCCAGCAGCTGGCCGGCCACCTCGTCGATCACAATGGCGCTCGAATCCGGCTCGCCGCCGCGGCAGACGGCGCCGGCCGCCCAGATCCCGACCAGGCCGATGGCGATCCCGGCCGCAGCCACCGCCAGCGGCCCGCCCAGCCGCCACAGCAGCCAGGCCAGGGGCAGGGCGGCCAGCGACCCCCAGGTGCCGGAGGCCACCCGGATCAGTCCGATCCCGCCGACCGTCGCCAGCAGCGTCGTCGGCTGCCAGAAGGTGCAGCCGGGCGGGAGCGGCCGGAACGACGGCATCAGCGCTCGATCCGGACGCTCGCCGAGGCCTGGGCGGCGATGCCTTCCTCGCGGCCGGTGAAGCCCAGCCGCTCGGTCGTGGTCGCCTTGACGCTGACCCGCTCCGCCTCGATCCCCAGGATCTCGGCGATCCGCGCCACCATCGTGGCCCGGTGCGGGCCGACCTTCGGCCGCTCGCACATCAGGGTGACGTCGACATTGAGGATGGTGCCGCGGGCCCGCACCAGCTCGCCGGCATGGGCCAGGAAGGCGGCGGAATCGGCGCCGCGCCAGCGCTCGTCCGACGGCGGGAAGTGCTGGCCGATGTCGCCGGCGCCGATCGCGCCCAGCAGCGCATCGGTCAAGGCGTGCAGCCCGACATCGGCGTCGGAATGGCCCTCCAGCTTGAAGCCGTGGGGGATGCGAATGCCGCACAGGATGACGGCGTCGCCCGGGATCAGGCGATGCACGTCGAAGCCGGTGCCGGTCCGGATGTCGGCGGCGCCGCCGAGCAGTCGTTCCGCGCGGGTCAGGTCCGCCTCCGTGGTGATCTTGAAGTTGTCGACATGGCCTTCGACCAAGCGCACGGCGATGCCCTGGCGCTCCGCCACCGCGGCGTCGTCGGTCAGCGCCTCACCGGCGGCGGCGCGGTGGGCGGCCAGCAGGGCCGGGAAGCGGAAGCCCTGCGGCGTCTGCGCCTGCCACAGCCCGGTGCGGTCGACCGTGCCGGCGGCGATGCCGGCCTCGGCTCGCTTGATCGTATCGACCACCGGCATCGCGGCGATCGCCGCCTCGGCTTCATCCAGGGCGTCCAGCACCCGGTCGATCGTCGCCCGGTCGACCAGCGGCCGTGCCGCGTCATGCACCAGCACCCGGTCCGGCGCCCGCGCCTCCAGCCATTCCAGCGCCGCGTGGACGCTGTCCTGGCGGGTGGCGCCGCCGGTGACCGGGTCGGGCAGGCCGAGGCCGGCCGCGGCATCGTCGTACAGCCCCCGGTGCTCGTCGCGGATCACCACGACGATGTCGGCGAAGCGGCCGGTGGCGCGGAAGGCCTCGACCGACCGGCGCAGCACGGAGCTGCCGGCCAGCGGGCGGTACTGCTTGGGCAGGGAGCCGCCGAAGCGCTCGCCGGTTCCGGCGGCGACGATGACGGCGGCGTTGCGTGGCATGGTCCGCTCAGGCTCCCTCGACAAAAAAGCGCCGCACGATAGGGCGGCGCCGGGGGAGAGACAAGCGGCACGGCCGGGCGGCAGCACCGCCCGGCCCATCCCGTCACTGGGGGATCAGCTCGACCCGCCGGTTCTTGGCCCGGCCGTCGTCGCTGTCGTTCGGCGCCACCGGCGCCAGCGGGCCGACGCCCGCCGGGTTCAGCCGGCTGGCCGAAATGCCGTACTGCTTGACCAGCGCCGCCGTCACCGAGGCGGCACGGGCCCGCGACAGCGCCATGTTGGTGTCCATGCCGCCGACATTGTCGGTGTGGCCGACGACATGGATCTTCAATGCCGGCTCGTCCTTCAGGAACTGCGCGATCTGCTCCAGCGCCGGCTTGGATTCCGGCTTCAGGTCGGCCTTGGCGAAGTCGAAATAGATGCCGTAGAGGGCGATGTGGCCCTGCGCCGACAGGCCCTTCTCGATCTCGGCGGCCGTCACCGTCACCATCTTGTCCTGCAGCGTGCCGGATTCGATGACGTCGAGCTGGACGATCGCCTGGCCCTTCGCGACCTCGATGTCCCGGGTGTAGCCGTCCTCGAACTCGGTGACGTAGAGGGCGATGCTGACCGTGGCGCCGTCCTTGGCCAGCTCCGCGGTCAGGAAATGTGCGGCGTCGGGGCTGTAGCTGAACAGCTGGGTCCCGACCCCGTCGAAGATGGTGTCCTGGCGCTTGCCGATGGCGCCGCCATCGGCCTTGTACAGCACCGTGTAGCCCTTGGCCGCCAGCTCGTTCTGGTAGTTCTCGAACACGTCGGCGGAGGAGATGCCGGCCGGGACCGTGTAGCTGAGACGGGTCAGCGCGCCGCTGGCCTGCTTCGAGGCGGCGAACACCGGCTTGTTGTCGGCGTCGGCCTCGTCGACGGGGCCGAGCGGCAGGGTGTAGTGGGTGAACTTCTGGGTCTTGTATTCCACGATCGACGCGCCCTCGTAGCGCTTGATCCCCGGATAGTCCTTCGCCCCCGGGATGTCGGCGGCGAAGGCCGGCGCCGTCACCGCGGCGGCCAGCACGAACGCCAGCGCGGCGATGCGGCCGATCGTCCCGATCATCGAACTCATAGGATGTGCTCCATCGTCGCCATCGGACCGAAACCCGACGGCATCATGCTCCAACCGCGGCCATTCGTCCGGCAGGGAAACCGGCCTGACCTCGGCCGCCTGTCATGTAGCGCCTTGGGCAACGAACTTCTTCCCCCCAAGAATCGGGGGGCGGATGCCAATTCTGCTCATTGGTTAGGCAAAACTTTCATTGGACAAAATTTAGGCGATGGGCTGATGTGACATTTGTCATTCCCCATTGCCGCTTATGCCCAACCTGAAACCGATCCTCGCCGCCGCGGCAGACCCGCAACCGGATCCCTTTGCGCTGCTGGCCTCGCTGCCGGTGGCGGTGCTGGCCGTTGGCCACGACCGGGTGATCCGCTTCGTCAACCTGGCGGCGCAGCAGCTGCTGGACGCCAGCGAATCCGCCCTGCTGGGGCAGGAGCTGACCGGGCTGGTGCCGGGCGACAGCCCGCTGTTCGCCCTGATCGACCAGGCGATCCAGCAGGACCGCAGCGTCGCCGATTACGGAATGCTGCTGGAAAGCCCGCGGATCGGCCGGCGCACCGTCTCGGTGACGGTGGCGCCGCTGGTCGACCCGCCCGACATCGCCGTGGTCAGCCTGTTCGAGGAATCGGTGGCGCGGCGGATCGACACCCAGCTGAACCGGCGCCATGCCGCCCGGTCGATGACCGCGATGGCGGCGATGCTGGCGCATGAGATCAAGAACCCGCTGTCCGGCATCCGCGGCGCCGCCCAGCTCTTGGAGCAGACGGTCGGCGACGAGGACCGGGCGCTGACCCGGCTGATCTGCGAGGAGACCGACCGCATCGTCCGGCTGGTCGACCGCATGGACGCTTTCTCCGACCCCAGCCCGCTGAACCGCGATCCGGTCAACATCCATGAGGTGCTGGAGCGGGCGCGCCAGGTGGCGCAGACCGGCTTCGGCCGCCATGTCCGCTTCATCGAGCGCTACGACCCGTCATTGCCGCCGGTGTCGGGGCAGTTCGACCAGCTTGTCCAGGTCTTCCTGAACCTGATCAAGAACGCGGTCGAGGCGGTGGCGGAGGACGGCGAGATCGTCTTGACCACCGCCTATCAGCGCGGCGTGGCGATCGCGGTGCAGGGCACCAGCCAGCGCCTGAACCTGCCGCTGATGGTGGCGATCCAGGACAACGGCCCGGGCATCCCGGACGACCTGAAGGACCATCTGTTCGACCCCTTCGTCACCACCAAGGCGGAGGGCTCCGGCCTCGGCCTGGCGCTGGTGGCCAAGATCATCGGCGACCATGGCGGGCTGATCGGCTTCGAGAGCGAGCCGCGCCGCACCGTGTTCAAGATCTCCCTGCCGATCCACGCCGGAGCGGTGTCGACCGGCAACGGCGAAGACAACGGAAGCGAAGCATGACCAGCGGGACCATTCTGGTCGCGGATGACGATCGCGCCATCCGCATGGTGCTGACCCAGGCCCTGTCGCGCCTCGGGCACGAGGTGCGCAGCACCGGCACCGCCTCGACCCTGTACAAATGGATTCAGGACGGCGTCGGCGACCTGATCATCACCGATGTGATGATGCCGGACGAGAACGGGCTGGACCTGCTGCCGCGGATCAAGAAGCTGCGGCCGGAGCTGCGCGTCATCGTCATGAGCGCGCAGAACACCCTGCTGACCGCGGTCAAGGCGACCGAGCGCGGCGCCTTCGAGTACCTGCCCAAGCCGTTCGACCTGAAGGAGCTGGTCGGGGTGGTCGAGCGCGGCCTGACCCTGCCGCGCCAGGACGGCGGCGAGCGGCGGGAGCCCGAGGACGGCGAGGAGGCGATGCCCCTGATCGGGCGGTCGCCGGCGATGCAGGAGATCTACCGGGTAATGGCCCGGCTGATGGCGACCGACCTGACCGTGATGATCACCGGCGAGAGCGGCACCGGCAAGGAGCTGGTGGCCCGGGCGCTGCATGATTACGGCCGCCGCCGGTCCGGCCCCTTCGTCGCCATCAACATGGCGGCGATCCCGCGCGACCTGATCGAATCCGAGCTGTTCGGCCATGAGAAGGGCGCCTTCACCGGCGCCCTGTCGCGCTCCACCGGCCGGTTCGAGCAGGCCCAGGGCGGCACCCTGTTCCTGGACGAGATCGGCGACATGCCGATGGAGGCGCAGACCCGGCTGCTGCGGGTGCTGCAGGAGGGCGAATACACTACCGTCGGCGGCCGCACCCCGATCCGGGCCGATGTCCGCATCGTCGCCGCCACCCATCGAGACCTGCGCAGCATGGTGCGGCAGGGGCTGTTCCGCGAGGACCTGTTCTACCGCCTCAACGTCGTGCCGATCCGGCTGCCGCCGCTGCGCGAGCGGTCGGAGGACATCCCGGCGCTGTTCAGCCACTTCATGCGCCGCGCCGCCGCCGAGGGCATGAGCGAGAAGTCGCTGGACAAGCGGGCGATGGAGCGGCTGACGCGGCACCGCTGGCCCGGCAATGTCCGCGAGCTGGAGAACCTGGCCCGGCGCCTCTGCGCCCTGTACTCGCAGGAGACGATCGGCATCGACGTGATCGAGGCCGAGCTGAGCGACGCCCTGCCGCAGCCCGGCATCGCCGAGCCTGGCGTCGAGCCGGCCGGGGAGGGGCTGTCGGCCACGGTCGAGCGCCATCTGCGCGACTATTTCGCCGCCCATGCCGGCAGCCTGCCGGCCAGCGGCCTGTACGACCGGGTGCTGCGCGAGGTCGAGCGGCCGCTGATCACGCTGAGCCTGGCGGCGACCCGCGGCAACCAGATCCGGGCGGCCGAGCTGTTGGGCCTCAACCGCAACACCCTGCGCAAGAAGATCCGCGAGTTAGACATCCCGGTGGTCCGTGGCCTAAGCTAGGCCCCCACTCAGGATGCAGAACCCGTCTCGATGACAACCAACGCCGCGAGCCCGACCTCTCTCTGGCGGCAGCTATACCAATGGGCGACCCGGATCGGGCTGGAGAACAAGCTCGCGGTGGTGCTGATCGTCGCCGCCGTCGCCTCCGGCATCGCCACCTACACTGCTCTCAGCAGCAACTCGCTGTTCGGCAAGGACGCCGACCGGGTGACGTTGCTGCTGGTGCTCGACCTGACCATCCTCCTGATGCTCGGCGCCATCGTGGCGCGGCGGCTGGTCGGGATCTGGGCGGAGCGCCGGCGGGGCTCGGCCGGGTCGCGGCTGCATGTCCGGCTGGTGGCGCTGTTCGCCGTGGTGGCAGTGGCGCCGGCCATCCTGGTCGCCATTTTCTCCGCCGTGATCTTCAACATCGGCGTGCAGACCTGGTTCTCCGAGCGGGTCTCGACCGCGGTCAACGAATCGCTCTCGGTCGCCCAGGTCTATCTGGAGGAGAACCAGAAGAGCATCCGCTACGCCGCGCAGAGCATCGCCTACACTGTCGAGCGGGCCTACGCCCAGTATCCGGAGTTCATCACCGGCAACAAATCCGCCCTGGTCGGCATCCTCAGCAGCATGACCTCGACCTATGGCATCCCGGACATCCGGATCATCGACCGCAAGGGGCAGGTCATCGCGGAATCCGCCTTCGCCAAGGGGCTGAAGCTGGAGATGGTCGGCCAGGAGCATTTCGAACGGGCGATGTCGTCCGACAGCACCGGCTACGGCCCGGTCGAGCTGATCGTCGACGGCCAGGGCGACCGGGTGCGGGCGCTGGCCCGGCTGAACGGCTTCCCGTTCGACGCCTTCCTGCTGATCGGCAAGCAGGTCGATCCCGAGGCGCTGGCCTATGTCGAGCAGACCAAGGGCGCGGTCGCCGACTACCGCGCCCTCGAGGGGCGGCGGTCGCAGCTGCAGCTGATCTTCACCGCGATCTACGTCACCGTCGCGGTGCTGCTGCTGATGGCGGCGGTGTGGATCGGCCTGGTCTTCGCCGACACGCTGGTGCGGCCGCTGCGCGAGCTGATCATGGCATCGGAGCGGGTGCGGGCGGGCGACCTGTCGATCCGGGTCCAGGGCAGCGACAGCACCGACGAGCTCGGCAGCCTGGCGCGCTCCTTCAACCGCATGACCAACCAGCTTGAAAGCCAGCGGCGCGAGCTGATCGAGGCCAACCGCCAGCTCGACCAGCGCCGGCAGTTCACCGAGACTGTGCTGTCCGGCGTCTCGGCCGGCGTGCTGGGCCTCGACGAGGACGGCCGGGTGCATCTGCCGAACCGCTCGGCCACCGACCTGCTGGGCCGCTCGGTCGACGAACTGGTCGGCCATCCGCTGGAGGCGGCGGTGCCGGAAATGGCGGAGTTGCTGGAGCAGGCCCGCAGCCGCCAGGGCCGGGTGGTCGAGGGCCAGGTCAAGCTGCGCCGGCACGGCGAGCTGCGCACGCTGCTGGCGCGCATCGCCGCGGAGCGGCTGGACGGCGAGATCCAGGGCTTCGTCGTCACCTTCGACGACGTCACCGAGCTTCTGTCGGCGCAGCGCAAGGCGGCCTGGGCCGATGTCGCCCGCCGGATCGCGCATGAGATCAAAAACCCGCTGACCCCGATCCAGCTTTCGGCGGAGCGGCTGAAACGCAAGTATCTCAAGCAGATAACGGACGATCCTCAGACCTTCATCACCTGCACCGAGACGATCGTGCGGCAGGTCGGCGACATCGGCCGGATGGTCGACGAGTTCTCGGCCTTCGCCCGCATGCCGACGCCGGTGATGAAGGCGATCGACCTGTCGGAGACCTGCCAGCAGGCGATGTTCCTGCAACGCAACGCCCATCCGAAGGTCACGTTCTCGTTCAGCCAGCCGGACGGCCGCCCGACGGTGCCCTGCGATTCCCGGCAGCTGTCGCAGGCCGTCACCAACCTGCTGCAGAATGCCGCGGACGCGATCGACGGCCGGGTCGCCGACGGCCGCGAGCTGCCCAAGGGCCAGGTGCGTATGATCCTCGATTACACCGATGGCGAGGCCTGGATCACGGTCGAGGACAACGGCAAGGGCCTGCCCGTCATCGACCGCGACCGGCTGACCGAGCCCTACGTCACCACCCGCACCAAGGGCACGGGATTGGGGCTCGCTATCGTCAAGAAAATCATGGAGGATCACGGCGGCCGGCTGGTCCTCGAAGACCGCCCGGGCGGTGGGGCCCGGGTCAGCCTCGCTTTTCCATTGGAACAGGCGGGCGTGCCGGCCGTTCCAACCGGCGATGAGCCGGGCGCATCGTCAGATCAGGTGACGGCTGCGGGCTCCAAGGACGCGGTGGGCCATGGCGCATGACATTCTCGTCGTCGACGACGAGGCGGATATCCGGATGCTCATCTCGGGCATCCTGGACGATGAAGGCTATACGACGCGGGAAGCCGGCGACACGACGCAGGCGCAGCAGGAGCTTGCCGCCCGCCAGCCCAGTCTGGTGATCCTCGACGTCTGGCTGCAGGGCAGCCCGATCGACGGGCTCGAGCTGCTCGACATCATCCGGCGCGACCATCCCGGCGTGCCGGTGCTGATGATCAGCGGCCACGGCAACATCGAGACGGCGGTCACCGCGATCAAGCACGGCGCCTACGACTTCATCGAGAAGCCGTTCAAGTCGGACCGGCTGCTGCTGATGGTCGACCGCGCCATCGAGGCGGCCCGGCTGCGGCGCGAGAACGCCGAGCTGCGGCTGCGCGCCGGCACCGAGGTCGAGGTCATCGGCCACTCGCCGATGATTGGCCAGCTAACCCAGCAGATCGAGCGCGTGGCGCCGACCGGCAGCCGGGTGCTGATCACCGGCCCGGCCGGCGTCGGCAAGGAGGTGGTGGCCCGGCGGCTGCACGCCCTGTCGAAGCGCGCCGAGGGCCCGTTCATCGCCCTGAACTGCGCGGCGATGCATCCGGACCGGCTGGAGGAGGAGCTGTTCGGCGTCGAGGCCATGGTCGACGGCGTCATCGCCACCCGCAAGGTCGGCACCTTCGAGCAGGCCCATGGCGGCACGCTGCTGCTGGACGAGGTGGCGGACATGCCGCTGGCCACCCAGGGCAAGATCGTCCGGGTGCTGCAGGAGCAGACCTTCGTCCGCGTCGGCGGCGCCACCAAGGTCGAGGTCGACGTCCGGGTGATCGCCTCCTCGAACCGCGACCTGCCGACGGAGATCTCCGAGGGCCGGTTTCGCGAGGATCTGTACTACCGCCTGAACGTGGTGCCGATCGCCGTGCCGCCGCTGGCCAGCCGGCGCGAGGACATCCCGCTCTTGGCCCGGCACTTCATGCAGCGCGCCGCCGACGGCCAGGGGCTGATGCCCCGGCAGGTCGGCGAGGACGCGATGGCGGCGCTGCAGGCCTATAGCTGGCCGGGCAATGTCCGGCAGCTGCGCAATGTCATCGAATGGCTGCTGATCATGGCGGCGGGCGACAACAGCATGCCGATCCATGCCGACATGCTGCCGCCGGAGATCGGCGCCATCGCCCCCGCGGTGCTGCGCGGCGATCGCGGCAGCGAGATCATGGGCCTGCCGCTGCGCGACGCCCGCGAGCTGTTCGAGCGCGAGTACCTGATCGCCCAGGTCACCCGCTTCGGCGGCAACATCAGTCGCACCGCCGAGTTCATCGGCATGGAGCGGTCGGCCCTGCATCGCAAGATGAAGAGCCTGGGCGTGCACGGCGCCGGCGACCGCAAGCTGGTCGACTGAAGGCGGGACGGAGGGGTATCGGGGAATGGCGCGCGACGCCTATGTCAACGGGCGCTATGTGCCCCACGCCCGGGCGGCGGTGCATGTCGAGGACCGCGGCTTCCAGTTCGCCGACGGGGTCTACGAGGTGGTCTGCGTCCGCCGCGGCTCGCTGATCGACGAGGACGGCCATCTCGACCGGCTCGACTATTCCCTGCGCGAGCTGCGCATCGCCTGGCCGTGCGAGCGGCGGGTGCTGCGGCTGCTGATGCGGCGGCTCCTGCAGCGCAACGGCGTGCGCGACGGGCTGATCTACCTCCAGGTCACCCGCGGCGCCGCGTCGCGCGACTTCCGCTTCCCGGCCGCGGCCCGGCCGACCCTGGTGATGACCACCCGGCGGGCGGCGCTGGCGCCGCATGGCCGCACCGGCGTGCGCGTGATCACCATCCCGGACATCCGCTGGCAGCGCTGCGACCTCAAGACCGTGGGCCTGCTGGCCCAGGTGCTGGGCAAGCAGGAGGCGGCGGAGCGCGGCGCCTTCGAGGCCTGGCAGGTGGACGAGGACGGCCTGGTCACCGAGGGCACCTCGTCCAACGCCTGGATCCTGACCGCGGACGGCGCGCTGGTCACCCGGCCGGCCAGCCACGAGATCCTCAACGGCATCACCCGCCAATCGATCCTCAGGATCGCGGCGGCGGCGGGGGTGCGCTTCGAGGAGCGGCCCTTCAGCCTGGAGGAGGCCTACTCCGCGCGCGAGGCCTTCCTCAGCAGCGCCACCAGCTTCGTCACCCCGGTGCTGAATATCGACGACCGCACGGTCGGCGACGGCGCCCCCGGGCCCCTCGGCCGGCGGCTGCTCGAGGCCTATGTCGACTATGCGGCCGGCAGCGGCGCAACCTGACCATGCACCATTGCTCCCTTTTCTCCGGGCCGTCGCTTCCCATATTGTCGGACGGTGCCACATCGTGTGGCTCGGGCCCCTCGGGGCTCCAATAAAATCAAGCAGCAGGATCCAACTAATGTCGGAAAAGGCACAGAACGTTCAGGACGTGTTCCTCAACAACGTCCGGAAGAACAAGATCCCGGTGACCATCTTCCTCGTCAACGGGGTGAAGCTGCAGGGTATCATCACTTGGTTTGACAACTTTTCGGTCCTGCTCCGCCGCGATGCCCATTCGCAGCTTGTGTACAAGCATGCGATCTCGACGGTGATGCCGGCGCATCCGATCCAGCTGTTCGAGCCGCAGAAGGAAGAGGCCTGATCCCTTTGGGCCAAAATCTGGGGCCAAATGCCGGTGCGGATGGCGCGTCCTCGGGGCGCGCCATCGTCATTCACCCGGTTCTGCCGGGTGCCCGTAACGATGCCGGCCGCACGGCCGAGGCCTCGCTGGAGGAGGCGGTCGGGCTGTCGCGCGCGATTGCGCTCGATATCGCCGAGGCCCGCTGCGTCCGGGTGTCGCGGCCGCAGCCCTCGACCCTGATCGGCGAGGGCGCGCTGGAGGAGCTGGCCAGCGTGGTCGCCGCCACCGAGGCCCAGGTTGTCGTGGTCGACGCCACGCTCAGCCCGGTGCAGCAGCGCAACCTCGAGCGGCGCTGGAAGACCAAGGTGATCGACCGCACCGGCCTGATCCTCGAGATCTTCGGCGAGCGCGCCCGCACCCGCGAAGGCCAGCTGCAGGTCGAGCTGGCGCATCTCAGCTACCAGCGCTCGCGCCTGGTCCGGTCCTGGACCCATCTGGAGCGGCAGCGCGGCGGTGCCGGCTTCCTTGGCGGCCCCGGCGAAACCCAGATCGAGCTGGACCGCCGCCAGATCGACGATCGCATCATCCAGATCAAGCGGCAGCTCGAAGACGTCCGCCGCACCCGGTCGCTGCACCGCGACGCCCGGGCCCGGGTGCCGTACCCCGTGGTGGCGCTGGTCGGCTACACCAATGCCGGCAAGTCGACCCTGTTCAACCGCCTGACCCGGGCCACCGTGCTGGCCAAGGACATGCTGTTCGCCACGCTGGACCCGACCATGCGGTCGATCGAGGCGGGGCAGGGGCGGCGGATCATCCTGTCCGACACGGTCGGCTTCATCTCCGACCTGCCGACCCATCTGGTCGCCGCCTTCCGGGCGACGCTGGAGGAGGTGCAGGCCGCCGATCTGATCCTGCATGTCCGCGACATCGCCCATCCTGACACCGAGGCCCAGCGCGAGGATGTCGAGGGGGTGCTGCGCGACCTGGACATCGACATCGATTCCGATGGCCGGGTGATCGAGGTCCTGAACAAGGCCGACCTGCTGCCGGAGCAGGAGCGCGAGACCCTGTCGACCGCGGTGCGCCGGCGCGGCCATGACGCGGCGGTGATCTCGGCCCTCACCGGCGAGGGCTGCGACGGGCTGATGGAGCTGATCGCCCGCCGCATCAATGCCGACCGCGAGACCATGACGATCAAGCTCGACATCGCCGACGGCCGCACCCTGGCGTGGCTGCATGAGCATGGCGAGGTGCTGGAGGCGCGCGACGACGGCGCTCATCTCTTCATCCGCGTCCGGCTCCACCCCAACGACGCCGCGCGGCTGCACCGCCAGCTCGGCACCGCCCCCCGTCACTGAGAGTCCTTCGATGCTGCGCCTGCCCGAGATCGACACGGTCGCCGCCCTGATCGCGGAGACCGCGCAGGAGCTGATCCTGCCGCGCTTCGGCCGGCTGGAGGAGGGATCGGTGATGGAGAAGGCGCCCGGCGACCTGGTCACCATCGCCGACCAGGAGAGCGAGATCCGCCTGGCCGCGCGGCTGCCCGGGCTGCTGCCCGGTTCGCTGGTGGTCGGCGAGGAGGCGTATGCCAAGGATCCGGCGGTGCTCGACCTGCTGGATGGCGACGACCCGGTCTGGATCGTCGACCCGGTCGACGGCACCGCCAATTTCGTCGCCGGCCGGCCGCGCTTCGGCACCATCGTCGCCCTGGTGCAGCGGGGCGAGACGCTGATGGGCTGGATCCACCTTCCGATCGACAACCGCACCGCCTGGGCAATCCGGGGCGAGGGCGCCTATCTCGACGGGCAGCGCAAGACCCTCGCGGCGCCCGGCCCGCTGGCGACGCTGCGCGGCGGCTTCAACCTGGCCAAGCGGCCGCCCGAATACGCCACGGCGGTGCTCCGACTGCGCGACGCCGTTGCCTCGCACATCCATGTCAACTGCGCCGGCGCCGACTATATCGATGCGGTCGAGGGCCGGATCGACATCCTGGCCTATCGCAAGCTGTTCCCCTGGGACCATGCCGCCGGCACGCTGCTGCACGCCGAGGCGGGCGGCTGGGCCGCGGTGCTGGACGGCACCCGCTATCGCCCGACGCTGCGCCAGGGCCCGATCCTGGTGGCGCCGGACGAGCCGAGCTGGCGCGCCGCCCGCGCCGCCATGGGCGAGATCGCGGCCGCGGCCTGACGTTTCCGATAAACATCAACCCGAGAAGGAATCCCCATGTCCGGCACCACCACCGCCTCCGGGCTGGAATACGAAGACATCGAGGTCGGCACCGGCGACGAGGCGAAGGCCGGCGTCACCGTGACCGTGCACTACACCGGCTGGCTGCAGAACGCTGATGGCAGCGCCGGCAAGAAGTTCGATTCCAGCAAGGACCGCAACGAGCCGTTCCGCTTCCCGCTCGGCGGCGGCCGGGTGATCCGGGGCTGGGACGAGGGCGTGCAGGGCATGAAGATCGGCGGCAAGCGCCGGCTGGTCATCCCGGCGGCGCTGGGCTACGGCGCCCGCGGCGCCGGCGGCGTCATCCCGCCGAATGCGACCCTGATCTTCGACGTCGAGCTGCTGGGCGTCTGATCAGCCGCCACTCCCTATTTGCTGTCATCGCCGGGCTTGACCTGGCGATCCAGGGCCACGCAGAGCGGCTTCGACATTCCCTGGATGCCCGGGTCAAGCCCGGGCATGACAAGTGGGGGCACGTTGGGCTCGAAATGCGAGCCCCTCTTGCGACGCTGGCTCTCTACGCCGTTGTCTCCGCCCGCTTCGCCGCGACCCACAATTCCTCCATCTCCTCCAGGCTGGCCCCGGCGGGATCTCGGCCCTGGGCCCGCAGCGCCGCCTCGAGGTGGCGGAAGCGGCGCTCGAACTTGGCGTTGGTCCGGCGCAGCGCTGAATCGGGGTCGACCTCGTAGCGCCGGGCCAGGTTGACGGCGCAGAACAGCAGGTCGCCGATCTCGTCCTCGATCCGCTCCTTCGGCGCCTGGCCGTCGATCTCCGCCCGGATCTCGCCGACCTCTTCCTCGATCTTGGCGAGGATGTCGGCCGGGTCGGTCCAGTCGAAGCCGACCCGTGCCGCCCGCTTCTGCAGCTTCAGCGCCCGGGTCAGGCTGGGCAGGCCGCCGGCGATGCCGTCCAGCACCCCGGCCGGCCGGCCCTCGGCCTCGGCCTTGGCGGCGCGCTCCTCCGCCTTCTGCCGCTCCCACTGCGCCGGCATGCCGTCGGCGTCGACCGCGGCGTCGCCGAACACATGCGGGTGGCGGCGGATCATCTTGCCGACGATGCCGGCGGCGACGTCGGCGAAGTCGAAGGCGCCGCGCTCCTCCGCCATGCGCGAGTGGAAGGCGACCTGGAACAGCAGGTCGCCCAGCTCGTCCTTCAGCTCGTCCATGACGTCGCGCTCGATCGCGTCGGCCACCTCATAGGCCTCCTCGATGGTGTAGGGCGCGATGGTGCGGAAAGTCTGCTCGATGTCCCAGGGGCAGCCGGCCTGCGGGTCGCGCAGCCGCGCCATCACCTCGATCAGGCGGCGCGTGGCCTCGGCGGCGTCGGGGGGAGCGTCGGGACGGTCGGTCATCAGCGGTCTCCGGGGCGGATCCCCTCTGGTATCGCATCGGGGCCGCGGCCGCAAATCACGGTCCCGCCTTGCCAAGCCGGCTCCCGCATATTCCTATACCGGCCGGGGCGCTTCGCTCCGGTCCGAGGGGAAATCCACATCATGTCGTTCATCCGTTCTCTCAGAACCGTCGCGCTCGCGACCAGCCTGGCCGCCTCGGTCGCGCTCGCGGCCTGCGGCCAGAAGCCCGCGCCGGCGCCGGAGCCGGCCGGCCCGACCCAGCTCTTCTCCTACGAGGCGTTGACCTTCAAGCCGCTCGGCCTCGACGGCAAGAAGGCCAGCTACGCCGACCGCGCCGCCTTCACCGAGCAGGTGCGCGACACCGAGCTGCCGAAGATCCTGGAGCTGCTCAAGATCCCGGCCGACCAGGTGCAGACCGAGGTGACGCCGGGGGGCTACCAGCTCGAGACCAACGCCTCGCTGCAATCGGCCTTCGAGACCGATGCCAAGACCGCCGACCTGTTCGGCGCCGCGATCGGCTACACCTTCCGCCAGTGGAGCGTGCTGGTCACCGATTTCACGCCGGAAGGGCAGGGCAACACCGCCTATGCCGTGGTCACCTTCAAGGACCACGCCCCGAGCGGTGAGGAGGCGCAGGCCTTCTTCGAGCATGCGGCGTCGGTGAACAAGGGGCTCGGCGGCGGCTACACCGCCT
>JAEKLZ010000399.1 GCA_019508225.1 Inquilinus limosus | reverse complement strand
AGCTGAAGCCCGGCGTGAAGCTGCTGTGGTCCAGCGAGGACCAGTGGAACAAGGCCTTCGCCGCCGGCGAGTTCGACGTCTCGATCTACTGGTCGGGCGCGGCCGTGCGGTCGCAGCGCAACTTCAAGCTGGCGGTCGACTTCGTGGTGCCGAAGGAAGGCGGGATCGGCTGGATCGACGGGCTGTCGGTGCCGGCCACCAGCACCCGCAAGGACTCCGCGCTGGCCTTCATCAACTACATGATCGACCCCGGCTTCTACGATTACTGGGCCACCAATATCGGCGCCCCGGCCTCGGCCAACGCCAAGGCCATGGAAGCGCTGCCGGCCGACGATTTGAACAAGCAGATCCACAAGGCCGAGTACCTGTCCAAGCTGCAGTTCATGTCGCCGCTGAGCGACGACCAGCGCACGGCGTTCTCGGATCTGTGGCAGGAGACGAAGGCGTTTTACGCCGGATAGCTCCACGCCGGTGCGGCCTGCCCTGTTACTCTCCCCCTCCCCTTGCGGGAGGGGGTAGGGGGAGGGGTATGTCGAGGCCGGGACCGGTCCTGCGGTTTCGGTTCTGACGGGACGAGCCCCCTCCCCCCACCCCCTCCCGCAAGGGGAGGGGGAGGATGAAAGAGGGGCAGTGAGAGTGCAGCAGGGGATGAACGGATGACCGAGCTGGCGGCGCCGACCACCGCTTCCGCCGTCACCGCGCCGGCCGCCGGCGGGGCGGAGAAGCGCGGCTGGCTGGCCACGGCGGGGCTGCTGCTGCCGGCCTATGGCTGGCTGACGCTGGCGATCTTCCTGCCGCTGCTGATGATGCTCGGCTTCTCCTTCCTCAAGGTGGCGCCGTTCGGCGGCCGGGCCATCGTCTGGACCCTCGACAACTACCTGGCTTTCCTCAAACGGCCCTATCTGCGCGACGTCGCCTGGACCTCGCTGTCGATCGGCATCTGGACCACGCTGATCTGCGCCGTGGTCGGCCTGCCGGCGGCGCTGGCCCTGGCCCGCTCCACCTTCGGCCACACCCGGCAGGTGCTGTTCCTGCTGATCATCCTGCCGTTCTGGACCAACGGGCTGGTCCGCGTCTTCTCCTGGACCATGGTGCTGCGCGACGGCGGCATCATCGACGGCCTGTATCACTGGATCCTGCCGGACGCGGCGCCGCTCGGCCTGCTGTACACCTATCCCGCCATCGTGGTCGGGCTGGTGCACGCCTACCTGCCCTACATGATCCTGACCTGCTACCTGTCGCTGGTGGCGATCGACGACCAGATCCTGGAGGCGGCGCGCAGCCTGGGCGCCCGGGCGCCGGTGGTGTTCTGGAAGATCATCCTGCCGCTGGCGACGCCGGGGCTGGTCTCCGGCTCGGTCCTGATCTTCGTGCCGGTGATCGGCAGCTTCATGGAGCCGCGGATCCTCGGCGGCCGGGTCGGCGTCACCATGGGCACGGTGATCGAGGACCAGTTCACCCAGGCCTTCAACTGGCCGCTGGGCGCCGCCCTGTCCTTCACCATGCTGGCGATCGTGCTGGCGATCTTCGCCCTGGCCGCGCCGGTGCTGAAGCGCCAGCAGGGGGCGGGGGCATGAAGAAGCTCGGCCTCGCCCATCTCTGGATCGTCATCGCCTTCCTGTACCTGCCGATCGCGGTGATGGTGGTGATGGCGTTCAACGCCTCGCCGCTGTACCAGCTGCCCTTCGAATTCTCGCTCGACTGGTTCGCCAGGCTGCCGGACAATGACCGGCTGCTGTCGGCCAGCGGCAACAGCCTGGTCCTGGCGATCGTCACCGCCATCCTGGCCACCGCGATCGGCACCCCGGCCTCGCTGGCCCTGTCGCGCCGCAAGTTCCGCGGCCGGTCGCTGCTGCAACTGCTGCTGCTGCCGCCGATCGCCATCCCCTGGCTGATCACCGGCACCGCCATGCTGGTGTTCTTCTTCTCCACCGGCATCGGCCGCGGCCTGTTCGCCATGACCATCGGCCACGTCGCCCTGGCCATCCCCTATGTCGTGCTCGTGGTCGGCACCGGGCTGCAGTCGCAGCGCGCCGACCTGGAGGAGGCGGCGATGAGCCTGGGGTCGACCCCGCTGCACGCCTTCTTCAGCGTCACCCTGCCGCTGCTGCTGCCCAGCATCATCGCCGCGGCGCTGTTCGCCTTCGCCGTGTCGCTGGACCAGTTCGTGGTCTCCTACTTCCTGGCCACGCCCGGCGTCACCACCCTGCCGGTGGAGATCTACTCCGCCATCCGCAAGGGCTTCACGCCGGAGATCAACGCCATCTCCACCATCCTCTTGGGCGCCTCGATGATCCTGGTCCTGGCTTTCGCCCTGCTGTCGAACATGGGAGGCGCCCGTGAGCGGCGTTGAGGTCACGGCCGTCAGCAAGCGCTACGGCCCCGCCACCGTGCTGGACCGGATCAGCGCCAGCTTCGAGGCCGGGCGCTTCACCAGCCTGCTCGGCCCCTCCGGCTCCGGCAAGACCACGCTGCTGCGCATCGTCGCCGGCTTCGTCGTGCCGGACGAGGGCGAGCTGCGCATCGGGCCCGAGGAGGTGACGCGGGTGCCGGTGTGGAAGCGCCGCATCGGCATGGTGTTCCAGTCCTACGCCCTGTTCCCGCACATGACCGTGCTGCAGAACGTGATGTTCGGGCTGAACCGGCGCGGCGTGCGCGGCCCCTCCGCCGCCAGGGAGGCGCGCGAGGCGCTGGAGCTGGTGCGCCTGTCCGGCTTCGAGAGCCGCAGCCCGAAGCAGCTGTCCGGGGGGCAGCAGCAGCGCGTCGCGCTGGCCCGCGCCATCGTCACCAAGCCGACCGTGCTGCTGCTGGACGAGCCGCTGTCGGCCCTGGACCGGCGGCTGCGGCAGGAGATGCAGGTCGAGCTGAAGCGCATCCAGCGCGAGAGCGGCCTGACCACCATCTTCGTCACCCATGACCAGGAGGAGGCGCTGACCCTGTCCGACCGCATCGCCATCCTGGACCGCGGCCGGATCGTGCAGGACGGCGCGCCGGGCGAGATCTACGAGCAGCCGCGCACCCGCTTCGCCGCCGGCTTCCTGGGCGATGCCAATTTCGTGGAGGGCACGGCGGTGGCCGGGGGCGTCGAGGTGCCGGGCGGCGGGATCATCCGGGTCGCGGACAAGCTGCCGACGGCGGGGTCGAAGGTCACCCTGGCGGTGCGGCCGGAGAAGATGGTGATCCTGGCGCCGAACACCGCCCACAGCTTCGAGAACGCAATCCCGGCGACCTTGCGCCAGGTGATCTATGCCGGCGCGGTCTCGACCTATCTGCTGGCCGGGCCGGACGGGCGCGAGCTGAAGGTCTTCGCCCAGAACCGGTCGCAGGACGCCGCGGCGCCGGAGCCCGGCGCCGCCGTCATCCTGGGCTGGTCCGCCGCCCACACCATCGCGCTGGAGGATTGATGCTGCGCTTCGGGCCGCTGTCGCCGAACACCGTCCACATCGCCATCGACCTGCAGCGCCTGTTCGCCGAGGACACGGTGTGGTCGACCCCGGCGCTGATGGGCATCGTCCCCAATGTCGCCGCGCTGGCCAAGGCCGGCCGCACGCTGTTCCCGCGCTTCGTGACGCCGGAGCGGGCCGAGGACGCGCCCGGCACCTGGCGCCGCTACTACACGCATTGGGCCGCGGTGACCCGGCCGAACCTGGCGCCCGGCATGCTGGACCTGGTGGCCGATCTCGCCGCCCTGGCCGAACCCGGCAGCGTCATCGACAAGCCGACCCATTCCGCCTTCGCCGCTCCGGAGTTCGTCGACCGGCTGGCCGCGCTGGGCGCCGACACGCTGATCGTGACGGGGGTGGAGACCGATGTCTGCGTGCTCGGCACCATCCTCGACGGCATCGACCACGGCTTCCGCATCGTCGCGGTGTCCGACGCGATGACCAGCTCGTCGCTGCCGGGCCACCACGCCACGCTGGACCTGATCCTGCCGCGCTTCGACCAGCAGGTGGAGATCGTCACGACCGAAGCGGCCCTGCGGGCCTGGAGCTGAGATGCTGCGCGATACCACCGTCCCGCTCGCCCGGGCCTGGAACACCTGGTCCAGCCGCCCGGCCGAGATGGTGTTCCTGCCGCTGGGCGTGCGGGTGACGCCGCTGGCCTATGCCGACAGCAGCCGCAGCGCGACGCTGTTCCCGGCGAAGTCGGTCCGCTACGGCCGCCATGCGCTGGACGGCAGCCTGGTGGAGCTGGACCTGGACCATGCCGGCACCGGCCTGGCCTGGCGCTGGGCCAAGCGCGGGCCGTTCGAGCTGTCCGGCACCTGGCGCACGGCGAAGACCGGTGAATGGGGCCTGCGGTTCTGGTTCAACCTGTGCCTGTCGGCCGAGGACGGGCAGACCGTGCGCTGGGACCCTGCCGGCGCCGCATTGGTCAAGGTCGGGCACCGCTTCGTCGCCCTGGCCAGCGCCGAGCCGCCGGTGCAGGTGACCGGCCATGCCACGGTCGAGGCCGTGGCCGAGGATTACGAGACGAACGGCTACTTCCATCTCGCCTCGCGGTCGGAGGCGGCGCCGGTGCTGGTGCTGCGCTTCAACCTGGAGATGATGCGCGACGGCGGCATCGGCGTCGCCGTGGCCGACCGGGCGGATCTGGCGGTCGAACGGGCGAAGGCGCTGGCGGCCGAGCCGGGCGAGGCCCCCGCCCTGCCCGGCCAGACCGGACCCCAGGCCGGGGCGCTGGACGCGCTGCGCGACGTGATGGCCTGGAACACGGTGTGGGACGAGGTCAACCATCGGCCCTACACCTCGATCAGCCGGAACTGGAACCTGTCCAAGTTCGGCGGCTTCGGCGTCTGGCTGAACGACCAGCTCTACAACGCGCTCCTCACCGGCTATCTCGACCAGGAGATGGCGCGCGAGAACCTGGCGGCGTCGCTGGCCAGCGCCACGCCGGAGGGCAACCTGGCCTGCCTGCTGACCGCCAACGACGCCTGGGTCGACCGCACGCAGCTGCCGATCGGGTCGTTCCTGCTGTGGCTGATCTATCTCCGCTCCCGCGCGCGGCCGATGCTGGAGCTGGCCTATGGCACGCTGGCGCGCAACCACGCCTGGTGGTGGCGCGAGCGCGACCCGCGCGGCCGTGGCTTGGTCTCCTACGGCACCTCCGATGTCGGCGAGGGGCTGTACAAGGGCACCTCCTTCGGCGCCCGCAACGAATCCAGCATGGACAATTCGCCGATCCATGACGAGGCGGCCTACGACCCGGAGACGCGAACGCTGCGGTCGGAGGATGTCGGGCTGAACAGCCTCTTGGCCTTCGACGCCGAGGTGCTGTCCTGGATCGCCGCCGAGCTGGGCGACGAGGCGGCCGCGACCGCCCATGCCGAGACCGCCGCCCGGACCCGGGCCAAGATCGGCACCGAGCTGTGGGACGAGAGCCGCGGCATCTTCGCCAACCGGCTGTGGTCCGGCGACTTCGTGCGCAGCCTGGGGCCGACCAGCTTCTACCCGCTGATCTGCGGCGCCGCCTCATCCGCGCAGGCGCAGCGTCTGCTGGCCCATCTCGAGGACCCGGCCACCTTCGGCGGCGAATTCGTCATTCCCGGCACGACGCGGGACGACCCGGCGGCCAAGGACAATTCCTACTGGCGCGGCCGGATCTGGCCGCCCTTGAACTGGATGGTCTGGCACGGCCTGCGCCGCAACGGCTTCGAGGCAGAGGCC
The DNA here is from genome assembly GCA_019508225.1 of Inquilinus limosus. Taxonomy (GTDB): domain Bacteria; phylum Pseudomonadota; class Alphaproteobacteria; order DSM-16000; family Inquilinaceae; genus Inquilinus; species Inquilinus limosus_D. The sequence goes on along the minus strand of JAEKLZ010000399.1, from coordinate 341 downwards.
GCGAAGCTGGCCGAGGACAGCCTGCGCCTGTTCGCCCGCGCCTGGGACGAGCGCCGGCTATGCCCGGAGAACTTCAACGCCGAGACCGGCGAGCCGATGGACCAGCCGGACACAGAAGGCTTCTACAGCTGGGGTGCCCTGATGCCGGCATTGGGCGTTGCCGGCGTGATGGACATCAACCCCTGGGGCGGCTGGGAGCTGGTGAACGGCGGCATCGACGCGACGCTCGGGCCCATCGCCAGCCCGGCCGGCGCGGTGACGGTGCGCATCGCCGACGGCGTGCTGGCGCTGCAGCAGGGCCGCCGCACGCTGCTGGAGACCAACCTCGTCGGCCGGCTGTC
>JAEKLZ010000398.1 GCA_019508225.1 Inquilinus limosus | reverse complement strand
CGATCTCGTCCTCGGCCCGGCGCTTCAACCCTAAGACGAGGCAGCGCGCGCAGATGTGACAGGGCCCGACCCGCGGCCGCGGCTCGGGCCGCCCCGGCGCGAGCCGCTTCTAGCGGGCCGCGTCTCCGTCCGCCTTGGCGAAGAAGGCGTAGGTGGCGGTGTAGGGCACCCCGATGCGGGTGCCCGCCCGGATCGGCGGCGCCGCGGGCGCGGCCCCGCCATGGGTGGCCAGGCGCTCGACATAGGCGACATGGTCCAGGATTCCGGCGGCCGGGTCCGCCGTCACGGCGATCAGCAGGGCCGGGACGTCGGCCGGGTCGGCCGGGGGCGCCGACACCACCGGCACCGCCGGGTCGCGCGCCACCTTGCTGCCGTCGGCCGCCTCCCAGGACGGGCCGGCATAATGGTAGATCGTAAGGTCCGGGCCTGTGAGCCGGGCCAGCGGCCCCTCCAGCTCCCAATGCAGCGCGCCGCCGGCGTCGGCGCTGCGGTAGATCTGGACGCCGGTGCCCTCTGCTGTGAACAAAAGGCGCGCATCGGCCGGGCTCGGCAGGGCCGGGGCAGGCGCCGCCGCGGCCGGCAGGGCGGCCAGCAGGCAGGCGCAGAGGATATATCGGCGCATCGCGATCACCCGGATGAATGGCGGAGGGGGCGGGAGCACGGCCAATTCCGCGCCGGCTCCGATGCTCACCCGTCCGCGCTACGCCAGCGTGACGCGGTCGTTGCATCCGCAACGTGGCGCAACGGGGCACCTCAGCCGCCCGCGGCGAGATTCGCGGCCTGGTGCACCGCGGGCGGTTGCAGCGCAGCCGGACCGGGCGGCAGGCCGGCACGAGGAACCCGACAGGTGGCGGCGCCATTGGCCGATCATGGCCCATATCGCGCCGCTTCTCGCGCTCGCCGCGGTTCATCTGGCCGGCAATCTGACCCCCGGCGCCAATTTCGTGCTGATCAGCCGGGTCGCCGCGACACAGTCCCGCAGCGCGGGGATCATCGCCGGCCTCGGCCTCACGCTCGGCGCCGTCCTGTGGGCGGTGGCCGCCTCGGTCGGCCTCGGCTTCCTCAGCTATCTCGGCTGGTTCCAGGGCACCCTGCGGCTGCTGGGCGGGGCCTACCTGCTGTATCTCGGCGCCGCCATGATCCTGGCCCCGGCTGAGCCGACGCAGAAGCCCGTTCGGCTGTCGAAGCTGCAGGCGTTCCGCACCGGCCTGCTGCTGAACCTGTCGAACCCGTACTGCCTGATCTTCTTCGGCGGCACCTTCGCGGCCGTGATCCCGCCCGGCAGCCCGGCCTGGGTGCGGGCGGCGGCCGTCGGGGTCATCCTGGTCGACGCGTTGGCGTGGTACAGTGTGCTGGCCGTCCTGTTCGCATCGGGCCCGGTCCGATCGTCGTACCGGCGCGCGAGGCGGTGGCTGGACCGCATCATTGGCGGCCTGCTGGGCGCGTTCGGCCTGAACCTCATCCTGTCGCCGCGATAGCCGGGGTTCAGCAGCCACGAACCCTCGGATGCGCCGGTCGCCGCCCTCGATGTAGGATCGATCATGCCGCCAGCGAGACTCACCAGGGATGCAGGCCGCCGGGCCTTCGGGACCGACCCGGCCAACTATCACGGCGCCCGTCCCGACTATCCGGACTGGATGTACCGGACGCTCCAGTCCCGCTGCGGCCTCGGGGCCGGGACCGCGACCTTCGAGATCGGCGCCGGGACCGGCAAGGCGACCCGCCGGCTGCTCGAGCTCGGCGCCGACCCAATGGTCGCGATCGAGCCGGCGCCTTCGACCTCGGCGTCTGCGGCACCGCCTTCCATTGGCTCGACGAGGATGCCGCGCTGGCCAGGATCGCGCGCCTGCTTCGCCCCGGCGGCTGGTGGGCGGCGTTCTGGAACGTGTTCGGCGATGACAGCCGGCCCGACCCGTTCCATCTCGCGACCCGGGACCTGCTGGAGGGGCCGGAGCCCCCCTCGGCCGGCGAGCGGGGCATCCCGTTCGGCCTGGACACCGAGGCCCGCCTGGCGGCACTGACGCGGATCGGCGCCTTCGATATCGTCGACTCGACGGTGAGCGCCTGGTCCCTGGTGCTGGACGCGGACCAGACGGCGGCGCTGTATGCGACCTTTTCAACCGTCAGCCTCCGCCCCGACCGCGACTCCGTTCTGGCCGAACTGCGCCGCATCGCGCGCGACGAGTTCGGCGGCCGTGTCGTCCGCAACATGACGACCAGCCTCTACATCGCCCGCAAGGGCTAGACGGGCAGCACCCGCCGCACCACCGGTTCCAGCACCGCGTCGACGGCGGCGGGGTCGCCCCATGCCAGCTCGACGCGCAGCGCCTCGACCATCGCCCGGGCGTCGGCCGGCAGGCGGACCAGGTCCTTTTCCGTGGTCACCGGCACCGCCTGCCGCTCCTGCGCCGTCTCGACCAGCCGCATCACCTCGTCCGGGGTGTAGGCGTGATGGTCGGGGAAGGGGATGCGGGTGACGACCTCCGCCCCCAGCTCCGCCAGCGTAGCGAAGAATTTCTCCGGCCGGCCGATGCCGGCGAAGGCCAGCACCTTGCGGCCGCGCAGCCGCGCCGCATCCTCCGGCGACGGCACCAGCCTGGCGCCGAGCGCCGGCAGCCTGTGACGGGCGGCCAGCGCCGCGATCCCGGCCCGGTCGGGGCCCATCACCACCAGCGCGTCGGCCCGCTTCAGCCCGTCCGCCGGCCTTTCGCGCAGCGGGCCGGCCGGCAGGATCAGGCCATTGCCGAAGCCGCTGCCATCGACCACCAGCAGCGACAGGTCCTTGGCCAGGCTGGGGTTCTGGAAGCCGTCATCCATCAGGATCAGCCGCGCCCCGGCCGCCGCGGCGGCGCGGGCCCCGGCCGGCCGGTCGCGCGACACCCAGGCCGGCGCCGCCCGGGCCAGCAGCAGCGGCTCGTCGCCGACCTCGGCGGCCGAATGCCGCCCGGGGTCGACCCGCACCGGCCCGGCCAGCGAGCCGCCATGGCCGCGGCTGAGGAAATGGACGTCGATGCCGATCTCGGCCAGCCGCCGGCCCAGCGCCAGCGCCACCGGAGTCTTGCCGGCGCCGCCCGCCACCAGGTTGCCGATGCAGACCACCGGCACGGGGGCGTGCTGCGGCGTGGCCAGCGCCCGGCGCAGCCGCGAGGCGGCGTCGTAGACCGCGCCGGCCGGGGCCAGCAGCCAGGCCGCCGGCGTCGCCCGCGGGCGATACCAGAAGCCGGGGGTCTTCATCGGGGGGACCATCCCCAGCCGTCATTGCGAGGAGGCGAAGCCGACGAAGCAATCCAGGGGCCGGTGCGAGCGGCCCCTGGATTGCTTCGCTGCGCTCGCAATGACGGTGTGGGGAATGCGATCAGCGCTGTCCTCATGCCAGGATCGGCGTGATCAGCGGCTCCAGCGTCGCCATCACGGTGGAGACCACGCCGCGGTTGCGCTGGGCCACGGCGCCGGCGGCGCGGGCCATGCGGCGGCGCTCCACCGGGTCGTCCAGCAGGCGGCCGACCGCGGCGGTCAGGGCGGCGGCGTCGGCCACCGGCATCGCCGCCCGGGCCTGGCCGAGCTGGGCGGTGATGTCCGGAAAATTGGTCATGTGCGGGCCATAGACCAGGGCGGCGCCGAGCTGCGCCGCCTCGATCGGGTTGTGGCCGCCGAACGGCACCAGCGAGCCGCCGATGCAGGCGATCGGGCAGACCCGCAGCCAGATCCCCATCTCGCCGATGGTGTCGGCGACCAGCATGTCGGTGTCGGACCAGGGCAGCCGATGCTGGCTGCGGCGCAGGACGCGCAAGCCCGCCGCCTCGGCCAGGCCGGCGATCTCCGCGCCGCGGTCCGGGTGGCGCGGCGCCAGCACGGTCAGCAGGCCCGGCCGCTTCGCCGCCAGCGCCTTGTGCGCCTGGATGATCTGCTCCTCCTCGCCGGCATGGGTGCTGGCGGCCAGCCAGACCGGCCGGCGGCCGATCGCCGCGCGCATCGCCGCCAGCTCCTCGAGCTCGGCGTCCGGCGGGTCGGAGGAGAATTTCAGGTTGCCGACCTGGCCGACGCCGCGGGCGCCGAGGGCGCGGAAGTTGCGGGCCGAGCGCTCGTCCCAGGGCAGGATCACCCGGAAGATGCCGAGCAGCCGGCGGATCAGCCGCGGCAGCCGGCGCCAGCGCTTGAACGACCGCTCCGACATCCGGGCGTTGACCAGGGCGATGGGCAGGCCGCGCTTGTCCATCTCGGTCAGCATGTTCGGCCAGATCTCGGATTCGACCCAGATCGCCAGGTCCGGCTTCCAATGGTCGAGGAAGCGGCGGACATAGGCCATGCGGTCGAGCGGCGCGAACTGGTGCACCGCCCGGTCCGGCAGCCGCTCGCCGATCAGCCGGGCCGAGGTGACGGTGCCGGTGGTGACCAGGACGGACAGGCGCGGGTCGCGCTCCAGCAGGCGGCGCACCAGCACCTGCACCGACAGCACCTCGCCGACGCTGGCGGCATGGACCCAGACCAGCGGCCCGGCGGGGCGCGGGATGCTGGCATGGCCCAGCCGCTCGCCGCGGCGGGCGGGATCCTCCCGGCCGGCGGCGGTGCGCCGGGCCAGCAGCAGGGGCACGAAGGGGCCGGCGGCGTCGGTCAGCCCACGATACAGCGCGTAGATCATCCAGTCAGGATCGGGGTCATCGGAAAGGGTGCAGATGAGTCAGGAACTGATCTGTACATGCCTCCCAGGAATAGCGCAGCGCAAAACTGCGGCAATCCTCCGATGGCACCTTCAGCGCCTCGCGGATGGCCAAGCCCAGATCCTCATCCAGCCGGCCGACCGGCGCGTCGCCGATGACGTCGGCCGGGCCCTGCACCGGATAGGCTGCGACCGGCACGCCGCAGGCCAGTGCCTCCAGCATCACCAGGCCGAAGGTGTCGGTGCGCGAGGGGAAGACGAAGACGTCGGCGCCGGCATAGGCGTCGACCAGCGCCTGCCCCTCCTTCGACCCGGTGAAGGTGACGTCCGGGTAGCGGGCCTGGAAGGCGGGCAGGGACGGGCCGCCGCCGACCACCACCTTCTCGCCGTCCAGCGGCAGCGACAGGAAGGCGTCGAGATTCTTCTCCACCGCCACCCGGCCGACATAGAGGTGCCGAGGCCGTTCATGCTTAAGCGTCTGGGCCGGCCGCGCCGCCGGGCGGAAGCGCTCGGTGTCGACGCCGCGGCTCCAGCGCGCCAGGCGGCGGAAGCCGCGGCTGTTCAGGTTCCGCTCCAGCGTGTCGGTCGCCACCATCACCGCGCTGGCGGCGCGGTGGAAATGCCGCAGCAGCGCGTAGGTCGAGGCCAGCGGCATGCCGGTGCGGATCTGGACGTATTCCGGGAACTGGGTGTGGAACGAGGTGGTGAAGGACAGCCGCCGGCGGATGCAGTAGCGCCGCGCCGCCCAGCCCAGCGGGCCTTCGGTCGAGATATGGATGGCGTCGGGGTCGAACTCGTCGACCAGCCGGGCCATGCGCCGGCTCTGGCCGATCGCCAGGCGGATCTCGGGATAGGTCGGGCAGGGGATCGAGGCGAAGCGGTCAGGGCCGACCACCTCGACCGTGTGGCCGCGGCGGCGCAGCTCGTCGCGGGTCGATTCGATGGTGCGCACCACCCCGTTGACCTGGGGCAGCCAGGCGTCGCTGACGATCAGGATACGCATCAAACGGCCGCCGGCTCCGTCGCTGTCATGGTCTCACGGAGACTATACCCGATCCCGGGTCAAGCGGCGCGCTGCGGCTTCAGCGCGGGCTCCGGCAGCTCCGCCGCGTCGCGGGCCGCCACGATGTCCGCCCAGTGCAGGATCTCCAGGCGGCCGTCATCATGCTCCACCAGCGCGGTGCAGCTCTCCACCCAGTCGCCGTCATTGACGTAGGTCATGCCCTGCATGTCCTTCAGCTCGGCGGTGTGGATGTGGCCGCAGATCACCCCGTCCACGCCGCGCCGCCTGGCCTCCTCGACCAGCGCGAGCTCGAACCGGCCGACGAATTCGACCGCCCGCTTGGCCCGCTGCTTCATATAGGCCGAGAGCGACCAGTAGGAGAAGCCGAGGCGGCGGCGCACCGCGTTGAGGGCGGTGTTGGTGTGCAGCAGCAGCTCGTAGGCCTTGTCGCCGATATGGGCCAGCCACTTGGCGTAGCGCACCACCACGTCGAACTGGTCGCCATGAATGACCAGGAAGCGGCGGCCATCCGCGGTGACGTGGATATGGTCGTCGGCGAGGTCGACATCGCCGAAGCTCTGGCCGATGAACTGGCGGGCGGCCTCGTCATGGTTGCCGGGGATGTACAGCACGCGGGTGCCCTTGCGGGCCTTGCGCAGCAGCTTCTGGATCACGTCGTTGTGCGGCTGCGGCCAGTACCAGCTCTTCTTCAGCCGCCAGCCGTCGACGATGTCGCCGACCAGGTACAGCGTATCGGAGTCGGTGTGCTTCAGGAAGTCGAGGAGGAGGTCGGCGTTGCAGGCCCGGGTGCCGAGATGGACGTCCGAGATCCAGATGGTGCGATAGCGCGTCACCTGATCCATAGGTGTCGGTCCTTCGGCGGTCATATACCGTCCGTATAACCGAGACCGATTCGGCAAACAACATCTTGATGTCGTCTACCATCTCGCAGATGCAAAAATTAATAAAACGGTCACGAGTGCTTGAGGCCGGGAGATCTGCCGCGGTTTGTTCGTTGCCTGTTGGCCGGCTTCGTGAATCTTTTCTGAAGCGGATGGATCGCGCCCCGGAAAAAAACGGGCCCGCCCTCCCCTGGTTGCGGACAGGGGAGGGCGGGCAGCCGCGGGCGTGCCAGAGCACGAATGCACCGCGGCCAACACGTGGTCACGAGATGGACGCCGCAATGGGCGCCGAAATCGCGGCCGTCCCGGGTCGAAGGCAGCTCAAGATCGGGCAAAACCCGCGGCGGTTCGAGAGGGTTCCCGCGCCGCCGCGAAGAACGCAAGGAATTGACCGGACTGGTGGATGATAATTTCTCCCTCGGCATCCGGTCCTATGGCCGCGGCTGCATGGGTGCGCCGAAAGATCCCGCCCTCCCCCGGTTGCGGGCGGGGGAGAGCGGGCGCGGGGACCCGTGCTACAGCACGAAATCCGCCGCAGTCAGCGCGTGGTCGGAATAGACGGTGATCAGCGCGTCCTCGACATTGTTGCCGGTGGTCTCGAGATAGACGCCGTAGCGGCCGCCGCCGAAATCCAGCACCCGGATCTGGCCGGCGGCGGTAAAGGCGCCGGTGCCGAAGGTGAAGGCGGTGTCGCCGGGGCCGGCGCCATTGGCGTCGATCGCCGACAGGTCGATATGGTCGCCGGCGGCGAAGTCGGTGATCGTGTCCCGGCCCGCGGCCGCGAGGGTGCTGTCGCCGGTCGCGACATAGCGGAAGGTGTCGGCGCCGGCGCCGCCTTTCAGCACATCGGCGCCGCCGCCCCCGGTCAGCACGTCGTTCCCGGCCAGGCCCCACAGGGTGTTGGCGCCGGCATTGCCGGTCAGCGTGTCGTCGAAGCCCGAGCCCATCACCTGCTCGATGCCGGTCAATGTGTCGCCTTGGGCGTCGCCGCCGCTGGAGGCGCCGCCCAGCACCACGGTCACGCCGGCGGCCGAGCTGGCATAGCTGGCCGTGTCGATGCCGGCGCCGCCGGTCAGGGTGTCGCCATCCGCCCCGCCTTCCAGAAAATCATTGTCGCCGCCGCCGTCGCGGGTGTCGGCGCCGGCGCCGCCAAAGAAGCTGTCATTGCCGGCCTCGCCGAAGATGTAGTCGTTGCCGGTGCCGCCATCGGCCGAGTCGT
>JAEKLZ010000397.1 GCA_019508225.1 Inquilinus limosus | reverse complement strand
ATGGCGTAGAGCTCGTAGAAATTGCCATGCGCCGAGGGCTGGATCGAGTTGGTGTAGAATGCCAGGAACACGGCCGCGAGGCCGGCCAGGAGCCCGCAGATGACATAGGCCGAGGCGATCACGGTGCGGGTGCTGATGCCGGAATAGCGCGCCGCTTCCTCGTTCTTGCCGACGGCGAAGAGGTAGCGGCCGAACACCGAGCGGTGCAGCACCACCCACATCACCAGTGCCACCACGACCATGGTGAGGAAGGTGTTGGGGACGCCGAAGCTGCGGCCGGTGGCGAAATCCGCCAGCGTGTCGAAGTCGCCGCCATAGCCGAATCCGACGGTGGCGTCGTCGGTGTAGTAGCGGGCGGCGCCGCGATAGATCAGCAGGGCGCAGAGGGTGACGACGAAGGGCTGGATGCCCACTCGCGCCACCAGGAAGCCGTGGATGGCGCCGAACACCCCGCCCATGCCGATCGCGGCGGCCAGGGCCAGCGGCCAGGACCAGCCCCAGTTCACCACCATGTCGACGAAGACGACGCCGATCAGCGCGAACACCGACCCGACCGACAGCTCGATGCCGGCGGTGATGATCACCAGCCCCTGGCCGATCGAGAACAGCCCGTACAGGCCGACCAGATTGGCCATGTTCACCAGATTCACCGTCGAGATGAAACGCGGCTGCAGCAGCGCCACGATGCAGCCGATCACCAGGATCAGGACCGCCAGCCCCAGTTCCTTCCTCATCGTCCCTGACGTCCTCCCGGACTTTCTCTCGGCTATGCCGCCAGCGGCCGGCCGACGGCCAGCTGCATGACGTTGGGTTCGCTGAACTGATCGCGGTCCAGGATGCCGGCGATCCGGCCTTCATGCATCACCGCGATGCGGTCGCTGACCCCGATCACCTCCTCCATGTCGCTGGAGATCATCAGGATCGGCACGCCGCGGTCGGCCAGGTTGCGCATCAGCTGGTAGATCTCCGACTTGGCGCCGACATCGATGCCGCGCGTCGGCTCGTCGAAGATCAGGAAGCGCGGTTGCAGCGCCAGCCATTTCGCCAGCACGATCTTCTGTTGGTTGCCGCCGGACAGCTTCAGCGCGGTGGTGGTGACCGACGGCGTGCGGATGCGCAGCTTCTCGCGCTGGGCCTCGGCCTGCCTGGCCTCGCCACGGCGGTCGATCAGCCAGCGTTTGGCGACGTGTCTGAGGCCGGGCAGGGTGACGTTGTGGGCGATGGTCATGTCCAGCACCAAGCCGCTGCGCTTGCGGTCCTCCGGCACCAGGTACAGCCCCTGGGCGATGGCCGCGCGGGGCGTGCCGATGGTGAGCGGCTTGCCGTCCAGGCGAACCTCGCCGGCCAGCATCCGGTCGATGCCGAATACGGTGCGCGCCAGCTCGGTGCGGCCGGAGCCGACCAGCCCGGCCAGGCCCAGGATCTCGCCGCGGCCGACCGACAGCGTCACCTCATGCCCGGGATAGGCGGTGGTGCGCACGCCGCGGATCTCGACCGCGCCGGGCTGGGCCGCGACGGCGGGCGGGATGTACAGCGCCCGCAGGTCGCGCCCGACCATCATCCGCACCATGCGGTCATGGTGGATCTCGTCGCGGTCCAGCGTCCCGACCAGCCGGCCGTCGCGCAGGCAGACCACGCGGTCGGCACAGGCCTCGATCTCACCCAGGCGGTGGGTGATGAAGATGATCGCCACCCCGGCGGCCTTCAGCTCGCCGATCACCCGCAGCAGCGTCTGGGTCTCGGTCAGGGTCAGGCTCGAGGTCGGCTCGTCCATGATGATGATGCGGGCATCGAGCGACAGCGCCTTGGCGATCTCGACCATCTGGCGCTGGGCGATCGACAGCTCGGCCAGCGGCGTGGCCGGCCCGAAATCGACGCTCAACCGGTCGAGCAGCCTTTGCGTGTCGGCGTGCAGGCGGGCGGTGTCGATCAGCTTCAGCGGGCCGAAGCGCCGCGGCTCGCGTCCGATGAAGACGTTGGCGGCGACGTCGAGATTGTCGAAGAGGTTCAGCTCCTGGTGCACGAAGGCGATGCCGGCGGCGATGGCCTCCGGCACCGTCAGGGCCGCGTGCGGGGTGCCGCCGACGGTGACGGTGCCCGTGGTCGGGGCCTCGACCCCGCCCAGGATCTTCATCAGCGTCGACTTGCCGGCCCCGTTCTCGCCGATCAGCCCGACCACCTCGCCGCGGCCGACGGACAGGCTGACATCCCTCAGCGCCTGCACGCCGGGATAGGTCTTGGAGATTCCCTCCATGGCCAGGACGGCATCGGTCATCTGCTGCTCCCTCGGGGCGACGGTGGCGGCGGAGGCCGGGGCCTCCGCCGCGCCCTGCCTCACTTCTTCAGCAGTTCCTTCATCGTCTTCTGGAAATCGGCGACGTTGCTGCCGTCGATCAGCCGGGTGGGGATGATCTTCAGATGGTCCGCCGGGATGAAGGACTTGTCGCCCTCGATGTACTGAGCCAGCAGCTTCACCGTCTGGTAGCCGAACTCGAAGGGTTGCTGCACCACGGTGCCCTCGATCACGCCCTCCTGCACGCCGCGCAGGGTGACCGGGTCCTCGTCGAAGCCGACGACCTTGATCTTGCCCAGCTTCCCGGCCGCCTTCATGGCGTCGTAGATGATCGGCGTGTTGTAGGAGTAGAGGCCGACCAGCATCGCCAGATCGTCGTACTTGGTCAGCGTGTCCTCGACATTGCGTTTGGCCTTGGCGAAGTCGATGTCGTCGGTGCGGATGTCGACGATCTCGATCTTGGTGCCGGCGATCGCTTTCTTGATGCCCTCGACCCGCTCGCGGGCGTTGGCGTTGCCCAGCGTGCCGACGAACAGCATGATCTTGCCGCCGTCCGGCAGGGTCTTCTTGATCAGCTCGCCCGCCTGCACCCCGGCGGCGACGTTGTCGGTGCCGATGTACAGCAGCCGGTCGCTCTTCGGCGCGTCGCTGTCGAAGGTGAACAGCGGCACCTGGCCGGCGGCCTTGTTCAGCAGCGCGGTGGAATTGTCAGGATCGACCGGGCTGATGCCGATGCCGGCGACGCCGCGGGCCAGCATGTCCTCGACGATCTGACGCTGCTCCGCGGCGCTGGATTGGCCGGGAATCTTGAACTCGACGCTGTAGCCCTTGAGCTCGGAGACGGCCTTGTCGGTGCCCTTGTTGGCGATGGTCCAGAAAGAGGACGAGCCGTTGACGACGAAGGCGATGGTCTTGTCGGCGGCGTTGGCCGGGCCGATGGCGAGAACCGACGCGACGGCGGCTGCGAGGCCGGCCAGAATCAGGCGCTTCATTGGGTTCCTCCCGTTTTCCGATCCCCGCTCTGCGGCGGGGCCGGACAACATTGCTATTATAATCAGACAATTTGGATCACAACGACCCTGGCCGGTCAAGCCGGCGCGCAACGACCGATCGGGAGGTCTCGGTCGGCACTCAGGCGGAGCGGGCGCGCCGGGCCGGTTTCGGCGGCTCCAGCGCCAGGTCGTCGAGGATCGGGCAGTCGGGCCGGTCGTCGCCATGGCAGCAGGCCGACAGGTGCCGCAGCGTGGCGATCATCTGCTTCAGGCCCTCGACCTTCTGCTCCAGCTCGGCGACATGGCTGAGCGCGATCCGCTTCACATCGGCGCTGGACCGGTCGCGGTCCTGCCAGAGGGCGAGGAGGCCGCCGATCTGTTCGACCGAAAAGCCGAGGTCGCGGGCCCGGCGGATGAAGCGCAGCATGTGCACATCGTCGTCGCCATAGACCCGGTAGCCGGATTCGGTCCGGACCACCGGCCGGGTCAGCCCGACCGATTCGTAGTAGCGGATCATCTTGGCGGAGACGCCGGAGGCGGCCGCGGCCTGGCCGATGTTCATGGCAGGGTCTCCCCGGACAGCGGCGCCCGGACGCGGCGCAGGCGCAAGGCGTTGGCCAGCACGAAGACGCTCGACAGCGCCATGGCGCCGGCCGCCAGGATCGGCGACAGCAGCCAGCCCTGGGCCGGGTACAGGGCGCCGGCGGCGACCGGGATCAGCGCGGCGTTGTAGGCAAAGGCCCAGAACAGGTTCTGCTTGATGTTGCGGATCGTCGCCTGCGACAGGGCGATGGCGGTGGCCACGCCGCGCAGGTCGCCGGACATCAGCACCAGGTCGGCGCTCTCGATGGCGATGTCCGTGCCGGTGCCGATGGCGATGCCGACATCGGCGGCGGCCAGGGCCGGCGCGTCGTTGATGCCGTCGCCGACAAAGGCCACCCGCCGGCCGCTGGCGCCGAGCCGCTTCACCGCCTCGACCTTGCCCTCCGGCAGCACCTCGGCCACGACCTCGTCGATGCCCAGGCGCCGGGCGATCGCCTCCGCCGTGCCGCGGTTGTCGCCGGTGACCATCGCCACCTTCAGGCCCAGCGCGTGCAGCGCCCGGATCGCCTCCGGCGTCGACGGCTTGACCGGGTCCGACACGGCGATGATCGCGGCCAGCCGCCCGTCGATGGCGGCGTAGAGCGGCGACTTGCCGTCCTCGCCCAGGCGGGCGGCCGCCGCGGCGAAGGCCGACGGGTCCAGGCCCAGCGAGCGCATGTAGCGGTCGGCGCCGACCGCGACGCGGCGGCCTTCGACCGTCGCCGCCGCGCCATGGCCGGGCACCGCCTCGAAGCCCTCGGCCGCGGGCAGGGCCAGGCCCCGCGCGCTGGCGGCGGCGACGATCGCCTCGGCGATCGGGTGCTCGGACCGGGCCTCGACCGCCGCCACCAGGCGCAGCGCCTCGTCGCGGTCGACGCCGTCCAGCGTGTCGAAATCGGTCAGCTCGGGCCGGCCGCGGGTCAGCGTTCCGGTCTTGTCGAGTGCGATCACGCTTGCGTCGCGCAGGGTCTGCAGCGCGTCGCCCTTGCGGAACAGCACGCCCAGCTCGGCGGCGCGGCCGGTGCCGACCATGATCGAGGTCGGCGTCGCCAGGCCCATGGCGCAGGGGCAGGCGATGATCAGCACCGCGACGGCGTTGACCAGGGCGAAGGCCAGGGCCGGGTCCGGCCCGAAGGCCAGCCAGACCAGGAAGGTCGCGGCCGACACCGCCATCACCGCGGGCACGAACCAGGCCGTCACCCGGTCGACCAGCGCCTGGATCGGCAGCTTGGCGCCCTGCGCCTGCTCGACCATGCGGATGATCTGGGCCAGCACCGTCTCGCCGCCGATCCGCGTGGCGCGGAAGGAGAAGCTGCCGGTCTTGTTGATGGTGCCGCCGACCACCTCGGCGCCGATGCCCTTGGCCACCGGCACCGGCTCGCCGGTGATCATCGCCTCGTCGACGAAGGACGACCCCTCGACCACCGCGCCATCTACCGGCACCCGCTCGCCGGGCCGCACCAGCACGATGTCGCCGGCCCGCACCTCCTCCAGCGCCAGGTCCAGCGTCCGGCCGTCGCGCACCACCCGGGCGGTCTTCGGCTGCAGCCCGACCAGGCGGCGGATCGCCTCCGAGGTCCGGCCCTTGGCGCGGGCCTCGAGATAGCGGCCCAGCAGGATCAGCGTCGTGATCACCGCCGCGGCCTCGTAATAGACATTGGCCGTGCCGGCGGGCAGGGTGCCCGGCAGGAAGGTCGCGACCACCGAATAGCCCCAGGCCGCCGCCGTGCCCAGCGCGACCAGCGAGTTCATGTCGGGCGCGGCACGCAGCAGCGCCGGCACGCCCTTGCGGAAGAAGCGCAGCCCCGGGCCGAACATCACCAGGCTGGCCAGCACGAACTGCAGGATCCAGCTCTGCCGGATGCCGATCGTCCGCATCACCAGGTCGTGGATCGCGGGGATCAGATGCGTGCCCATCTCCAGCACGAAGACCGGCAGGGTCAGCGCGGCGGCGACGGCCAGGCTGCGCCCCAGCGAAGCCGTCTCCGCCGCGCGGGCGTCGCGCTCGTGGTCGCCGGCATCGTCCGCGCCGATCCGCCGGGCCTGGTATCCCGCGTCGCGGACCGCCTGCTCCAGTGCCGCCGGCAGCACCGCGCCACGGATGGTGGCGCGCTCGGTGGCCAGGTTGACCGCGGCGTCGGTCACGCCGGGCAC
>JAEKLZ010000396.1 GCA_019508225.1 Inquilinus limosus | reverse complement strand
GATGGCGTGCTTGGTGGCGGTGTAGGGGGCGGAGTTCGGCCGCGGCACATGGGCCGAGATCGAGCCGTTGTTGATGATCCGGCCGCCCTGCGGGTCCTGGTCCTTCATGATCCGGAACGCCTCCTGCGTGCACAGGAACGGCCCGGTCAGGTTGGTATCGACCACCGCCTTCCACTGCTCGAAGGTCAGGTCCTCCAGCGGCACGCCGGGGGCGCTGACACCGGCATTGTTGAACAGCACGTCCAGGCGGCCGAAGCGGGCCTTGGCGGCGTCGAACAGGGCGCGGACGCTCTTCGGGTCGGTGACGTCGGTCGGCACCGCCAGGGCCCGGTCCGCGGACACGCCGGCCTGCTGGATCGTCTCCGCCAGCGCATCCTGCCGGCGGCCGGCCAGCACCACCGTGTAGCCGTCCTTGAGGAAGGCCAGGGTCACCGCGCGGCCGACGCCCGACCCGGCCCCCGTCACCAGCGCCACCTTGCTTGCCATCTGCGTCTCTCCCGTATCGATCGCCGGGGTCGGCCCCGTGTCCGGACGGACCCTAGCGGTTATGTCCGACGTAGTCAGCCGGAATGCTGCGGGCGACTAGGCTTGGCGGCGATGGCCGCTGACCTCGGTCCCGGCGTCGCGGCGCAGCGGCAGGTAGTCCAGCATCGACAGCAGCGCCAGCACGCCCAGCACGGCGAAGGCGATCTGGTACGCGGCGACGATCGAGCCGCCGGCCAGGCCGGAGGCTTCCGCCGCCCGCAGCGCGATCGCCCCCAGCGCCACGCCCAGCCCCATCGAGATCTGCTGGGTGACGCTGAACAGGGTGTTGGCGGCGCTCATCTCCGGCTTCGGGACGTCGACGAAGGCCAGGGTGTTCAGGCTGGTGAACTGCATCGACCGGGCGGCGCCGCTGACCACCAGCAGCGCCGCGGTCAGCGCCGCCGGGGTCGACGGCGTCAGCAGGGCGCAGGCGAACAGCGTCGCCGCCAGCACCGCGCCGTTGGCCAGCAGCGCGGTGCGGAAGCCGAAGCTGCGCAGCACCCAGCTGGTCATCGGCTTCATGCCGAGATTGCCGGCGAACAGCGCCAGCACCAGCAGGCCGGACTGCACCGGGTCCAGCCCGAAGCCGAGCTGGAACATCAGCGGCAGCAGGAACGGCACGGCGCTGACCACCGCCCGGAACAGCGACCCGCCGCGGACCGTGACGCGGTAGGTGTGGATCGCCAGCGCCGCCAGCCCGACCAGCGGGTGCGGATGGCGCCGGGCGTGGCGCACCGCCCAGGCGCCCAGCACCAGCGCGGCGGCCAGCAGCAGCCCGACCGTCGGCCAGGGGATCTGCTCATGCCCGATCAGGTCCAGCCCCAGCATCAACGCCATGCAGGCGATGCCGGACAGGACGAAGCCGAGCCAGTCGAACGGGGTGTGCCGGTCGTCGCGGTCGTTCGGGATCAACCGCAGCGCCAGCACCAGGGCGATGGCGCCCAACGGCAGGTTCAGCAGGAAGATCCAGCGCCAGGAGGCGATGCTGGTGATCAGCCCGCCCACCGGCGGCCCCAGCACCGGCGCCGCCAGCGCCGGCCAGGTGATGTATGCGATCGACCGCATCAGATCCTGCTTGGCGGTGTTGCGCAGCACCACCAGCCGGCCGACCGGCACCATCATGGCGCCGCCGATGCCCTGCAGGATTCGCGCGGCAGTGAAGCTCCACAGGCTGTTGCTGGCGGCGCACAGGGCCGAGGCCAGGGTGAAGACGATGATCGCGCTGGCGAAGACCGAGCGGGCTCCGAACCGGTCGGCGACCCAGCCGCTGGCCGGGATGAACACGGCGAGCGTCAGGAGGTAGGCCGACAGGCCGACATTCAGATCCACCGCCCGGACGCCGAAGGACGCCGCCATGTCCGGCAGCGCCGTGACGATCACGGTGGCGTCCAGGTTCTCCATGAAAAAGGCGCCGGCGACCAGCAGCGCGATCAGCACGGGTTGGCGCGGGGACGAGGTCATGGGCCGGCCGGATCGTGAGGGGAGGGCCGCGCGGTGACGGGCGGCTCGTCCCCGGATAGCACGGCCCCGTCGGGCGCAAGTATGCGCAGACGGCATGGATGGGCTCAGCCCGCGGCGGCCTGCAGCTCCTCCGCCTCGCCAGCCTGGTCCGCGACCGACGCCAGCACGCTCCGGACCACGAAGATCTGGCCCAGCTTGCGCGCCACCATCTCCCATTCCGGGCAGGCGTCGCGGCGCACGGCGATGGTCACGCGCATCTCGTCGCCCTGGCGCTCGGCCGAGACGCGCTCGGGCACGACATCGCGCAGGCAGAAATGGTCGAGCAGGCGTGGCAGCAGGTTGGTGTCGGCCATGCCGACCACGTGAAAGAGAACCTGCGCATCGTCGCGGGTCATGGTCATCGTCTTCTCCCGGGGATCGCGAAACAGCACACGGACGAAGACCCCGGGGGAGCCGGCGCGGCCGGCCCGGGGCCTAGTGGCTAATTCGCAGGGAGCGCGTGGTGACCATGGCTCATGGTTAGCCGCTGAGGGACGGATTGGCAAGCGGTCGTGGCGGACGCTTGCCGGCGTGCCAGAAGCGGTGGCTCTGCCTTATGCTGATCAGGTCGTGGGGCCGGCTGGCCAAAGGGGGGATGATGAACTGCTTTCAACACAGGCAATCGGCGGCGGTCGCAGCCTGCAGATGTTGCGGAAAAGGGCTATGTCCGGACTGCGCTCAGCAGATCGGCCCGACGTCGGTCGTCTGTGGTCCGGCCTGCGCGGATGAGGTGAAGAAGCATCTGGATCTGCTGGATCTGTCGGCGCGACAGCTTGGGCTCAAGCCCGGCGGTGGCGCGAATCCCACCTATGTCATCGCTTATTTCACATTGGGCGCCGCGATGATTGCGATGGTGCTGTACAACGTCGTGGTAAGAGACGAGCCCTTCGACAGGAACTACGTCTTCGGAGTCTTTGGTCTCGTGCTGATTGCTGTCGGTCTCATGGCGCGCAGCCGCAATCGACCACCGGCATCGTCATAGATGACGCCGAGGAGAGCAGGTTGGTCGGCGCGACGAGTGTCGGGTTCGCGACCCGCCTAGGATTGCTCCCTGTGAAACTCCGCCGTCACCTCGATCTCGCCGATGATGGCGGCGTTGAAGGCGGGCAGGTCCTCGGCCGGGATCCAGTATTCGAGATGGCTGCGGCCGCCGGCCTCCTGCACCGGATAGGCATCGAGAAAATCGCGCCGGACCCGGAAGCGGGTGACGTAGCCGGCGCCGCTGGCCGGCACGTTCCAGTCGCGGGCGATCTTGATGGCGTAGTCCTCGGACAGCACCGGATAGAAGATCGGCTGTTCCGGCAGGCGGGGCGGGAAGGCGCGCATGCCGGCCTCCTGGATCAGCCGCAACTCCTCCGGCCCGACCGGGCGCCACAGCGTGACCGTCTCGGCGTCGCTCATGATGTCGAACTCGCTGCAGGAAAATATGCCGGCCGGGCCGGGCGCGTCGATTGACTCTGCCGACCGCCACCTTATGAATTGTCGTTCGATAAGAACAGCGTGGTCGGCCATTGGCCTGCCTCGGCGATGGGAAGGGGCGATGAGGGGTCGCGGCAGGGTGCGCAGCGCCGTTCTGGCGGTGATGCTGGCTTGGGTGGCGCCGGTGGCGATGCCATTGGCGGCGCAGGAGATCCCGGCCTCGCCGGAGGCTGCCGGCTTCCGCATGGGAATCCAGCCCTGGCTGGGCTACGGCCTGTGGCATGTCGCGGTGGCGAAAGGCCTGTTCCAGGCCGAGGGCCTGCCGGATGTCGAGATCACGACCTTCACCGAGGACCGGGAGATCAAGGCGGCGCTGGCCGGCGGCCGGCTCGACGGCGCCAGCGTCTCCGCCCATACCGCGCTGGTGCTGGCGGCGGCGGGGGTGCCGATCCGGATCGTCGCCCTGCTCGATGTCAGCATGACGGCCGACGCCATCATCGCCGGCCCGGGCATCGGCACCATCGCCGACCTCAGGGGCAAGGCGGTCGCCTATGAGGAGGGCAGCACCAGCCACATGCTGCTCAGCTATGCCCTGGCGCGGAACGGGATGAGCCTCGCCGACATCGTCTCGGTGCCGATGCCCGCCCTGGACGCCGCCACGGCCGTGACCGTGGATCGGACTCCGGCGGCGGTGACCTACGAGCCCTATTTGTCCCTGGCGCAGCTGGTCGATCCACGGGTCAAGGTGCTGTATACGGCGGCGGCGGATCCCGGCCTGATCTCGGATGTCTTCGTGGTGCGCGAGGAGGTGCTGAAGCAGCGGCCCGGCCAGATCGCGGCGCTGCTCCGCGCCTGGCAGGCGGCGTATGACGACTACCGGACCGACGTAGCGGGCGGCCGCGCCATCATCGCCCGGGCGGTGCGGGCAACGCCGGAGGGTCTTGCGACCGCCTTCGACGGCATCACCTTCTACTCCCTGGCGGACAGCAAGGCCCAGCTCGCCGGCGCCTTTGCCCGGCATGTCATCGGCGATGTCGAGAAGGCGGCCCGGGCCGCCGGGCTGCTGCGGGGCGATGTCGACGCCGCCGGGCTGATCGATCCACGCTTCGTCGCGGCCGTCGCCCCATGACCCGGATGTGACTGCGGCCGGCCTTCAAGGAGGCCCCGGATCAGTGCACGGTGACGCCGGTGTCGATGGTCTGCACCGGCGCGATGCCGGCCTCGGCGCCGACGCGCATGTTGGCGCTGGCCCGCTCGAGCATGGGCGACACGCCCTCGGCCTCGACGGCGGCGGCGATCATCTGCCCGGTCAGGAAGGCCAGGGCGCCGATCAGTGCGCCGCTGACCGCCTGCGGGTCGCCGCCGGCTTCGGCGGCATAATCCTCGGACCGCTCGCCGATCAGCGCGAGGAGATCGTTGTGGATCTGCTGGGTCAGGGGGCCGATCGTGTCCATCTCCATCCTCCGCGGCGGCGCTCCGGGGCAGGGGCCGTTCTGTGTTGGCTATGGGCATCAATAGCGGCCGGTCGGCGCCGGTTCCGGCCGTGCCGAGGCAATCCCGCCGGGAACCATGGGAAATTTGGGAGTGTTGCCGCTTCGTTCGGACGACGCCGGGGGCTATGCTGGGGCGAACCCTGTCGCGTCGGCCGGCGAGCGATGCGTGGGACACTGAAGGCCATGTGCCGCGGGGAGGGCCATGTTCAGCCACATCACGGTGGGCACGAACGACATCGATCGGGCCAAGCAGTTCTATGACAAGGTGCTGGCGGCGATCGGCCTGCGTTGCCAGCTCGACGACCGGGTCGCCGGCTGGCTGTGCTACGTGCCGGAGGGCGACAGCGGCCCGGAATTCCTGATCTGCCGCCCGATCGACGGCGGCAAGGCGACCTTCGGCAACGGCGTCACCATCGGCTTCAACGTGCGTGAGCGGGCGCAGGTGGATTCCTTCCACAGCGCCGCGCTGGCCGCGGGCGGGGTGGATGAGGGCGCGCCCGGCACCCGGCCGCACTACCACCCCAGCTATTACGGCGCCTATGTGCGGGACCCGGACGGCAACAAGCTGTGCTGCGTCTGCCACCGCTCGGACGCGCCGGGGCTGTTTCCGTAGCCTGACTGCGCCTTCCGTCATGGCGAGCGAAGCGTGGCCATCCACTCCTGCAGCCGGGAGCGGGCCCGACCGTCCTGGATGGCCACGCCCCTTCGTGGCTCGCCGTGACGAAAGGGGTCAGGCCGGCTGCTCGGTGATCGAATCGACGCGGTCGGGGTAGAAGGCGACGTGGTCCTTGATTTCGGCGACCGCGTCGTAGGGCTTCTCGTAGGTCCAGACCGCGTTCACCGTCCGCCCGCCGCCCGCCGGGATGCTGTAATAGGCGGCGTCGCCCTTGTAGGGGCAATGGCTGGCATGGTCGGTGCGCTGCAGCGCCGCCATGTCCACGTCCTTGCGCGGGATGTACTGCACCGGCGGATAGCTCGCCTCGCGCAGCGTCAGCGCGTTGCGGCTGTCGGCGACGACCTTGCCGGCCACCGTGACCACGACCCGCGCCGGGTTCGGCGTCACCGTGATCGGATGATCGGGTCCGGGG
>JAEKLZ010000395.1 GCA_019508225.1 Inquilinus limosus | reverse complement strand
GAGCGCGACGTATTCGGCGAAGGAGCCCCAGGCGGTGAAGCCGGGCTGGAACTGCCGCTCGCAGACCTGCTGGTTGCCGCTGGCGCATTCCGGGCAATGGCCGCAGCCGGCGACGAAGGGCACCGTGACCCGCTGGCCCTCGCGCCAGCGCCGCACCTGCGGTCCGACCGCGACGACGGTGCCGGCCAGCTCGTGCCCCGGCACATGCGGCAGCACGATGTCGGCATCATGCCCCATCCAGCCATGCCAGTCGCTGCGGCACAGTCCGGTCGCCTCGACCTTGACCACCACGCCCTCCGCCGCGGGCGACGGGTCCGGCACGGTCTGGATGGTCGGCGCCTGGCGGAACTGTTCGAAGACGACGGCTTTCATCGGGCTGCGGCCTGTGGCTGGTGACGGTGAGACCTTATCGGAACGGTCGAAAGGTCCCAACAGCGTCATGGCGAGCGAAGCGTGGCCATCCAGCCTTTCGGCCGCCGCGCTCGGGGGCGACAGGCTGGATGGCCACGCCCCTTCGGGGCTCGCCATGACGATAGTGAGGGCCGCCTCAGCCTACCCGATGCCGAAGATCCGGTGGGTGCCTTCGACATCGCGCAGGACGTGGCGGCCGAGGTCGAGCAGCGGGCGGCCGCAGGCGTCGCGGAACGGCTCGGACACCAGCACCCGGCGGCGCAGGGTCTTGGTCAGCTCCTCCAGCCGGCTGGCGCGGTTCACCGCCGGGCCGATCACGGTGAAGTCCAGCCGCCGCGCCGCGCCGATATTGCCGTAGGCGATCTCGCCGAGATGCAGGCCGATGCCGAAATCGACCGCGTCCGGCCCGGCCAGCCCGCGCTCGGCATTGGTGGCGTCGACCTTGGCGCAGAAGGCCTCGGCCGCGGCCAGGGCGGCGGCGCAGGCGGTGCCGCGGTCGGTCTCCGCCGTCACCGGGAAGATCGCCAGCACCGCGTCGCCGATGAACTTCAGGATCTCGCCGCCCTCGGCCTCGATCGCCACGCCCATGTCGCCGAACCAGCCGTTCAGCATCGCCACCACGTCGCGGATGGCGTTGGTCTCGCTGCGCCGGGTGAAGGCGCGCATGTCGGCCAGCCAGATCGCCGCCTCGATCCAGTCGACCTCGCCGCGCTCGATCTGGCCCTCGACGATGCGCTGGCTGGTGCGGGCGCCGACATATGTGTCGAGCAGGTCGAGCGCGATGCGCTTCCACACCTGGCGCTCGGCATAGGGGCTGAACAGCCGCGCCGCGGTGTCCAGCGCCTTCAGGTCGTCATCGTCGAAGCCGCCCGGCTGCCGGGTGGCGAAGGACAGGAAGCGGGTGCGGCTGGTGTCGAGGAAGGGCAGCGGCGTGATCAGATAGTCGGTCGAGCCCTGCTGCTGCAGCTCCTGCAGCAGCGGCATGTCGCCGACATCGCCGTCGAGCCGCCGGCGATACGCCCGCTCGGTGTCGTCGACGATCTTGGTCGGGCTGGTGAGATAGCCCGTGCTCTGCATAACGCCCTGCCGGGCCCGCTCGCCGAACTCGATGGTCTCGTCGCTCCAGACCAGCATGGTGCCGCTGATCTCGGGATGCAGCACCTCGAGCCCGATATGGATCCGCCAGGCCGGCACGATGGTCTGCGCCACCCGCTCGCAGAACCCCGGGAACAGGCCCTTGAGCGGCACCGGCCGCCGCGTCGCGTCGACCAGCCACAGGCCGAGCGCCTCCAGCCCCGCACGATGCCTGTCGGCGATCGGTCGGCAGTCCCAGTCCGGCGGCAATCCGTCTTGCATGGCGGGAGAGAATACCTTCGGCGGGGCGCGGTCAATGCGGCGGGTGGCGCGGACAGCATCGCATCGCAAGGCGGCTATCGCCACCGCCGCGGCCATGCCGCCCGTGCGCGCCGTGTCCGTCTGCCCTGCGGCACGGTCATGTCATCGCCGCGGCTTAGCGCCTATCTTTGCAGGGCACATCGCACCGCCCAGCAGGAGATGACCATCATGGCTGCGCAACGGACCGGCTCCGACCTTCTCGTCGAGGCCCTGGTCAATGAGGGCGTGGACCGCGTCTTCGGCGTGCCCGGCGAGGAGAATCTCGACATCGTCGAATCGCTCCGCCGCTCCGGCATCGAGCTGATCGTCACCCGGCACGAGCAGTCGGCCGCCTTCATGGCCGCGACCTACGGCCGGCTGACCGGCAAGGCCGGCGTCTGCCTGACCACGCTCGGGCCCGGCGCCCTCAACCTGACCACCGGCGCCGCCTATGCCCTGCTGGGCGCCATGCCGATGGTGATGATCACCGGCCAGAAGCCGATCCTGAAGAGCCGCCAGGCGCAGTTCCAGATCGTCGACATCGTCGCCACCATGCGGCCGCTGACCAAGTTCTCGCGCCAGATCGTCAGCACCGGCGCGATCCCGACCCTGGTGCGCAACGCCTTCCGCATCGCCCAGGAGGAGCGGCCGGGCCCGGTGCATCTGGAGCTGCCGGAGGACATCGCCGCCTTTCCGGCGCCCGACGGGCTGGGGCCGGTGCCGCTGCACCCGCTGGAGCTGCCGGTGGGGAACGACGGGGCCATCGCCACCGCCGCCGGGATGCTGCGCGCGGCCGAGCGCCCGCTGGTGATGATCGGCGCCGCCGGCAACCGCCGCCACCTGGTGCCGGCGCTGTCCGATTTCGTGCGCCGGATGGGCATCCCGTTCTTCAACACCCAGATGGGCAAGGGCGCGGTCGACGGCAATTCCGGCCTCTATATCGGCACCGCCGCCCTGTCCGAGGGCGACTACCTGCACGATGCGGTGACCAAGGCCGACCTGATCCTGGCGATCGGCCATGACGTGGTCGAGAAGCCGCCCTTCATCATGGAGCAGGCGGGGCAGACCGTGATCCATGTCGGCTACCAGCCGGCCGACATCGCCGAGGTGTATTTCCCCGACCATGAGGTGGTGGGCGACATCGGCGCCTCGCTGGCCCGCATCGCCGAGGTCTTCGGCGGGCCGCACCCGACCGCGGCCGAGGCCTTCGCCGGGCTGCGCCGGACCATCCTGGAAAAGGTGGCGGCGGACGGCACCAGCGACCGGTTCCCGCTGCTGCCGCAGCGCATCGTCCACGATGTGCGCGCGGTGATGCCGGATGACGGCGTCGTCGCGCTGGACAACGGCATGTACAAGATCTGGTTCGCCCGCAGCTACCGCACCCACATCGCCAACACCATCCTGCTGGACAACGCGCTGGCGACCATGGGCGCCGGCCTGCCCTCGGCCATGGCGGCGGCGATGCTGCATCCGGACCGCCGGGTGATGGCGGTGTGCGGCGACGGCGGCTTCATGATGAACTCGCAGGAGCTGGAGACGGCGATCCGGCTGAAGCTGAACCTGGTCGTGGTGATCCTGGTCGACAACGCCTACGGCATGATCCGCTGGAAGCAGGAGGCGCAGGGCTTCGCCGATTGGGGCCTGACCTTCGGCAACCCGGATTTCGTGACCTACGCCCAGGCCTATGGCGCCACCGGCTGGAAGGTGGAGTCGGCCGAGGCCTTCGCGCCGACCCTGGAGCAGGCCTTCGCCCAGGGCGGCGTGCACCTGGTCAGCGTGCCGGTCGACTACACCGAGAACAGCCGGGTGTTCATCGAGGAGCTGCGCAGCCACGCCTCGGCGGTGGAGGCGGATTGAGACCGTCCGCAAATGCTACTGGTGCGGCCGTCTGACGGCGGTGTCTCCGCTTCCGGTGCTCACGCACCAATGTGCGCTGCGCTCCGGTTCTCGACACCACCGCCAGCCGACTCACACCAGCGCATTTCCAAACGGTCTCTCGAGGCGCGAGCCCGGCGGGCGATCGCGCAGGTCGATGGGTGACGCGCGGTGAAAACGGCGGTGAGCCGAAAGCGGGAGCCGGGGTGTTGTCCCCATAGGACCGCCCCAGCGCCCCAGGAGGGACCCGCATGTATATCGCTCGATTCTCGTACGACGTTCAGCCTGTGAACCGCCAGAGCGCGATCGACTTCATCCACCGCGAGGTCGAGGCCGCCCGGGCCAACCGGCTCAAGGCCCGGCTGCTGGTGCCGCTGACCCGCGGCCAGGGCGGGGCGGCGCTGCAATTCGAGGTCGAGCTGACCAGCCTGGACCAATTCGACCGGTTCCGCGAACGGGGGATCGGCGACGACGAGGAGACGAACCGCTGGATGCACGCTTTCAGCGAAATCCTGGCCTCGCCGCCGACGGTCGAGCTGCTGCGCGTGGAGGACGGCCGGTAGTCACGGAGGCTCGGTCTCCAGTGCGTCACCCCATGTCAGGCGCCGGGCCGTCTTCAGCAGCACGCCGTCGCGCTTCGTCACCGTCCGTTCCGTCACGCCGTCCGGCGCGCACAGCCGCAGATCGATGCGGGAGCCGGCGCCGCGGGGCGGGGCGATGACGCGGCCTGTGATCGGCGCGGCCGGCCGGCGCGAGATCGCGACATAGGCGAACTTCTCGTCCTCCCACGGCACCTCGCCGCCCTTGGCCTGGCGGTGCAGGCGCGAACGGGCGACGCGCCGCGAGAAATGGCACCAGTCGGGGTCCACCAGCGGGCAGGCGCGGCCATGCGGGCACGGCGCCGCGACATGACCGCCGGCCGCGACCAGACGGGACCGGGCGTCGAGGATGCGGCGCCAGCCGGCAGGGGTGCCGGGCTCGACGATCAGCAGCAGGTCGGCGGTCGCCGCCCACAGCCCGTCGACCAGGGCGTCGCGCCGGTCCGGCGCCAGCTCGTCCAGCACATAGGACAGGATGACGAGGTCATGCGCCGGCAGCGGCGGCAGCGGCTGGGCCAGGTCGGCGGCCGGCCACTCCGCGGGTGGGACCGCGTCGCCGGCCAGCCGGGCGCCCCAGTCGCGGAAGGCGGCGCTGCCCTCCAGCAGGGTGGCGCCGGACAGACCCGGCCAGGTCCCGGCCGCAGCCCACAGCGCGGTGCCCGGCCCGGCCCCGGCGTCGAGCAGGTGCGTCGGGGCGAAGTCCGGCCGGCGCTCGGCCACCGCGTCCAGGCAGGCACGGACCGCCGCGTAGGTGGCCGGCAGCCTGGTGGCGAGATAGGCCTGGACAGCCCGGTCGCCGTCGACATGGAAGCGGCCGTCGCGCAACTCGGCCCGATAGCGCTGCGACAGCCGCGCCGCCGCCGCCGACAGCTCGGCCAGGGCGACGCCCTCCAGCGCCCGGTCGACCGCGACGCGCAGGGCGGCCGGCAGCTCCATGGCTACCCGGCGAGCACCCGCCGCACGGCGTCGGCCAAGTCGCCCTGCGGATGGGTGGACTGCTCGCCCGACGAGAGGGTCTTCAGCACGGCCGTGCCGGCGGCGATCTCGGTCTCGCCGGCGATCACGGCCAGGCGGAAGCCCTTCTTGTCGGCGTATTTCAGCTGGTCGCCGACCTTCTTGCCCTCGGTGAACAGCTCGGTGGCGATGCCGGCCGAGCGCAGCGCCGTCGCCAGGCCGAGGTAGTAGGGCAGCTGCGCCCGGTCCATCACCGTCACCAGCACCGCGGCCGGGGTGGCGGCGCCGGGCTTCAGCAGGCCGGCATCGAACAGGCGGGACAGGAGGCGGGTGACGCCGATCGAGATGCCGACGCCCGGCAGCTTCGCCTTGGTGTAGTTGCTGGCCAGGTCCTCGTAGCGGCCGCCGGAGCAGATGCTGCCGACCTCCGGATTGGCCACCAGCTGGGTCTCGTAGACCGTGCCGGTGTAGTAGTCGAGGCCGCGGACGATGGCGAGGTCGATGCGCCAGCGATGCGCCGGCACCTGGAAGGCGGCGAGGCCGTCGGCGACCTGGCCGAGCTCGTCCAGCCCCTCACGGTAGAGATCACCGCCCTCGATCGCGCGCAACTCGGCGATGGTCACCGGCCGGGTGACCAGGTCGACGATCCGCGCCGCCGTCGCAGCGTCGATGCCGGCGTGGGTGGCGAGGTCCGCCAAAGTGCGCTCGCGGCTGACCTTCTCGATCGCGTCGATCACCTTCAGCGCCGCGCCGACGCCCTCGGCCGTCAGCCCCTGGTCGAGCAGATAGCCCTGCAGCAGCTTGCGGTTGTTGATGCG
>JAEKLZ010000394.1 GCA_019508225.1 Inquilinus limosus | reverse complement strand
CTGCACATGGATCTCCAGCTCGCCGAAGCGGCGGCTGAAAGCGATGTGCTGCTCCGGCGTGATCCGCTGGTCGCGGAACACCACGACCGAGTTCGCCTCGAACAGCGACTTGACCCGGGCGAAGGTGGCGTCGTCCGGCGGGCCGGCGAGGTCGAGTCCGGAGATCTCGAGGCCCAGCAGCCCGGACAGGGGACGGGTGGTGAAGGACATGGCGGCGTTTCCGTTTCCGTCGATCTAGGGGTTCTGCATGCCCCAGCGCTCGACGGTGAGCCGGGACAGGGTGCGGAACAAGAGGCTTTCGACCAGAAGGCCGATCAGGATGATGGTCAGCAGGCCGGCGAAGACGTTGGCCGTCTCCAGCTGGTTGCGGTTGACGTAGATGAACCAGCCCAGCCCGCCGGAGCGGGAGGAGACGCCGAACACCAGCTCGGCGGCGATCAGGGTGCGCCAGGCGAAGGCCCAGCCGATCTTCAGCCCGGCCAGGATCGCCGGAAAGGCGGCCGGCACCAGGATGCGGGTGACATAGGCGGCGCCGCCGAGGCCGAGATTCTGCCCGACCATGGCCAGCGGCCGCGGCACCGCGCGGAAGCCGGAATGGGCTGCCAGCGCCAGTGGCCACAGCACCGAATGGACGATCACGAACAGCAGGCTGGGCGTGCCCAGGCCGAACCATAGCAGGGCGATCGGCAGCAGCGCGATGGCCGGCAGCGGGTTGAACATCGCGGTCAGGGTCGACAGCAACTCGGCCCCCAGCCGGCTGGCAGTGGCCAGCCCGGCCAGGATTGCCGCCGCGACCACGCCGATGGCGTAGCCCGCCACCAGCACCTGCAGCGAGGCCAGGGTGCGCAGCGGCAGCTCGCCGCTCGCCACGCCTTCGCCGAAGGCCGCCAGGGTGGTCAGGAAGCCGGGCAGCAGCAGCGGGCTGCCGACGATCCGCGCGGCGGCCTCCCACAGCGCCGCCAGCGCCGCCAGGATCAGGACGCGGCGCCAGGCGCCGGTGCCGATCCAGCGCCGTACGGGCGCCGCCTCGGCCTTGGCCGGGCGCAGCGGCGACCCAGCCTGCAGCAGGCCCTGATAGTCAACCATCGACGGCCTCCGCCTCTGCCCGACCGATCTGGTCGGCGATCAGCCCGCCGATCCGGGCCTCCAGTGCGGCGAAAGCCGGATCGCCCCGGTCCGGGCCGCGGCCGCCCGGCAGGTCGATCACGGCGCGGATCCGGCCGGGGTGCGCGGTCATCACCACGATCCGGCTGCCGACCACGATCGCCTCGTCGATCGCATGGGTGACGAAGATGGTGGTGACGCCGGTCTCCTCGCACAGCGCCAGCAGCTCCTCCTGCATCCGGCGCCGGGTCATGGCGTCCAGCGCGGCGAAGGGCTCGTCCATCAGCAGCACCTCGGGCCGCAGCGCCAGAGCGCGGGCGATGGCGACGCGCTGCTTCATGCCGCCCGACAGGGTGCTCGGATACTGGTCGGCCACCCGTGCCAGGCCGACGCGCTGCAGCATGTCGTCGGCGATCGCCTCGGCCTCGGCCCGGCGGGTGCGCCTGGCCCAGGACAGGGCCGCGACCAGGTTGCGCCGCACCGTCAGCCAGGGCAGCAGCTGCTCGAAATCCTGCAGCACCATCATCCGGTCGGGCCCGGGGCGCGACACCGGCCGCCCGTCCAGCAGCACCCGGCCGGATGCGGGCGGCAGGAAGCCGCCGATGCTCTTCAGCAGGCTCGACTTGCCGCAGCCGGACGGGCCCAGCAGCACCAGCCGCTCGCCGCGGCGGATCTCCAGGCTGACATCCTCGACCGCCGTCACCGTCCTGTCGTCGACGGCATAGGACAGGGTGACTCCCTCCACCTGCAGGGCAGGCGGCGCGGCTGCGGCGTCGGAGGCCAAAGCGAGGGCAGGGGCCGCCATCTCAGCTGCCCTGCCGGTCGTGCAGCGGCGGGAAGAACAGGTCGCGCCAGTCGGTCGTGGTGGTCTTGATCTGGCCGATGCGGTGCTGGAACTCGACGAATTTCAGGATGTTCTCGGGCGCCACGGTGTAGCGCGTATCGGCGGCGGTAATCAGCGCCTCGACGAAAGGCTCGGGCAGCTTCGAGGATTCAGCCACGATGTACAGCTTCGCCGCCTCGGCCGGATGGGCCTGGATGAACTGGTCGGCGCGGTCCAGCGCGGTGACGATCGCCGCCACCGTCTTCGGGTTCTCGTCGTAGAAGGCGCCGGTGGCGTAGATCACGTTGAAGGTGTGCGGCCCGCCCAGCACGTCGAAGCTGCTCAGCACCCGGTGGATCTTCGGGTCCTGCAGCTGCTGGTTCTGGAACGGCGGGGCGCCGAAATTGGCGGTGACCTCGGCGCTGCCGGACAGCAGGGCCGCGGTCGCGTCCGGATGCGCCATGCTGACGGTCAGGTCGTCCAGCCTGGTCGCCTGGTCCTCGCCGAAGGCCTGCGCCGCCGCCATCTGCAGCAGCACCGCCTGGAACCCGACCTTGACCGCCGGCAGGGCGATCCGGTCCTTGTCGGTGAAGTCGGCCAGCGTCTTCACCTGCGGATTGCTGGTGGTCAGGTAGATCGGCATCGAGCCCAGCGCGGCGATGCCCTTGACGTCGATCGACCCGCGGGTCTTGGCCCACAGCGTGATTGCCGGCGGCGCCCCCGCCGCGGCCACGTCCAGGCTGCCGGACAGCAGCGCCTCGTTCATCGCAGCACCACCGCTGACCTGGATCCACTCGATCTCCGGCGCCGGCAGCCCGGCCTCGGTGACCGCCGCCTCGATCAGCTTCTGCTGCTTGGCCACGATCATCGGCAGGTAGGAGATGCCGAATTGCTGCGCGATCCGCAGCGTGTCGGTCTCGGCCTGCGCCGGGGCGGCCAGGGCCAGCAGCGTCGCGGCGGCGACGAGGACGGAAACGGAGGCGCGCATGGCGATGATCTCTGGCTGGGGCGGCGATAGGACAAAGATTCGGAGGATAGCCGCAAATATCAATCCATTTGATTGGTGTTATTTAAGGAACAGCAAAATTAAAGTGTTCTTTTATCTCGGCCGGTCCGGTGCTGGTCGGTGAGGACCGATGGCGATCGACCTCGCCGCCGGCAGCGTCTCCTGCGGTGGGGCGGTGATCGGCCCCGGCGGACTTCCTCCCGGTTGTGAACCGATCCCGTCCGGAGTCGTAACGAGGGTGTAGATCCGACAATAGAATCGCCAAAAGCGTCCAATGACGACGCCGCAGCTTCTTGAATCGCAGGGCGGCGGTCTCCGTCCGTTCCCAAATATCTCTTGAGACGAGGCGGGTCGAGGCGCATGATTATTTGTGCGGTGCCGATGATTCGGCGAGTCGGTTGCCTTTGCGCCGCACCGCCCGACGGCGCTCCATCGATCGGAAGGAGATCCGATGGACATCGTGACGTTGATCATCCAGCTCGTGGCAGGTGCGGTCGGCGGCAATATCGCCGGCGCCGCGATCAAGCAGTACAATCTCGGCACCCTGTGGAACTCGATCGCCGGCATCGTCGGCGGCGGCATCGGCGGCCAGATCCTGGGGGCGATCGTGCCCAGCCTGGGCGCGGCGGCCGCCAGCGGCAGCCTCGACATCGGCTCGATCATCGGCCAGGTGGTCGGTGGCGGCGTCGGCGGCGGCGTTCTGATGGTCATCGTCGGCATCATCAAGCAGATGATGGCCGGCGGACAGAAGGCCCAGTAGGCCAAGCCGACCCGGTTGCGGTGCCCGGTGGCCCACGCCGGGCGCCGCAACCGGCTTTCCCCGGAGGGCGCTGCTTGCTAGAAGGGCGCCGGACGGGCCTGTAGTTCAGCGGTTAGAACCCGCCGCTCATAACGGTGTTGTCGCAGGTTCGAATCCTGCCGGGCCCACCACGCTTCGCCCTTACGGGCTTCGCGTGGCGCAGCCAAGGGGTTCTCTCCCCTATCGTCCCGCATCGATGACAGCCACGTGCCCGGCCGCGCCATAGGCGAGCAGAGCGCCATCGGCAGTCAGCAGCGGCAAACCCAGATGCCGCGCCGTGGCGACGATCATGCGATCGGCCGGATCGGCATGCATGCCGCCTGGCAGCCGGACGCTGTCGACGGCGATGGCCGGCAGCAGCGGGGCCAACCTGACGCCCGGCAGCGCCAGGGCGGCATCGATCCAGGCGCCGACCTCGCGTCCCAGCGCCAAGCGGCCCTTCTGTGCCAGCATGGCGATCTCCCAGGGCGTGATGGCGGCTATGGTCAGCCCATCCGCCCGAGCCGCCGACTCCACTGTGTTGCGAGCCGCGGGACCGAGCCGCTCGTCATCCTGCACGGCCCAGATCAGCACATGGGTGTCGGCAACGATCACGCGCCGGCGCTCCAGTCCGACGGATCCGCCGCCGGCCCGAAGGGATCATCGTAGCGCAGCACAGTTCCACGCAGCGCGCCGACGATGCCGGAACGATCCGTCTCCGCGGGAGCCGGCGACAATACCGCCACCGGTCGGCCACGCTTGGTGATCGTCACCGGCCGATGGTCCGTCGCGACCTGATCGATGACGCGCAGGCAAGAGGCCTTGAACTCGGCGGCCCCCATCGTCTTGGCATTCATGGTGTCCATCTCAGGTTGCCATATGGACACATTATATGGTCATATGCGTGCAACCGACAAGAAGGCTCAGCTCCCCTTTGCCGCCTCGTACAGCGCGATGGCGGCGGCGTTGGAGACGTTCAGGCTGCCGATCGGGCCCTGGGTCGACAGCTTGGCCAGCACGTCGCAGGTCTCGCGCGTCAGGTGGCGCAGGCCTTCGCCCTCGGCCCCAAGCACCAGCGCCACTCGGTCACCCCGCATCGCCTCGGCCAGCGACACCTCGCCCTCCTCGGCCAGGCCGATCCGGTGGAAGCCCCATTCGCCGAGCGATTCGAGGGCGCGGGCCAGATTCTTCACCCGCGTCAGCGGCACGTGCTCGACCGCGCCCGACGCCGCCTTGGCCAGCACGCCCGTGACCTCCGGCGTGTTGCGGTCGGTGACGATCACCGCCAGCGCGCCGAAGGCGGCGGCCGAGCGCAGGATGGCGCCGATGTTGTGCGGATCGGTCACCTGGTCCAGCACCACCACCACGGCGCGCCCCTGGGTGGCGTCGCGCAGCTCCGCCTCGCGGCCGAGATCGTCGATGTCCGGCGCGTCCAGCGGCTTGATCTCGAGCGCGATGCCCTGGTGCACCGCGCCCTTGAGGAAGCGGTCCATCAGGGCGCGGTCGACGATCTCCGGCGCCGGGCGGTCGATGCCGGCCTCGGCCGCCTGCGCCAGGGCGTCGGACAGATTCGCCAGGCCGGCCTCGGTGCATTGCACCCGGGTGATCTCGCGGTCCGGATTCAGGATCGCGGCCACGGCGGCATGGACGCCGTAGAGGTAGCGGTCGGGCTCGCGCGCCGGCGGCCGTCCGTCCGGCGCGCGGCCGCCGGGGCCGCGCTGATCCGGGCGCTGGCCCTGGGTTGGGTTGGGCCGTGGGGCGTGGGACGGGGCGGCATGGGGCGGGCGGTTCTGGGGTGTGCGGGTCATCGCCGTCCTGTGCGCTGTGGGGCCGTCTGGGTCAAGTTTACGATTTTCGTATCACGCATGCTTGACTTCCGCGCAGGGATGTCGATATTCCGCCCCGCCATTCGCCGAGCCGTGCGGCGAAGCCCTTTGGAGGGGTGGCCGAGTGGTTAAAGGCAGCAGACTGTAAATCTGCCCGCATAGCGTACGCTGGTTCGAATCCAGCCCCCTCCACCAAAGCCCGCTTGGCTTCGATGTCACGGTCGAGGACATGGCGCGTCCCGGACCACCGGGCGGGTGTAGCTCAATGGTAGAGCAGCAGCCTTCCAAGCTGAATACGAGGGTTCGATTCCCTTCACCCGCTCCAGTTCCGTGGATACACAGGTCCCAACCGCGAACGAATTAGGGTTTCGAGAGAATGGCGAAGGCGAAGTTTGAGCGGACGAAGCCGCACTGCAACATCGGCACGATCGGCCACGTGGATCATGGGAAGACGTCGCTGACGGCGGCGATCACGAAGATCCTGGCGGAGTCCGGCGGGGCGACGTTCA
>JAEKLZ010000393.1 GCA_019508225.1 Inquilinus limosus | reverse complement strand
CGAAGGCGTCGGGGTGCTTGGGGTTGTCGTGCTCGACCACCATCCACTCGGCGCCCGCCGCCCGGCATTCGCGCCACAGCCGCGGCCAGTCGAGCGTGCCGGTGCCGACATCGGTCCAGCCATCCTCGTCGGTCTTCTGGCCGGCTGGGGCGATGTCCTTGACATGGGCCGAGGCGACGCGGGCCTTCTCCTTCACCAGCCACTCGGACGGGTTGGCCCCGCCGCGCGCAAGCCAGGCGACGTCGACCTGCCAGGTCAGCGGATGGCCGTTGGCGCCGTCGAAGAAATGGGCCAGCGCCGGCCGGCCGTCCTCCATCGCCTCCAGCTCCCAGTGATGGTTGTGGTAGCCGAGCTTAATGCCCTTGTCGGCCAGCCTGGCGGCGAACTCGCCCAGCTCCTGCCCGGCCTGGCGCCAGCGGGCGCCGTCGCCCTTGCGCTCCTCCGTCGGCAGGGCCGGCATGAACAGCTGGGTCAGGCCGACGGTCTTGGCGCCTTCGACCACCCAGTCCAGCCGCTCGCGCAGCGCCGGCAGGCCGATATGGCCGGACGACGCGGTCAGGCCGCGGCTATCGAGCTTGCGACGGGTGCCGGCGGCATCCTCGAAATGCGACTGGATCGTCTCGACATGGCGGTAGCCGGCGGCCGCCACGGCGTCGAGCTGCTTGTCGAGCTCGCCATAGTTGCGGAGGCTGTAGAGCTGGATGGAGATCACATCCGGAGTGGACATCGCTTCCTCGTGGTTTCGGGAGCCCGGCCTTACAGCCGGCGCTCGGTCTGGGTGCTGAACAGGGAGGCCTTGGACAGGTCGAGCGCCAGCCGGGCACCGCCCGACAGCGCCCGCGCCCGGTCCGGCGACAGGCGGACGGAGACGCGCTTGCCGGCCAGGTCGAACCAGGCCAGCGTGTCGGCGCCCATCGGCTCGGTGAAGAGCAGCGGCGCCTCGACCTGGACGCCGGGTGCGCCGTCCTCGGCCAGGCCGATATCCTCGGGCCGGAAGCCGAGCACGATCTCGTCCCCCGCCGCGGGCTCGGACAGGAAGGGATAGCCGGCGAGCGGCAGGTCGTGGCCCTCGATCCGGGCATTGACGCCGCCACCCCCGACCACCGTGCCGGGCAGGAAGTTCATCGCCGGCGACCCGACGAAGCCGGCCACGAACAGGGTCGCCGGCTTTTCGTAGAGCGTCTGCGGGTCGGCATATTGCTCGACCTGCCCGCCCTTCATCACCGCGATCCGGGTGGCCAGCGTCATCGCCTCGATCTGGTCGTGGGTGACGTAGACAATGGTCGAGCCCAGCTCCTGGTGCAGGCGCTTGATCTCGACCCGCATCTCGGTGCGCAGCTTGGCGTCGAGGTTGGACAGCGGCTCGTCGAACAGAAAGACCTGGGCGTCTCGCACCAGGGCCCGGCCGATCGCCACGCGCTGGCGCTGCCCGCCCGACAGCTGGCCGGGCTTGCGGTCCAGCAGCTCGCGGATCTGCAGCAGGTCGGCGGCCCAGGCGACGCGCTTCTCCACCTCCTCCTTCGGCATGCGGCTGACGCGCAGGCCGAAGGACAGGTTCTTGCGCACCGTCATGGTCGGGTAGAGGGCGTAGGACTGGAACACCATGGCCAGGCCGCGGGCGCTCGGCTCGGCGTCGGTGACGTCGACGCCGCCGATCACGATCTCGCCGGAATCGACGTCGTCGAGGCCGGCGATGGCGTTGAGCAGGGTTGACTTGCCGCAGCCGGACGGGCCGAGCAGCACGGTGAAGGCGCCGGGATCGACCTCGATGTCGATCTCGCGCAGCACATGCAGCGCGCCGTAGGACTTGTTCAGGCTGCGGATCTGGATGCCGGCGGACATGGGCCTATCCTTTCACGGCGCCCGAGGCGATGCCGCGGACGAAGTACCGGCCGGACAGGAAGTACACGAGCAGCGGCGGCAGCGCGGTCAGCACCGTGGCCGCCATGTTGACGTTGTACTCGATCGTGCCGGTGGTGGTGTTGACGATGTTGTTGAGCTGGACCGTCATCGGCAGGTTCTCGCGGCCGGCGAAGATGTAGCCCAGCAGGTAGTCGTTCCAGATGCCGGTGACCTGCAGGATCAGGGCGACCATGAGGATGTTGACCGACATCGGCAGCATGATCTGGAGGAAGATGCGGAAGAAGCCGGCGCCGTCGACCCGCGCCGCCTTCACCAGCTCCTCCGGCAGGCCGGCGTAGAAGTTGCGGAAGATCAGGGTCAGCGTCGGCAGGCCGAAGATCACATGGATCAGCACGATGCCGGGCAACGTGCCGTACAGGCCCATGTTGGAGAAGATCTTGACCAGCGGATACAGGATCACCTGGTACGGGATGAAGGCGCCCAGCATCAGCGCGGTCAGGATCTTGTCGGCATGGCGGAAGCGCCACTGCGCCAGGGCATAGCCGTTCAGCGCCCCGGCCAGCACCGACAGGATCACGCTCGGCACCAGGATGCGGATCGAGTTCCAGAAGCCGACATGCAGCCCGTCGCAGAACAGCCCGGTGCAGGCCGACAGCCAGGCCTTCGACCAGGGCTCCAGGGTCGGCGCCATCGGCAGGGCGAAGATCGAGCCCTCGCGGATCTCGTCCATCGGCTTCAGCGAGGTCGACAGCACGATCAGCAGCGGGATGGCGAAGAACAGCGCGGCCAGCACCAGGACGGCGTAGAGCCCGGCGCGGCTTGCCGACACCTTGCGGGCCGGCCGGCGGGCCGCGCGCGCGGGACTTTGCGTCCGGGACGCGCCGGCGACGGCGGTGTGGGTCATCGCGCCCTCCGCGACAGCTCGATGTAGAGATAGGGCGCCAGCGCCGCCAGCACCGCGACCAGCATGACCACGGCGCCGGCCGAGGCCAGGCCGATATTGGCGCGCTCGAAGGTCAGGTCGACCACGAACTTGGCCGGCATGTCGGTGGCATTGCCGGGGCCGCCCCGGGTCATGGCGACGACCAGGTCGTAGCTCTTCACCACCGCGATCGCCAGCAGCACGACGCAGGTGACGACCAGCGGCCGCAGCATCGGCAGCACGATCGACAGATAGGTGCGCCAGCGCGGAATGCCCTCGAC
The DNA here is from genome assembly GCA_019508225.1 of Inquilinus limosus. Lineage (GTDB taxonomy): Bacteria > Pseudomonadota > Alphaproteobacteria > DSM-16000 > Inquilinaceae > Inquilinus > Inquilinus limosus_D. The sequence goes on along the minus strand of JAEKLZ010000393.1, from coordinate 2,985 downwards.
CCTGGCAGCGCGCCAGATCTCATGATCGATGCCGCGCAGCCCGGCCAGCATGATCGCCATGATGAGGCCGGAGGAGTGCCAGACCGCAGCCAGCACCAGGGTGTAGATGGCGCGGTCGCGGTCGACGATCCAGTCGAAGGTGAAGCTTTCCCAGCCCAGGCCGCGGACGAAGTCCTGCAGCCCCATGGCCGGGTTCAGGAACCACTGCCAGGCCAGGCCGGTGACGATGAAGGACATCGACAGCGGGTACAAGAAGATGGTGCGGAACACCCCTTCCCCCTTCACCTTCTGGTCGATCAGTACCGCCAGCAGCGTGCCCAGAACCAGGGCCAGGGCGATGAACAGCCCGCCGAACACGAACATGTTGCCGAAGGCGGTGTACCAGCGCGCGGTGCCGAACAGCCGGACGTACTGGGCGATGCCGGCGAAGTCGTAATTCGGCACCAGGCTGGACCGGGTGAAGGAGATATAGATGGTCCAGAGGATGGCGCCGTAGAAGCACGTGGCCATGACCAGCACGGTCGGCGCGACCACGGCCTTGGCCGTCAGGTATCGGATGCGGAGCGCAGCCATGATCCCTCCCGGGGACCGCCCCGCAGTGACGGCGGAGCGATCCGGTTGAGGTGGTCGGTCAGATGTCGGCGTTGGCGACGATCTCGGAGAACTGCTTGGCCGCGTCCTCCGGCTTCATCTCCGGGCTGGTCCAGAACTGGGTGATCAGGTCCTGCAGCTGGCCTTCGACGTCGTTGCTGAAGGCCAGCGCCGTATTCGGCAGCTGGTTCTCGACCTTGGACATCACCTTCTGGCCTTCCTGCGAGCAGATGTCGAGGCTGCCGACCTCGGCGTCCGTCCGCGGCGGCAGGGCGCCCTTGAACTTGTTGAAGGCGACCTGGGTGGCCGGGTCCATCATCACTTCGGCCAGCAGCTTCTGGGCCTTGGTCTTCTCGGCATCGTCCAGCTTCGGGAAGGCGAAGACGTCGACCGTCAGAACATAGGCGTCCTGGTTGCCCGGCGGCCGGGCGCAGCCGAACTCCTTGCCCGGGGTCAGGCCGGCGGCGGCGAACTCGCCCTTGGCCCAGTCGCCCATGATCTGCATCGCCGCCTTGTTGGTGGCGACCATGGTGGTGGTGTCGTTCCACTTCCGGCCGGCGCTGCCCTGGTCGACATAGGCGCGCAGCTTGCCGAAGGTCTCGAAGGCCTTGACCATCTCCGGCCCGCCCGCGGCCGCGGCGTCGTGGTCGACATAGACCTTGCGGTAGGTCTCCTTGCCGCCGGCGCCGATCAGGACGGAGCGGAACAGCAGCGCCTCCTGCCACGGCTCGCCGCCGACGCCGAGCGCGACGTAGCCCTTGGCCTTGATCTTGTCGGCGAGGGGGAAGAACTCGTCCCAGGTCTTCGGCGGCTCGGCGCCCATCTCCTGGAAGATCTTGGTCGAGTACCACAGCCAGTTGTCACCATGGATGTCGGTCGGCACGGCGTAGAAATGGCCGTCATATGAGGCGTTCTTGACGATCAGCGGCGGCAGCTTCTCCTGCCACTTGCCGGCGGCCGCGAGGTCGTCGAGATCGGCCAGCAGCCCTTCCTTCGCCAGGTTGGTGACGGCGACGCCGATGTTCCACTGGATTGCGCCCGGCGCGTCGCCGCCCGCGATCCGGTTCATCGCCGCCTGCCGCGCCGCGGTACCACCGACCACGGCGCTGTCGATCCAGGTGCCGCCGCGCTTCTTGAACTCCTCGGCGAACACGCCGATCGCCTTGGATTCACTGCCGCTGGTCCACCAATGGATCACGTCGACGGTCTGCGCCGCCGCCGTTCCTGCAGCCCCCGCCGATATTGCACTGCAAAACGCGACGGACAGCAGAAGTTGCTGGGGAAAATTCATAAGACTCCTCCCTCGATTTATTCGGTTACCGGCTCAACGAACCCATCACCACCCCACAGAACGGGCGGCGAACACTGGAACTGCAGCGCATTCCGTATTTTGACCGGATCGTACAATCGATTACATTGGGGCGTCAACCGTGGAATCGAGGATCGAATATTGTCCTCTCCTGTGAATGGTCGGAACCGCACCCGGATGGTCGACATCGCTCGGCTGGCCGGGGTTTCGGTGGCGACGGTGAGCCGGGCGCTGACCGGCTCTCCCCTGGTCACGCCCGAAACGCGCGAGCGGATCGAGGCGGCGGTGCGCCAGACCGGCTATGCCGTGAACCCGCTGGCGCGCGGCCTCAGGCGGCAGGAGGCGCGGCAGATCCTGGTGCTGGTGCCAGACATCGGCAACCCGTTCTTCTCCGAGGTCCTGCTAGGAATCGAGGAGGAGGCGGCGGCCCGCGGCTTCAGCATGCTGGTCGGCAACACCGCCAAGGACCCGGCGCGCGAGGACCGCCACGCCGGCCAGATGCTGACCGGCGCGGTCGACGGGCTGATCCTGCTGAACGGCCGGCTGCCGCCGCGGCTGCAGCGCGACCGCGCCTTCGACGACCGGATCGTGGCGGTGTCGGAGGCGATTCCCGGCGGCCGGGTGCCGGTGGTCGGCATCGACAATGCCGGTGCCGCGGCCGCGGTCGTGGCCCATCTCGCCGGGCTGGGCCACCGCCGCATCGGCCACATCGCCGGGCCGGAGAGCAACATCCTGACCCAGCAGCGCCTGGCCGGCTATGGCGCCGGCCTGTGCGAGGCCGGCCTCGAGGCGGAGCCGGACCTGGTCCGCCACGGCGACTTCACCATCCCGAGCGGCGAGGCGGCAATGACGGCGCTGCTGGCCCTGCCCGCCCCGCCGACGGCGGTGTTCTGCAGCAATGACGAGATGGCGATCGGCGCCATCCGGGCGCTGCGCGTCAGCGGGCGCGAGGTGCCGCGCGACGTCGCCGTGGCCGGGTTCGACGACATCCAGTTCGCCGGCACCTACGAGCCGCCGCTGACCACGATCCGCCAGCCGCGCCGCCGGATGGGGGTCGAGGCGATGGCCCTGCTGGGCCGCCGCAT
>JAEKLZ010000202.1 GCA_019508225.1 Inquilinus limosus | reverse complement strand
ATGCCGAGCAGCTCGACCACGCGGCCGAACTCGGCGCTGCGCTCGGTCTTCGGCGTGAACCAGCTTCCGTAGAGCAGGTTCTGCCGCACCGTCAGATGCGGGAACAGCCGGCCTTCCTGGAAGACATAGCCGATGCGGCGGCGATGCGGCGGCAGGACCACGCCGCGGTCGGTGTCGACCAGGGTACGACCGTCGACCACCACCCTGCCGTGCTGCGGCCGCACCAGCCCGGCGATGACGTTGACCACCGAGGTCTTGCCGGCGCCGGAGCGGCCGAACAGCGCGGTCAGCCGGCCCTCGCTGGTGAAGGCGATGTCGAGCGCGAAATCGCCCCGGCGGTGGCGGATCTCGACCTCGAGGGTCATGTCGCGTGCACCTGCACGCCGGCGCGCCGGGCCATCACCTCGGAGGCGAGCAGGGCGGCCATCGACAGGACGACCGAGACCAGGGTCAGGCGCAGCGCGCCGAGATCGCCGCCCGGCACCTGGGTGAAGGTGTAGATCGCCGAGGGCAGGGTCTGGGTCTGGCCCGGGATGTTGGAGACGAAGGTGATGGTGGCGCCGAACTCGCCCATCGCCTTGGCGAAGGCCAAGATGGCGCCGGCGATCACGCCCGGCAGGATCAGCGGCAGGGTGACGGTCAGGAACACCCAGAGGGGCGAGGCGCCGAGGGTGCCGGCCGCGGCCTCCAGCCGCCTGTCGACCGCCTCGATCGACAGGCGGACGGCGCGGACCATCAGCGGGAAGCCCATCACCCCGGCCGCCAGCGCCGCGCCGGTCCAGCGGAAGGAGAAGACGATGCCGACCTGCGCCAGGACGGAGCCGATCGGCCCCATCTTGCCGAACAGCAGCAGCAGGATGTAGCCGGTGACGACCGGCGGCAGCACCAGCGGCAGATGGACCACGCCGTTCAGGATCGACTTGCCCCAGAACCGGCCGCGCGCCAGAGCCAGGGCGACCAGCACGCCGAGCGGCAGGCTGACCGCCATGGCCCAGAGCGAGACCTTCAGGCTCAGCAGGATCGCGGTCAACTCGTCGGGGGTGAAGTCGAACACGTTGGCGTGGCTCTCGGGTGACGGGTCGCGGCTACTCTGCCACGCCCGGCGAGTTCGTTCGACGGCGCGAAGCCCCCTCACCCTCCCGGCCCAAGCGGGCCGGGCCCCTCCCTCTCCCCGAGGAGAGGGGAGTTTTACCTCTCCTCGGGGAGAGGTCGGAATCGCGCAGCGATTCCGGGTGAGGGGGCGGGCCTCTCAGCCGGAGCAGGCGTGGATCACTGCGCCACCACGCTGAAACCCTGCTTCTCGAACAGGGGCTTGGCGGCGGCGGACTTCAGGTAGTCGACGAAGGCCCGGGCCTCGGGCTTGTCGCTGCTGGCCAGCACTGCCACCGGGTACAGGATCGGCGGGTGGCTGTCGGCCGGGAAGGTGCCGACGATCCTGACCCCGGTGTCGGCGGCGGCGTCGGTCTGGTAGACGATGCCGAGCGGGGCCTCGCCGCGCGACACCAGCGCCAGGGTGGCGCGGACATTCTCGGCCTGGGCGACCTTGTCCTTGACCGACGCCCAGACGCCGAGCGTCTCCAGCGCCGCCTGGCCGTATTTGCCGGCCGGCACCGCCTTGACGTCGGCCATGGCCAGGTGGCCGTCGCCCAGCGCCTCGGCCAGCTCGAAATCCGGCGCGATGGTCAGCTGCACCGTCGAATCCTTCGGCGCCACCAGCACGATGCGGTTGCCCAGCAGGGTCGACTGCGTCTCCGGCTTGATCAGCTTGCGGTCGGCCAGATATTTCATCCAGTCGAGATCGGCCGAGATGAAGACGTCGGCCGGAGCCCCGGCCTCGATCTGCTTCGCCAGCGCCGAGCTGGCGGCATAGGAGATGGTGGCTTTGTGCCCGGCATCGGCCTGCCACCGGGTGTTGATCGAGTCCAGCGCGTCCTTCAGGCTGGCCGCGGCGAAGACGGTGATGTCCTGCGCCCGGGCGCCCGCCGGCGCCCCGAAGCCGACGGTTGCGCCCAGCGCCCCGGCCAGGAGCGCGCCGAGCCAGCCGCGTCGTGTGATCCGCATGATCCTGTTCCCCGTTCCCGATCGCCGGCCGGGCGGGTGCCGGCCTGTCGGGCGCGATCTTACAGCGTCGTTATATCCGGGCAAACATTTCGCTAAATGCCGCAGGCCAGAGCCGGAACCGACCTGCGGTCACGACCGCCGGTTCAGCCCCTGCTCGGACAGGATCGCCCAGATCTCCTCGGCGCTGTCACCGAAGCGGAACAGCTCGACGTCGCGGGCGTCGATCATGCCGTGCTCGACCAGCGCGTCGAAGCCGATCACGGCGCGCCAATAGGCCTGGTCGAACAGCACGATCGGCAGGGCGGAGGATTTGCCGGTCTGGCGCAGGGTCAGCAGCTCGAACAGCTCGTCGAAGGTGCCGAAGCCGCCGGGGAACACCACCAGCGCGTTGGCCCGCATCGCCAGGTGCATCTTGCGCATGGCGAAATAGTGGAAGCGGAAGGTCAGCGCCGGGGTCGACCAGGCGTTCGGCTCCTGCTCATGCGGCAGGGTGATGTTGTAGCCGATGGTCGGCGCCCCGGCCTCGACCGCGCCGCGATTCGCCGCCTCCATGATGCCGGGGCCGCCGCCGGTGGCGATGACATTGTCGCGCAGGCCGCCATGGTCGGTCAGGGCGCCGCCGCGCTCGGAGGCGATGCGGCCGAACGCGCGCGCCTGGGCGTACCATTCGGCATGGCGTCCGGGGCCGTCCTCGGCGACGCGGGCGCTGCCGAAGACCACGATGGTGGAGCGCACGCCCCAGGCGCGCAGCGATTCCTCGGCCTTGGCGTATTCCAGCATCAGCCGCACGCCGCGCATGGAATCGCCGAGCAGGAAGTCCTGGTCGAGCTCCGGCAGGCGGAAGGAGGGCGACGCCATCTGCGCCGCGTTGGAACGGGAGGGACGGTCGGGGGCTGGCTTGCTCATGGCCCCTCTAAAGCAGATCGTGGGCCGGGCGGGAAGGGGGCCCGCCGTCACACCATGCGGTGCGCGGCGGGTTGTGCCCCGATCCGATCAGGCCCAGTAGCGCCGGTTCAGGCTGATCCGCCGCTTCAGCGGGCGCGGGATGCGGGCCTCGCGCCGGCCGCAATGATAGGCCGTCAGCTTGACCGCGCTGCGCAGGATCGCCGACGGGATCGAGAACGGCCGGTGCCGGGCCAGGTGCTGCAGCTCCGACCGCATGAAGCGGCGGCCCTCGCCGCCGGCCTTGCCGAAGCGCTCCAGCAGCCAGGGGGCACGGGCGTGCATCACGCCGACGTCGAAATAGCGGCGGAACTCCTCGCCGATGCGGTAGCTGTGCGAATGATGCACCTGGGCCTCGGCGACATAGGCCTTGGCCCAGCCGGACAGCAGCATGCGGCCGGTCACCGCGGCGTCCTCGCCGAAGATGGTGCCGGACGGGAAGCCGCCGACCAGCTCCAGCGCCCGTCGGCGATAGGCGGCGAAGGAGTTGGAGCAGAAGGTCGCCTTGATGCCGGCGCCGACGGCATCCTGCGGGCGCAGGACGACGCTTTCCGGCGGATAGTTGAACAGCCGGGCATGGGCCTCGATCGCACCCGCCCCGTGATGCGGCAGCTGACGGCCATAGGCGACGCCGACCTCGGGATCGGTGAAGGCGCCGACGATGCGGGCGACGGTGTCGCTGTCGGCGGGCACCGCATCCTGGGTCAGGAAGACCACCACCTCGATCCGCGGCGACAGGCGGTTGACCGCGCGCTGGCGGGTGCCGCCGTGATCGAACTGCGACCGCGGGATGACGATCACCTCGGCGCCGGCCGCGCTGAAACGCGCCACCGTGTCATCGGTCGAGCTGGAGTCGATGACCAGCAGGGTGCCGGGCTGGAAGGATTGCGCCTGCAGCGCCGGGATCAGGGTGTCGAGATGCTTCGCCGCGTTCAGCGTCGGGATGATCAGGGCGACGCGATCCGCGGGGATCGCCGGCTCGGGCCCGGGCGGGGCCCTATCCGTGTCGAAGGACATCATGCCCCCGTCTCTTTGCATTGTGCGTTGCGATATTGTTGCGCAGTTCCTTGGCTCGGGCCACTCGCATTCATTCCTAGAAGGATGCGAAACGAATCCGTGCGCGGCATTTCCGGAATTGACGCTCGGTTGGTTTCTTTCCTCTTAGAGAAAGATCATGGCGTGATCGAGGCGCAGATCCTGGTGGAGGCGTGGCGGTGCCGCGCCGCCGGTGCGCGGGCCGCCGTCAGGCGGCCGCGAGAGCGCGCGCGGCCTGTGCCTTCTGCCGCCGCTTGACGCGGTAGCCGATGATGACGATGGCGCACAGGATGCCCAGCAGGGCCATGGCCAGAAGGATCACGATGGCCTTGGGGCCGCTCGGCGATGTCGGCATGGAGGGCGGATCGATGATGCGCGAGCCGAGATCGGACCGCCCGGCCAGCGTCATCAGGTTCTGCTGCTCGACGCTCATCAGCCGGATCAGAAGATCCCGGTGCTCGGCGATGGTCACCGTGTCCAGCGTCTTGCGCGCATACTCCATGCGGGCCGTGGACTCGCGGACCAGCCGGTCGCGGATGATCTCCTGCGCCATGGCGAAGGTCGCCGACAGGAAGTCGCGGGCGAAGACCGGGTCGCTGTCCTCGAAGTTCGCCTGGACGATCTCGCTGTCGCGGTTCCGATCGATCGTGATCCGCTTCGTCAGCGAGTTCATGATGTCGTAGGGCGTTGGTTCCGCCTGCGTGATCGCGGGCTGGCCGGTGACGATCTGGCTGATGGTGTCCTTCAACTGGGCGCTGAAGCCCGAGGGCATGACCCATTCGGTGCCCGACCAGCGGCCCCGGAACAGCGCGCGGATCAGGTCGGGCCGCTCCCGCACCAGGTGCTCGGCCACGACGTAGCTGGTCAGGAGCTTCAGCACGACTTCCTGGTCGTTGGACGAGGCCTGGTTGATCCCCAGGGTCGACGCCAATGCGGAGGCGGCGCCGCCACCGCCGCTGCCCGGGCTGTCCACCGTCGGTGCGAGGCTCATCGACGAGGTGTAGGTCAAGGGAAGCGTGCGGATGAGGATTCCGCCGAGGACCAGGAAGATGGCGATGAACGCGATGATGAGCCAGCGTTCGCGAGACAGCGCCGAGCCGAGGCTCTCCTGCTGCTGTGGTGGTGGCGCCAGCATCGGTTGCAGATCTCGCTGCATGGTCACGGGACTCAGTTCAAGCGCCATGGTTACCCTCTTTCACAGCCGCCTTTCCAGCGACGGTTCGCTCGATGCCTCTAAAAGCGAAGAATATGAAGGCTATCTGAAAACAGTTGTTGAGATTTGTGAAGTTGTCGTTGAATACGGTCAGCACCAAAGCCTGCATGAAAACCACATACATCAGCTTCGTCGCAACCGACCTGCCCAGATAGTACAGGCCTGCCGTCAGCCAGGCGATGATGAAATTGAAGATCGCGACGCCGGTGATGCCGACGTCGAGATAGGCATTGGAGTACGCGGTCGAGACGTTGAATACTTCCGACACCAGCCAGTATGTCGTTTTCAGATTGCTCGCGTCCGCGATGTCACTTCTGATCACGGATGGGAATAGCTTATCGATCGTTCTGGCGAACGTGTAGTTCCATTCCGGTGGAAAGTGCCAGAATATATTGGCGATATTGTTGATTGGGGTGGTCAGGTACATGTAGACCCAGATCAGGCCGCTGGGGGCCCAGTCCGGATAGTTCACGGTCAGATAGGCGTACTGCATGATCATGCTGCGGCCGGTCCGAATATCGCCGATATATCCAAACAGCAGGATCAGGACCAGCAGGCTGAGCGCGGTCTTGACCATGACCGACGTGGACACCTTGTGGGTCATCAGGAAAAGAATGCCGGTCTGCAGAATGGCGACCACGAAGAACTTGCGGGAGATGACGACGATCCCCCAGAAGATCATGAGGAAGACGAGGGCCAGCCACCGCTTCTCGCCGGTGAACTCGTAGAGAAGGTAGCCGAGCATGCCCAGGGCCAGGCCGAGCGCAAAGGCCATGCCGTTGACGGAGCGAATGCCCCACTCCGAATAGCTGGGGCCGCCACCGATGATGAGCCAGATCACCGGGAGGCCGCCCATGACCGCGGTCTGCACCAGGTTGATGGAGGCCCACAGGATGAACAGGGTCTTGGTGCGGGCCTTCAGCTGGCCGAGGTCCATCTCCCTGAGATCGGGGCGCAACCCCATGCTCTTCGCCAGATAGGTGATGACCAGGGCCGGCAGCAGGTAGGTGCCCATGATGAAGCTGACGGGCCACAGCGCCTGTTCGGCATCGAACACCAGGCCCGAGCTGATCCTCCAGGCATAGAGCGTGAAGGCGGCCGTCCACACCGAGGTGAAGATCAGGAGCGGATTCAGGTAGCCCGGCAGGGTCAGCCGGAACCGGACGAAGTCCGCCGGCTTCGGCCGGGAGGAGGAGCGATGAGGAGTCATGGTCGCCTGATGCTGCCGCCATGGCCCGATCCAGGACCGCGACTGCCTCGCCCTTTGCTAAGCTCTTGCCCACAGGCGCTCCGATGCGCCGACCCGCGCGATATACGCAAAAATTGCCGGGATGGCGAGGCTCGACGCCGATGCCTGGGATGCGTCTCGGCGCCGGCTGTCACCGCAGCACCCCGTCGCGCCGTGCCAGGACCGTGCCGGCGGCCGATTTGACGAACCCGCCCGGCAGCCGCGACAGCGCCAGCCCGGCCAGGGATTTCACGCCGCCGCCGAGGCGCCGGGCCTCGCGGAAGCACGCCGCCGCCTCCTGCATCTGCCCGGCGGCGAGAAGCCGGGCGCCCAGGTCGAAGCGCTGCGCCGCCTGGGCCGCGACCGGGGCATCGAGACGGCGGCAGAGATCGATGATCCGCCGGCGGGCCTCGATGCCGGCCTCGTAGCGGGTCGAGATGCTGTTCGGCATCGCCCGGACCACGACCCCGGCGGCAGGGTCGTGCAGGATGGTGCCCCGCTGCGCCAGGCGGATGCAGAGCTCCCAGTCCTGGAAGCGGGGCATCTCCGGGTCGAAGCCGCCGATGGCGTCGAGATCCTCGCGGCGGGCCAGCAGCGTCTGGGTGCTGATCAGGTTACGGCGGAACAGCGTCCTGGGGACGTCCTCCGCCGGGATCTGCGCGACGGCCGGCAGCAGTGCCGCGCGCGTCCCGGTGAGATAAATGAAGCTGCAGAAGGTGCCGACGCAGCCCGGGCCTGCCTCGGTCACCTTCCGCACCTGGCTGGCCAGCTTGTCCGGCAGCCAGAAATCGTCGCTGTCCTGGAAGGCGACCAGCGGGGCCGTGGCGCGCTGCAGCCCGAGATTACGGGCGCGGGCGCCACCGCCATTCGCCGCGGCCCGCACCAGTGTCAGCCGGTGATCCTCGATGGCCGACACCGTCGCGACCGTGTCGTCGGTCGACGCGTCGTCGACCACGATGAGCTCGAAATCCTGAAAGGTCTGCTGCAGCACGCTGCGAATGGACGCTTCGATCGTATCGGCGCGATTGAAAGTCGGGATGATGATCGAAACGGCCGGCATCTCGGCGCCTCTGGGATCTTGGATGGTTCGACGCGGCGGCGACGCCGGAGGGGCGGATAGCCGATGAACCTTATAGCCGATAAAAAGGCAATCTGATGGCTGGGGCCGGCCGGCCGCGAGGGCGCCGGCCGGTGCGTGCGAGGTCCGGCGCCGGCTAGATCATCCGCAGATCGGTGAACAGCATGTCGCCGCCCCCTTCGACGGCGAGGGACAGCTTGGCACCGGTGGCACCGGTGGGGGCCAGAGCCACGGCGCGGAAGCGCAGCCACTGGCCGAACCCGTTCGATGTCAGGCGGTCATGGTCCTGGTTGACGATCACGTTGCGGCCGATCTCGGTCCCCATCGCGTCGAGCCAGCGCATCTGCAGCCGCAGGCGGCCGCGCTTTCCCTGGTCCTTCAGCCAGAAATCGACCACGCGGTCGCGGCCGCTCTCGACGGCCATCGGCGCCGTGGTCTCGATCTCGGTGGCCGTGTCCCCGCCATGCAGCCGGATCGCGTGGTCCACGGCCGGGGGCAGATCCGCCGTGACCTGGTGGAAGCCGCCGCCCTGGCCCTTGCCGATGCTGGTCCAGCCGCCCTTGGCGGAAAGGTCGTCGGTCTCCGGCATGGACCGCCCGGTCGGGTCGGCGGCGACGATCCGGTTCGGGCCCTCCTGGAAGCGGTAGGACCGCTGCTTCGAGCCTTCATTGTCCACCGAGAGATCGCCGAAGACGACCCGCCCGCCGCGGACGAGATAGGCGGAGCCCGACGTCGTGTCGATTCGCCACTGGCCGACGGTGGCGTCGCGGAACACGATCTCGTAATCCGGCGCCTGCATGGCGTCGACCAGGTTGCCGGCGTCGAAATCCGCGGTCGGCGGCTTCACCTGGCGGCGGATGATCGTGTCGTTCAGAAGCAGCCGTCCCTTCGCCCCGGGGGCGACCACGAAGGGCGTGCTGCCCGAGGCGCCGTAATAACCGTTCCGGCAGGAGTGATAGGCGACGCTGCCGGTCAGATAGTCCGGGCAGTTGCGCTCGACATCCGCGCCCTCGATGACGATGCTGCCGCCGTACAGGTTGTAGCCGGTCTTGATGGCGCGCTGCAGGCTGCCGCCGATGACATGGACGACGCCGGCCTCGTTGCGCAGCGTCCAGCCGTCGTCATCGGCCCACAGCGCCGCCGAGCTCTCGAAGCGCTGCGCCTGGAAGATCGGCGCGTGGAACTGGAGGTAGGCGTTGAGCGCATTGCCCACGAACGGCCTCAGGACGCCGCGCGGCCGATAGTCGTAGATGTGGAACTCGCTCTGGGTATCGCGGGCCTGCGGCGGTTCGCCGGCATGGCTGCCCCAGACCACGCCGGTGCGCAGCCCGCCGATGCGCAGGCCGTAGATGAAGCCGTACTGGGTCTTGTCCGTCGATGTCTTGTCGCTGACGGCGCGCAGGGCGCAGGCATAGTTCAGGGCGTATTTCGGCGCCTCCGCCGCGCCATCGGAGATGATGCTGGCCCTGTACAGCCGCCCGTCGCGCCAGTTGCGCAGGCTCAGGACGGCGTCGGTCGCCTCCGTGGCGATGCCGGAGAGCCCGTAATCGGCCATGTCGATGGTCTGGTAGGCCCCGCTGGCCTCGACCGACCGGACGCGGTAGCGCCGGGTGAACAGGACGCGGTCGTAGCGCAGCGCCGCCTGCACCGCCTCGGTGTCGTCATCCGTGCCGTCTTCCCACCAGGAGGGGGTGACCACGGTGCCCTGGGCGAAGCTGATCTTGCCGCGCCAGCCGTCCTCCCGGGCGAAGGTGCGGCGCGGCGGCGCGACAACGGCATCGCTGAAGGTCAGCGTCGCGCCGTCGGCGACCCGGATCGGGCCACCCCGGATCTGCACCGGGGTCGTGACGGTCAGGTCGGCCGTCACGTCGACCGGGCCGTCGATCGATACCCAGCCCTTGCGCTCCGCCGCCGCGGCCGTCGCCTGCTGCAGCGCCGAATCCGCAACGCCGAAGCGGGCGGTCGAGAGTGGCTCGGCCGATGCCTCCGCGGGGGCTTCGGCGGCTAAGGCCATTGGTGTCGCCGCGAACGGTGCCGTGGCGAGACCGGCCAGGAATCCTCGTCGCATCCCATCCATGGCCGGGATGACCGCATGCGAGCCACGCCGCGTCAAGCCGGAAATCAGTCCTGTCATCGTCTGTTCACAGATCTCATCAAGGCGCAGACACCTCGGGATCGAAGAACCCGGACGGCAGGAGTGATCAGGGGCGGCGTCGTGAAGTCGCATCGCCGGGAACGAGATGGAGCGGCGAGGTGTTGGTAATGTCCGCCGGGTGGTTCGTCTGGCGCGCCCTCGCGTCTCGAGTCGTTCTATTTCGAACGGCGCAGATGCATTCTGTCCCGTGCGGGCGGCCTGCTTTCAGCGCAGCCGGCCAGCGGTCATCGGGCGGGCCTTGCCGGCCGGAGGGCGTCCTTCACCGTCTTCGCCGCCAGGAAGCCGGAATAGCAGAAGGTCAGCAGGAACAGCTTCGCATTGGTCAGGGCGCCGCGCTGGATGTCCGCCTGGAACTGCTGCAGCGCCGGGTCGGTCAGGGTGAGGCCGTCGCCGCGGATCGCGATCATCGCATTGCCCTGCACGCGGACCACCAGCTTGCGCAGGCTGCGATAGGTCTCGGGCTTCAGACCCTCGGCCTGCAGCAGCGCCTCCAGCGACTGCGCGGTGCGGTAGTAGCCGTTGACGTTCCACTCCGACTTGCGGCTGGTCATGAGCGAGTGGGCGCGGACCCGCCTGAGGAAATATTCCTTGTCGCGCACGAAGGTGCGGCCGCATCGGATGAACAGCCGCGGCGTGTGCTCCTCGTCCTCATGCATGCTCGGCAGGAATTCGAGATGGTGCCGGTCCGAGACCGCGCGCCGGTGGATGTGCAGCCACGAGGTCGGGCGGTAGTTGTTGCGGCCGACCTGGAAGTTCAGGAAGTCCTCGCCGCTCGCGAACAGGCCCTCGGTGCGCTGCCGGTACTGGGTCAGCGCGCGGCTGCGGCCCTGCATGTCCCCGTCCAGGAACGACCGGGCGGAGAAGCAGAACAGGTCGAGGTCGGGATGGGCCGCGAGGGTGGCGCGGAAATCGGCGAACAGCCCGTCGGCGAGGATGTCGTCGGAATCGAAGTGGTAGATGAAGTCGCCGGTCGCCGCGGCCGTCCCGATGTTCCGCGCCGTGCCCAGCCCGCCGTTTTTGGTGTGGATGATGCGGATATGGGGCAGCCCGCCATAGAGCTCCTCCACGATCTCGCCGGTGCGGTCGGTCGAGCCGTCGTCGACGATGACGATCTCGTCGGCGGGAGAGGATTGGCCGATGACGGAATCCACCGCCACCTTCACGTATTTCTCGACGTTGTAGGCCGGGATGACGACGGAGAGTCGGGGTGGCTGGTTCGGCATTGGGCATCCGGAAATGGGCCGCGCGAGCGGGACGGCGTGTATAAAATGGGGGGACGGAGATGGCAATGTCGTGGCCGACCCGGGGCGAGGGCCGCCCGGCCGCGTCAGCTCACGCGGCGCAGCACGACATTCTCGCCATCCTCGAACCGGAAGTCGGAGCGGCGGGCGATGAACTCGTCGGTCGCCGCCCGGCAGCCGGAATAGTCGTGATAGTCGTCGATCAGGATCACGCCGCCGGGGCTGATCCGGTCGGCTACCGCGGTCAGGCAGTACAGCACCGGGTCGTACCAGTCGCAGTCGATATGGGCGAGGCTGATAGCCCCGAGCGGGGCCGCGGGGACGGTGTCCTCGAACAGCCCCTTGTGCAGGGCGATGGTGCGGCCGTTCACCTCGACCCCGTGGCGGGCCAGCGACCGGCAGACATCGCCGTACAGGTCCTGGCGATAGCCGTAATACTCGTCGCCGCCGATGCCGCGGGACTTGCCCGTGGCGATGGTCTCGTACCGCTCCTTGGCGCGGGCATCGTCCTTCTCCGAAGTCGGGGCCGGGATCATCCCGAACACGTCGAAGCCGTGGAAGGCGCGACCGTTGGCACCGGCGGCCTTGGCCAGGATGACGGTGCTGCCGCCCAGCGCGATGCCGAATTCGACGATGTCGCCCGGGATGTTCCGGCTGCGGACGTGCCGCAGGGCCTTTTCCAGGCGATGCAGCCTGGCCGGGGTCAGGTAGGTCAGCTTGTCCCTGATCACGGCCTTGGTCGTCTGGCTAAGGATCCGCCGCAGCACCGCCATGCGGACGCGTCGGATAAAACGATGGGCTGCCGAAATGGGCATGGGTGCTCCGAAGCGGTCGTTGCCAAACAGAGACGATGCGATAGATCCCGGACGCGGGCAAGCGTTCCTGCGCCTCGGGTGGCCTCGGCCGACAGTCCCGTCCCGTCCCCGCCAAATGCCGATGGACAAGGGATGACAATCGAGTTTGTCGAATCTGAGGCTGTGCTGCGGCAGGCCGGCCGGGAGGCGGGCTTAACCGGGAGAGGGGCGGCGAAATATTATCGACATGATTTCATTCCTCGACAGCGAGGCGAGACATCAATCCGCCATGATGTCGGAATGACATGGCCCTGCGCTATGCGCTCCCGGCTCCGCCGATCGCGGCTTGTCGACACACCGCTCCCCCTGCTAGGGGAGGCGGCGGTCGGGCATTGCCGTGATGACGAGCGCCCGGCGTGCTGCGGAAATCGGCATGGATTGCCAAGTTGGGGCGAGATGGCTGCGCAAGGGTTGAAGGGCAAGCTGGCGAGAGGCGCAGCATGGGTTGCCGCATCGCGGGTCCTGATTAACCTCATCGGCTTCGGCAACACGCTGGTCCTGGCCCGCCTGCTCACGCCGGCGGATTTCGGCATCGTGGCGATCGCCAGCACGGTGTCGTTCGTGGTGAGCGCGCTGACCGAGCTGTCGCTGTCGCAGTCGCTGATCCAGCACCGCAGCCCGCAGGACGAGCACTTCCACAGCGCCTGGACGCTGAACCTGTGCCGGTCGTCCATCCTCGCGACCCTGATCATGCTGCTGGCCTGGCCGATCGCATGGCTCTATTCCGAGCCGCGGCTGGGCCCGATCATGCTGGTGATCGGGGGCGGCGCGCTGCTGACCGGCCTGACCAATCCCAAGCTGGTGACGTTCCAGCGCAACCTCGTCTTCTGGCAGGACTTCGTCCTGAACGTGTCGCAGCGGGCGGTCGGGCTGGCCTTCGCCGTCGTCGTGGCGCTGGTGTTCCGCAACTACTGGGCCATTGTCGCTGGTATCATCGCGACCCAGGTCTCGGCGGTCGCGCTGTCCTTCCTGTTCGTGCGGTACCGTCCGAAGCTGCAGCTACGCCGCGCGCGGGAGCTGCTGTCCTTCTCGGTCTGGCTGTCGCTCGGCCAGGCGGTCAACACGCTCAACTGGCGCTCCGACCACCTGGCGATCGGCTACTTTCTGGGCGGCACCGCGCTCGGCCACTACACCGTCGGCGACAGCCTGGCGATCCTGCCGACGCGCGAGGCGACGGCGCCGATCGCGCAGACGCTGTTCCCCGGTTTCTCGCGCATCAACGACGATCGCCAGCGCCTGCGCAACGCCTATCAGCGCGCGCAGACCCTGCTCTGCGCGGTGGCGCTGCCGGTCGGCTTCACCTTCGCGCTGATCGCGAAGCCGCTGGTGCTGCTGACCATGGGCGCCAAATGGCTGCCGGCGGTGCTGATCATCCAGTTCCTGTCCGGGATCTTCGCCGTCCAGACGCTCGCGTCCTCGCTGCAGCCCCTGGCGATGGCGATGGGGGCGACGCGCAGCCTGTTCAAGCGGGACCTGGTCAATCTCGGGATCCGGATCCCGCTGATCATCGTCGGCATGGTCTTCTATGGCGTTCCCGGCGTGGTCCTCGCCCGCTGCGTCAGCGGCACGGCGAACACGCTGGTCAACATGGCGATGGTGCGGCGCCTGCTGGGCCTGCCCATCCGGGCGCAGATCGCGGCCAATGCCCGCGCCCTGATCAGCACCGTGGTGATGGTGGTGTTGGTCAGCGCCGTGGACAGGTGGGTCGGGGAGGGCACGGCCCCGCTGTTCCTGGTCAGCGAGATCGCGATCCTGTTGTTCGCCGCGATTTTGACGTATCTGGCCTGCACAGCCAGCCTCTGGACGATCGCCGGAAAGCCGGCCGGCCCGGAGAGCGAAGTCGTGTCGCTGCTGTCGGTCGTCCTGCGGCGCAGGTCGGCATGACCGACCGCCGGACCGTCATGGGGGCTGCCGGCGGGATCGTGGCGGGACGGTGCGTCGCGCGATCGTGCAGAAGCGAGTTGAGGGGGACAAGCTGATGGCCATACCGAAGATCATCCACTACGTCTGGGTCGGCCCCAAACCGTTGCCGGAGGAGGATCGCCGGCGGGTCGAGCAATGGCGCGCCAGGTTCCCGGACTGGGAGTTCCGGTTCTGGAACAACGACACCGTCAACTTCAACAGCAGCTATCTCTCGCAGGCCTATTCGGTCCGGGCCTGGAACCGCGTGTCGGACTATACGCGCATGGATGCGCTGACCCGGTTCGGCGGCATCTATCTCGACACCGACGTCGACATCCTGCATCCGTTCGATCCGCTGCTGGCCAACACGGCGTTCCTGGGCTGCCAGATGGGCGACGAGCGGCCGGATGTGATGGTCAACGGCGCGGTCTTCGGGGCCGAGCCGGGGCACTGGCTGCCGTCGACGATCCGGGACATCTTCGACAAGCAGATGGACGGCCGCAAGAACATCGACTCCTTCGCCGGGCCGGGCCTGATCACCAAGGTGCTGCGCGAGAACGGGCTGGGCCGCTATTCGGACGAGATCGTCCATGTGCGGGACGTGACGATCTATCCGAAGCGCTTCTTCTATCCCTATTCATGGCTGGAGCAGTACAGCCCCGAGGTGGTGACCCCGGACACGATCGCCGTCCATCTCTGGGCCGAGACCTGGGTCGTCAAGAACCCGACATATTGGACGCGCATCAAGCGTCTGTGGACCCGGCAGGTGGCCCGGTGCCTGCCCAAGACGGCGCTGCGGCGCGCCCAGATGGAGGCGCGGCGGGGCAACCAGCAGGCAGCGGAGAGAGGATGATGGATACCGTCGCGATCGTTGACACGTCGATCTGCACCGACAATCTCGGCGACGAGATCATCATGGATGCGGTCAACAGCGTGGTCTGGGACCTGTTCCCCAACGCCTATGTCCTGCGCGTCCCCAGCCACGAATCCCTGTCGGACCGCACGCGCAAATTCGTCCGGCAGGCGGATTGGTGCTTCATCGGCGGCACCAACCTGCTGTCGTCGAAGATCACCGCCCTGGGCCTGTGGCGCCTGGACAGGCTGGCGGCAGCCGCCTACGGGTCGACCCGGACCGTCTGCCTGGGCACCGGCTGGAACAAGTACATGTCGGAGGCGACGCCGGGGACGCGGGCCCTGCTGCGGACGGCGCTGTCGCCGGAGCTGACCCATGCCGTCCGCGACAGCTACACCACCAGCCATCTGGAGAAGGTGGGGCTGAAGGCGGTCACGACCTCGTGCATGACCACTTGGTCGCTGACGCCGGAGCATTGCAGCACCATCCCGGCGAAGCGCGCCTCGTCGGTGGTTTTCACCCTGTCCGCCTGGCATCCGGATGCGGCGGCCGACCGCGCCTTCGTCGAAGTGCTGCGGCGCCGCTACAAGCGCGTCACCTTCTTCTCCCAGATGCAGAACGACTATGACTATTTCCGCCAGTTCGGCTGGGACGACATCTCCGTCGCGGCCGTCACCACCGAGGCCTACAACCACTTCCTCGAGAATGAGGACGTCGACTTCGTCGGCACCCGGCTGCACGGCGGCATCCGCGCGATGCAGAAGGGACGGCGGGCGCTGATCCTGGCGATCGACAATCGCGCGACCGAGCTTGGCAAGGACACCGGCCTTCCGGTGCTCCAGCGCACCGACACGGCGGGCATCGAGGCCTGGCTGGACCGCGAGGAGCCGATCCGGCCCAAGCTTCCCGAGGCGGCGATCAACAGCTGGAAGGCGCAGTTTCGCGGCGAGGCCGCGGCTGCCGTGCCGAAGCCGGCGCCGATCGCCGAACCGTCCCTGCCGCGGCACCTGTCCCGCCTGAAGCGGGCCGTGAGCCGCGTCTACTCGCCCGCCTGAGCCTGTCCCGGGCGCGACGGATGCGATCGGCATCCGTCGTGCGGCAGGTCAGACGGCGGCGCCTGCGGTCTGCTTCTGGTACCAGCGCCACGCCGTCCGGATCGAATCCTCCAGGGCGAAGCGCGGCCGGAAGCCCAGCACCGAAGCGGCCAGGGCCGGGTCGGCGACCAGGGTCGGGCTGTCGCCCTGGCGGGCCGGCGACGTCCGGACCGGGACCGGGCGGCCGGTCACCCGCTCCACCGCCGCGATCACCTCGCGGACGGAATGGCCGGTGCCGGTGCCCAGGTTGAACGCCCGCGGCGCACCGCCGTCCAGCAGGTAGCGCAGGGCGCGGATATGGGCGTCCGCCAGGTCGGTCACGTGGATGTAGTCGCGGATGCAGGTGCCGTCCGGCGTCGGATAGTCGTCGCCGAGGATCTCGATCTGCGGACGGTGGCCGGCCGCGGCCATCAGCACCAGCGGGATCAGATGGGTCTCGGGGTCGTGCGCCTCGCCGATCTCGCCGTCGGGATCGGCGCCGCAGGCGTTGAAGTAGCGCAGCGCGGCCCAGCGCAGCCCATAGGCGGCGGCGAAATCGGCCAGCATGCGCTCGATCATCAGCTTCGACGCGCCATAGGGATGGATCGGGTTCTGCGGCGTGTCCTCGGCGATCGGGACACGGTCGGGCGGGCCGTAGGTGGCGCAGGTGCTGGAGAACACGACGATGCCGACGCCGTTGCGCTGCGCCGCCTCGAGCAGGGTGAGCGACCCGGAGACGTTGTTCCGGTAGTACAGCGCCGGCTCCGAGACCGATTCCCCGACATAGGTCAGGGCGGCGAAGTGCAGGATCGCGACCGGCTTGTGGCGCGTCATCACCTGGTCCAGCGCCGCGCCGTCGCCGATATCCGCCTGCTCAAGCGGCCCCCATTGGACGAAGCCGCGATGGCCGCGGGACAGGTTGTCGACCGTCACCGGCACGAAACCGGCAGCCGCGAGGGCCTTGCAGGCATGGCTGCCGATATAGCCGGCGCCGCCGGTGACCAGGACGGCGGGATTGTCGTGCTTCATCTTGGGGGGATCCCTGGTTCGACGTCCTTGGTGGGCCGGTGTCGGCCTCTGGTAGCGCAGCAGCCGTGCCGAAGACAATGAAACCGACGGGCGACGGCCGGTGGTGCGCCTTGGATTTGTCATCTAAAGATGGCAGAAGAACGACCGCGCCGGCCCGCCGCGACTGCTGCAGACCGGGCGCAGGGGCCGGGAGTGCTGTACGAGGCCTTACTCGGGCGGCCCGGATCTTCGGACGAATTGGATGTGAGGCGGGGCGTTGGTGCAAGTGGTTGAGACCGGAATACCGGACGTGAAGCTGATCAAGCTGCGCGTGTTCGGGGACGAGCGGGGCCGGTTCTTCGAGACCTGGAACCTGCAGAAATTCACCGAGGCCGGGCTGCCGATGAATTTCGTCCAGGACAACCAGGCCGGCAGCGCCGCCGTGGGCACCATGCGCGGCCTGCATTACCAGACCGGCGCGCATGCCCAGGGCAAGCTGATCGGCGCGATCCGTGGCTCGATCTACGACGTCGCGGTCGACATTCGTCGCGGCTCGCCCACCTTCGGCCGGTCGGTCGGGGTGACGCTGACCGCGGCCGAGCCGGCCCGGCTGTGGGTCCCGGCCGGCTTCGCCCATGGCTATGTCACGCTCGAGCCCGACACCGAGGTGGTCTACAAGGTCACCTCCGGCTACGCCCCGCAGGCCGAGGGCGGCATCCGCTGGGACGATCCGGCGCTGGGCATCGACTGGCCGATCCCCCCGGCCGGGATGACGGTCAACGACCGCGACCGCAACTGGCCGCGCCTGGCCGACGCCCCCGCCCATTTCCAGTACGGTGCAGCATGACCATCTTCGTCACCGGCGGCGCCGGCTTCATCGGCTCGGCCCTGGTCCGCCAGCTCGTCGCCGACGGCGAGGCCGTCGTCACCATCGACAAGCTGACCTATGCCGGCAACCTCGACAACCTGGCCGGGCTGGATGCGACCGGCCGGCACCGCTTTGTCCAGGCCGACATCTGCGACGTCGACGCCATGCGCGCGCTGTTCGCCGAGCACCGGCCGGACATCGTCTATCACCTGGCGGCGGAGAGCCATGTCGACCGGTCGATCGACGACCCGCTGGCCTTCGTCCGCACCAATGTCATGGGCACCGCCAGCCTGCTGGATGCGGCGCTGAAATACTGGCGCGGCCTGCCCAAGGGCAACGGCTTCCGCTTCCTGCACGTCTCGACCGACGAGGTCTATGGCGAGCTCGACGCGACCGGCCTGTTCGCCGAGACCAGCCCGTACCAGCCGAACTCGCCCTATTCTTCCAGCAAGGCCGGCTCCGACCACCTGGCCCGGGCCTGGCACCGCACTTTCGGGCTGCCGGTGATGGTGTCGAACTGCTCGAACAATTACGGGCCGTACCAGTATCCGGAGAAGCTGATCCCGGTCGTCACCCTGAACGCGCTCGAGGAAAGAGCGCTGCCGATCTACGGCCGTGGCGAGAATGTTCGCGACTGGATCCATGTCGACGACCACGCCGCCGGGCTGCGGGCGATCATGGCCAAGGGCCGGCCGGGCGAGACCTATCTGGTCGGCAGCCGGTCGGAGCGCACCAACATCGACCTGGTACGCCAGATCTGCCGCATCCTCGACGAGCTGCAGCCGGCGGCGAAGCCCTATGAGAGCCTGATCACCCACGTCACCGACCGGCCGGGCCACGACGCCCGCTACGCCATCGACCCGACCAAGGCGGAGACCGAGCTGGGCT
>JAEKLZ010000392.1 GCA_019508225.1 Inquilinus limosus | reverse complement strand
CGCTGCTGGCCGGGCGGCTGGTGGTGGCGCCGGGCATCGATGCGATCGAGGCCGCCTTCAATCCGGCAAAATACGGCGAGGCCTCGCCCGAGCCGGTGCTGGAGGCGGTGATCCCGTCCCTGACCGACCCGTCGCTGGCCCCGGCCGGCAAGCACGTCATGTCGGTGGTGGCGCAATACGCCCCGGCCGAGCTGCGCGGCGGCTGGGACGCCGGCGGCCCCGCCTTCCGCGACCGCATCCTGGCGGTCCTGGAGCGGCACCTGCCCGGCCTGTCGGCCCGGGTCCTGGCGGCGGAGCTGCTGACCCCGGCCGACCTGGAGGCGCGCTACCGCATGCCCGGCGGCCACTGGCACCATGGCGAGCTGGCGGTCGACCAGATGATGATGCTGCGCCCGGTGCACGGCGCCGGCCAGTACACGACGCCGGTGCCGGGCCTGTATCTCTGTGGCGCCGGCAGCCACCCCGGCGGCGGGGTGATGGGCGCCGCCGGCCTGAACGCCGCGCGCCGGATCCTGGCGGAGGCCTCCTGACATGCGCCGCCCCCTGCCCCGCGACCATTTCCGCAAGCCGCTGCTGCAGTCGCCGTTCCATCCGCGCCTGGCCGCGCTGATGCAGGCCGAGGACTGGTATAATTGGGGCGGCACTGTCTCCGCCCGCACCATCCGCGACGCCGAGCAGGAATACTTCGCCATCCGCAACGCCGCGTCGCTGTTCGACCTGACGCCGATGGTGAAGTACCGCATCGCCGGGCCCGAGGCCGAGGCGTTCCTGGACCGGCTGACGGTGCGCGACGTGTCCAGGCTTGCCGTCGGCCGGGTGCACTACACCTGCTGGTGCGACGACGACGGCCATGTGCTGGACGACGGCACGCTGTTCCGCCTCGGCCCCACCGAGTTCCGGCTGTGCTGCCAGGAACGGCACCTGAACTGGCTGCTCGATTCCGCCATCGGCTTCACGGTCGAGATCGCCGAGGAGACCGAGCAGGTGGCCGCCCTGGCGCTGCAGGGCCCGACCAGCCGGGCGCTGCTGACCCGCGCCGGCTTCGACGGCATCGAGACGCTGAAGCCGTTCCAGATCCGGGACTTTCACCTGGACGAGGGCCGGGTCACCGTGTCCCGCACCGGCTTCACCGGCGACCTCGGTTACGAGCTGTTCGCCGAGCCGGAGGCGGCGCTGGCGCTGTGGGACCGGCTGTGGTCGGCGGGCCCATGGCACGGGCTGCAGGCGATCGGCTTCGCGGCGCTGGACCTGGCGCGGTTGGAGGCCGGCTTCATCATCGCCAACAGCGACTTCATCACCGCCGAGACCGCCATCCGGGTCGACCGCCGCCGCACCCCGGACGAGATCGGCCTGGGCTGGCTGGTCGATGAAAAGAAAGCCGCCTATTGGACCGGCAAGCGCGCGATCCTGGCCCAGCGCCGCGACCGGTCGGCCCGCTGGTGCCTGGTCGGGCTGGACATCGACGGCAACGTCCCGGCCGACCACGCCATCGTCTACCACAGGGGCAAAGTGGAGGCCGGGCAGATCAGCGCCGCCGCCTGGTCGCCCTCGGCCAAGCGCAACATCGCCCTGGCTTCGCTGCGCCGGCCCTATGGCGACACGGTCAAGGACGACCTGTGGGTCGAGATCTACGCCCTGCGCGAGCTGGTCTATCACAAGCTGATGGTGCGGGCCCGGGTGGCCGAGCGGCCCTTCTACGACCCGCCGCGGCGCCGGGCCACGCCGCCGGCCGAGACCTGAGAGTGCCCCGACCGCCAGCCTGCGATCACCAGTGGCGGCCGCGCCGGCCGCGATAGCCCCAGCCGTCGTTGCGCCAGCGCCGGCGGCGCCAGCCGTCATCATAGTCGTTATCCGAGGCTGCGGCGATGGCGAGGCCGCCGATCGCCAGCGCGCCCACCGCCAGCGCCGTGTTGGTGTCCTGCTGCTGCCGCTCGGCCTGTGCCTGGTAGGACAGCTGGCCGAGCGCGTTGCAGGCATAGGGATCGCCATAGGAGCATTGCTGCGACGCGTAGTTCAGCTGCAGCTCCGACGGCGTCGGCCCGCAGGCCACCAGCAGCGCCAGGGCGCCGATCCCGCCGACCCGCCAGACACCGGATGTCAGGCCACCACTCGTGATGCCGATCATCATGTCGTCTCCTGCCGACTCGTAGCCGGCCAGCCGCCACGCTGACTCCGAATCAAAGCGAAATTGTGTTGGCCCGCCATAGCCGTCTATGCCGCCGCACCGTCCCCGCCGACATCCCTCTTCCCACCAACATACAGTGGTGTACTGTACCGGCAGGATCGGGAGATGCCGGGCAAACCCGGCGGAGACGGGGCGGATCGATGCAGCGGTACTCCTTCCTGTCGCTGGCGCGGAAGGCGCTGGGCGGCCATCGCGGCTGGGAGCCGGCGTGGCGCAAGGCGACGCCGAAGAAAAGCTACGATGTCGTCATCGTCGGCGGCGGCGGGCACGGCCTGGCCACCGCCTATTACCTGGCGCGCAACCACGGCATCACCAATGTCGCCCTGGTCGAGCGCGGCTGGATCGGCGGCGGCAATGTCGGCCGCAACACCACCGTGGTGCGCTCGAACTACCTGCTGCCGGACAACCAGCATTTCTACGAATGGTCGCTGAAGCTGTGGCATGAGTTGAGCGAGGACCTGAACTACAACGTCATGTTCTCGGCCCGCGGCTCGATGTTCCTGGCGACCTCGCTGGGCGGGGCCATGGCGCTGCGCCGCCGCGGCAACGGCATGCGCCTGGCCGGCATCGACGCCGACTGGCTGGAGCCGGACGACCTGCGCCGGATCGCGCCCAATCTCGACTATTCCGACGAGGCGCTGTTCCCGCTGTACGGCGCGCTGATCCAGCGCCGCGGCGGCACCGCCCGGCATGACGCCGTGGCCTGGGGCTTCGCCCGCGCCGCCAGTGATCTCGGCGTCGACATCATCGAGGATTGCGAGGTGCTGGATTTCCAGCGCGAGGGCGAGCGCGTGACCGGGGTGATGACGGCCAAGGGCCCGATCAGCGCCGACCGGGTCTGCCTCGCCACCGCCGGATCGGCCTCGATCCTCGCCGGCAAGGTCGGGCTGAAGCTGCCGATCGAGAGCCACCTGCTGCAGGCCTTCGTGTCGGAGGGGTTGAAGCCCGTAGTCAACTCCGTGCTGTCCTGGGGCGGCAGCGGGCATTTCTACATCAGCCAGTCCGACAAGGGCGGGCTGGTCTTCGGCGGCGACCTCGACGGCTACAACTCCTACGCCCAGCGCGGCAACCTGCCGGTGGTGGAGGACATCGCCACCGCCGCCATCGCGCTGATGCCGAATCTGTCGCGCACCCGTATCCTGCGGCACTGGGCCGGGGTGATGGACATGTCGATGGATGGCAGCCCGATCATCGGCCTGGCGCCGATCGACGGGCTCTATCTGAACATGGGCTGGTGCTATGGCGGCTTCAAAGCCATCCCCGGCTCCGGCTGGGTCTGCGCTCATACCATCGCCCATGGCCAGCCGCACGAGTTGAACAGGCCCTTCACGCTCGACCGGTTCGAGCGCGGCCGGATCATCGACGAGAACGGCGTCGGCCCGGTCGCGAACCGGCACTGAGGAGCCGACATATGCGAATCCCCTGCCCCTGGTGCGGCCCGCGCGACCTGTCCGAGTTCTTCTATGGCGGCGACGCCGAGACGCCCCGCCCGCCGCATGAGGAGACGGCGGCGGCGCCCTGGTTCGACCATGTCTACCGCCACGACAATCCGCGCGGCACGCACCGCGAATACTGGCAGCACAATTACGGCTGCCGGTCCTGGGTCCTGGTCACGCGCGACACGCTGACCCATGAGATCACGGCGGCCGAGCCGCTGCGGCGCCTGGCGGCGGAGACCGGCCGATGACGTCGCATCGCCTGGCCCAGGGCGGGCTGATCGACCGGTCGCAGCGGCTCGGCTTCTCCTTCGACGGGCAGCGCTATGAGGGCCATCCCGGCGACACGCTGGCCTCGGCCTTGCTGGCCAACGGCATCCGGCTGGTCGGGCGCAGCTTCAAGTACCACCGGCCGCGCGGCATCCTGTCCGCCGGGTCGGAGGAGCCGAACGCGCTGGTCGAGCTGCGCAGCGGCGGCCGGCACGAGCCCAACACCCGCGCCACCATGGTCGAGCTCTACGATGGGCTGGTGGCGCAGAGCCAGAACCGCTGGCCGTCCCTGAGCTTCGACGCGCTGGGCGTGGTCAACAGCGTGCTGTCACCGGTGTTCCCGGCAGGCTTCTACTACAAGACCTTCATGTGGCCGGCCTCGTTCTGGGAGCCGGTCTATGAGCGGATCATCCGCCGCGCCGCCGGCCTCGGCACCGCGGCGACGGAGACCGACCCCGACCGCTACGAGCGCCGCCACGCCTTCTGCGACGTGCTGGTGGTGGGCGGCGGCCCGGCCGGGCTGAGCGCCGCCTTGGCCGCGGCCGAGTCCGGCGCCCGCGTCATCCTGTGCGACGAGAGCGACCGCTTCGGCGGCGCCCTGCTGGGCGAGGACGAGCCGGTCGAGGGCCGTCCTGCGATGGATTGGATGGCGGACCGGTTGTCGGCGCTGCGGGGCTTCGGCGACCGGGTCACGCTGGTGCCGCGCGGCACCGCCTTCGGGCTCTACGACCACGGCACGGTCGGGCTGGTCGAGCGCGTCGCTGATCATCTCGCCGAGCCGCCGCCGCATTTGCCGCGCCAGCGCTTCTGGACCATCCGGGCAGCGGCGATCGTCGTGGCCGCGGGGGCAATCGAGCAGCCGCTGGTGTTCCCGAACAACGACCGGCCCGGCGTGATGCTGGCCGGCGCGGCGCATCGCTACGCCCACCGCTATGCCGTGTCGCCGGGCAAGCGGGTGCTGGTGGCCGGCATCGACGACGGCGCCGCCCGCACCGCTTTGGCGCTGAGGCGGCACGGGGTCGAGGTCGCCGGGCTGGTCGACAGCCGCGCCGACCTGCCGGGTCCGCTGGCGGAGGAGCTGCGCGCGGCCGGGATCGCGGTCCATGCGGGGTCGACGGTTCGCGCCGCCAAGGGCCGGCTGGGCGTCGAGGGTGCCCGCATCGGCACCACCGACGGCAGCGGCAAGGCGGCCGCGATCGACTGCGACGCCATCGCCATGTCGGGCGGCTGGATGCCGACCACGCATCTGCTGAGCCAGCGCGGCATCCGCCCGCGGCTGGACTGGACCCGCGGAGGCTTCGTGCTGCCGGACCTCGACGGCCCGCTGCTGGCTGCCGGCGCCTGCGCCGGCCGCGCCTCGACCGAGGCCGCGATCGCCGATGGGTTGGCGGTCGGCCGGCAGGCGGCCCGGTTCGCGAAGAAGAGCGGCGTAACTGTGCCGCGCCCCGCCCCGGCCCCGGCGACCGCTCCTCACGTCGCGGACCCGCAGGTCGGCGGCAAGGCCTTCGTCGACTTCCAGAACGACGTCACCGCCGCCGATATCCGGCTGGCCGCGCGCGAGGGCTTCACCTCGCCCGAGCACATGAAGCGCTACACCACCCAGGGCATGGCGACCGACCAGGGCAAGACCTCGAACGGCCCGGCGATGGACATCCTGGCCGATGCCCGCCGGCTGCGGCGGGGCGAGGTGGCGGCGCCGACCTTCCGCCCGCCCTACACCCCGGTCGCCTTCGGCGCCATCGCCGGCCGGTCGGTCGGCTGGCACGCCTATCCGACCCGGCGGCCGCCCTTCCACGAGATCCAGCGGGCCGACGGCGCGGTCTTCATCCGCTCCGGCGGCTGGCTGCGGCCGCATTACTATCCGCGGCCGGGCGAGGGCCTGGGCGAGGCGTCGCTGCGCGAGGCCCGCTACGTCCGGTCGAATGTCGGCGTGTTCGACGTCTCGACCCTGGGCAAGGTCGACGTCTGCGGCCCCGCTACGGCATCATGCTGCGCGACGACGGCATCGTGCTGGATGACGGCACCGTCACCCGGCTGGCCGAGGACCGCTTCTACGTCACCACCACCAGCGCCAAGGCGCATGACGTGGTGCGGATGATGGAGCGGCTGACCGAGATCGACTGGCCGGAGCTGCGCGTGGCGGTGACCGAACTGACCGAGGCCCGCGCCGCCTTGGCCCTGACCGGGCCGGAGGCGCGCGCGGTGCTGGCCCGGCTGGTCGGCGACGCCGCGGATGTCTCCAGCGAGGCCCTGCCCTTCATGGCGGTGCGGGACGTGACGGTCGATGGGCTGCCGATCCGCATCCTGCGCGTCAGCTTCACCGGCGAGCTGGGCTATGAGCTGCATGTCGAGGCGCAGCACGCCCACACGTTGTGGCACCGGCTGATCGCGGCCGGCGAGCCTGTCGGGCTGCAGCGCTTCGGGCTGGAGGCGCTGGAGCTGCTGCGGATCGAGAAAGGCTTCCTGACCGGGGCCGAGATCAACGGCCAGGTCACCCTGGCCGACCTGGCGCATGAGCGCTTCGCCAAGCGCGAGGGCAATTACATCGGCAAGCCGATGGCCCAGCGCGAGGGCCTGGCCGACCCGGACCGGCCGCGGCTGGTCGGGCTGGTGTCGGAGGCTGGCGAACCGCTGGTCGCCGGCGCCCATCTGGTCGAGGGCGGCATGTACCGCCCGAACGAGCCGACCCAGGGCCACGTCACCTCGACTTGCACCAGCCCGGTGACCGGACTGCCGATCGGCCTCGGCTTCCTGGCCCGCGCCAGGGAACGGACGGGCGGCACCATCTTCGCCACCGACCCGCTGCGCGGCAGCCACATCAAGGTGCGGGTGGTCGAACCCTGCATGTACGACCCGAAGGGGGAGCGCGTTCGTGGCTGAGACCTTGCCCAATCCCATCGAGGCGCTGTCGACCCTGGATGCCGACGGCCTGAGCTTCCGGCCCTGGCGCCCCGCCGCGATCCTGCAGCTTGCCGCCTGGGGCGAGGACTCCGCCGCCGCTCTGGCGCAATGGGAGCGCGGCGTGTTCGGCGCCTTTATCGCCGGGGCCGGCGCGACGCTGACGGCGGGCGGGCTGCGGCTGTGGCCGGTCGCCCCCTGGCGCCGGCTGCTGATCGCCGAGGCGGGAACGGCCCTGCCCGACCTGCCGTCGGACATCGCCGCGGTGCCCTGCACCGGCGGCTTCGCCGGGCTGCGGCTGGACGGGTCGCGCTCACGCGACCTGCTGGCCAAGCTGGCGGCGGTCGACCTGCACCCGGACATGCTGGCCGAGGGCGATTTCGCCACCGCCCGGCTGGAGCATGTGCGGGTGCATCTGCAGCGCGCCGGCGCCGACGCCTTCGACCTGCTGCTGCCGGTCTCCACCGCCGAATTCACCCTCGGCGCCCTGGCCGACGCCGCGCTGGAGTTCGGCGCCGTGATCGACCCCACGCTTCTGCACCGCCCGACCCCACCCCAGGAATCACCGCGGGCGTTCAGCTTGAAGTAGAGCCTGCCTGCCCTCCCCGTCATTGCGAGGAGGCGAAGCCGACGAAGCAATCCAGGGGCCGGTGCGAGCGGCCCTGGATTGCTTCCCCCGGCTCAAGGCCGGGGTCGCAATGACGGTGTTGGAGAGTCCTGAAAGGTCTCTCGCTCAGGCGAACGACTTCACCGCTTCGTCCTCGGTCTCGTAGATCTCGAAGATGGTGATCAGCTGGGTGATCTGCAGGATCGTCTGCACCTTGTCCGGGACCGAAACCAGCTTCAGTTTCCCCCCGCGATTGGTCACCCTCGTGTAGGAGCTGACCAGCTCGCCGATCCCCGACGAATCGATGGTGGTGACTCCGCCGAGGTTCAGCAGGATCTTGGTCGCGCCTTCTTCCAGCGCCTGGCCCACCGCCATGCGCAGCTCCATATCGCCGACGCCGATGAGGATCCTGCCTCTGAACTCCAGGATGGTGACGCCGTCCTTTTCGCGCCTGGTGAAAGCCATGGTGATCTTCCTCTCCTCTGGTTTCAGGGTTCCAGCTCCGGGCGGGGCGCGTCCCCGCCCGAGCGCCATCGCAGGATGACGACGGTGCCTCCGTTCGCGCCGGGCGCATGGCCGGCGTCGTCCGCCATGGCCCGCATCAGCAGCAATCCGCGCCCGCCCGGCCGCAGGCGGTTCTCCGGCCGCAGCGGGTTGGCGACGGCGGCGGGGTCGAAGCCCGCGCCGTGGTCGGCGACGCGGATGACCAGGCCGTCGCCGTCGCGCAGCACGCGGAGTTCGACCGGCCGGCCGGGATCGCGGCGGTTGCCGTGGATCATGGCGTTGGCCACCGCCTCATGCGTCGCCAGGCCGATCCGGTCCCGCACAGCCTCGTCGAGGCCGAGCGGCCCGAGCACCGCGTCCAACCGGCTGCGGACATCCTCCAGCGCTTCCAGCCGGCTGGGGAGGACAAGGTCGAGCAGCAGATCCTGAGGGGCTGGCCCGGCCTGTGCCGGCAGCAACGGCAGCGAATTCGGCCGCATCGACGCCTTCACCAATATCTTATTGGAAATGCCAAATACTAATAGCACGAAAATCGAATCACGGGACTCAATTCCCGAACTATTGATTCACAGTACAATAAATTTTATGGATTTTCTTCCAGGTCCATTTATTTCTTGAAACAGAACAAATATTTCCAGCAACAATACCTCCGAGCCCATCGCCAGGACGGCTGAGTTCGCATCGCGAACCCAGCCTGCGCTGACTCGGCGTCGGGATGAGCGATCAGGCGAAGGAGGCCAGCGCCTCGTCCTCGGTGCCGTGGATCTCGAACACGGTGCCGAGCCGGGCGATCGTCAGGACCTCCTGGACCTTGGGCTGGACCGCGACCAGCTTCAGCTTGCCGCCGCGGTCGGACACCGCGGCATGGCTGCTGGCCAGCACGTTGATGCCGGACGAATTGAGGAAGTCGACCCCGCCGAGATTCAGCGCGATCTTGGTCGCGCCACCGTCGAGCGCCTGGCGCACCGCGCCGCGCACGCCCGGATCGTCCCCGCCGCTGACGAGCCCGCCGACGACGTCCACGATGGTGACCCCGTCCCGGGTGCGGGTGGTGACCTTCGCCATGATCTGTCCTTTCTCTGGTTTCAGTGATCCGAATGGGGTGGGACCCCGCCCAGCCGCCGGCGCAGGGTGGCGACGGTGCCCCCCGACAGGCCGGGCCCGTGGCCGACCTCGTCCATCAAGGCCCGCATCAGCAGCAGGCCCCGGCCGCCCGGCCGAGCCAGGTTCTCCGGCAGCAGCGGATCGGCGACGCCGGCCGGGTCGAAGCCGGCGCCCCGGTCCGCGACGCGGATGACGAGGTCCTCGCCGTCGCAGGCGAGCTGGACCTCGACCGGCCGTCCGGGATCCCGGCGATTGCCGTGGACGATGGCGTTGACCACCGCCTCATACGTCGCCAGGCCGATCCGGTGGCAGGCGTCGTCGTCGAGGCCGAGCCGCCGCAGCGCCGCGTCCAGCCGGGCCTGGACGGTGTCCATCGCCTCCAACCGGCTGGGAATCGCGAGATCGAGCAGCA
>JAEKLZ010000391.1 GCA_019508225.1 Inquilinus limosus | reverse complement strand
TACATGTGGCGCACAAGGGGCTTGCTTCAAGTCCCGGCTCTTCCCGTAGAAATTCCGGCCTGAGCCACGGATAGGGGAGCGTCGGAATGCGCGTGCTGTTGTCGACCTACGGGTCGCGCGGGGACGTCGAGCCGATGGCGGGACTGGGGGCGCAGCTGCAGGCGCTCGGTGCAGAGGTGCGGGTGTGTGCGCCGCCGGATCAGGAGTTCGCGGATCTGCTGGCCCGGGCCGGGGTGCCGCTGGCGCCGGCCTTCTCGCCGGTGCGCGATTGGGTGACGAAGGCGCTGGCGAACCGGGAGAAGGTGGACCTGCCCCGGCGCGCCGCGGAGGTGCTGACCGGACAGTTCGATGCGATCGGGGCGGCCGCCGAAGGATGCGATGCGATCGTGGCGACCGGCCTGTTCCCATCCGCCGCCGCTGCGCGATCGGTGGCCGAGCAGCGGGGCATCCGCTATGTGTTCGCGGCCTACTGCCCGTTCTTCCTGCCATCGCCGCATCACCGGCCGCTCGCCTATCCCGGCCATCCCCTCCCGCCCGACGTGACCGACAACCGGGTGCTGTGGGATCGGAACATCCAGACCAAGAACGCGCTGTTCGGCGGAGCGGTCAACACCCTCCGGTCTTCGATCGGCCTGCCGCCCGTCGACAATGTCCGCGACCACGTCTTCACCGACCGCCCGTGGCTGGCATCGGACCCGGTCCTGAGCCCGTGGCGGCCGACGGAGCTCTGCAATGCCGTGCAGACTGGCGCTTGGATCCTGCCGGACGAACGCCCACTGCCGGTCGGGCTGGCGGCGTTCCTGGAGGCCGGCACGCCGCCGGTCTATGTCGGCTTCGGCAGCATGCCGATGCAGGCGGCGCGGGACGCCGCCCGGGTGGCGATCGAGGCGATCCGCGCGCAGGGCCGCCGCGCCCTTGTCCTGCAGGGCTGGGCCGACCTGGCGCTGGTCGACGACCGGGACGACTGCTTCGCCGTCGGCGAGGTCAACCAGCAGGCGCTGTTCGGCCGGGTGGCGGCCGTGGTGCATCATGGCGGCGCGGGCACGACGACGACGGCCGCCCGGGCGGGCGCGCCCCAGGTGGTCGTGCCCCAGATCGCGGACCAGCCCTATTGGGCCGGGCAGGTGGCCGCGCTGGGCATCGGCGCGGCCCATGACGGCCCGACCCCGACCTTCGAGTCCTTCTCGGCCGCGCTCAGGACGGCCCTGGATCCGGCCACTCGCGCCCGGGCGGCAAAGGTGGCCGGCACGATCCGCGCCGACGGGGCGGCGGTGGCTGCGGCTCGGCTGTTCGACATGATCGGCCGGTGAGAGCGCCCGGCATCCGCGCTCGAGGCGCTGCCGCCGATGAAGGGCGGGTACGGGGCTGCCCGGGCCTACCCCGCGAAATGGCTGCCGGGCAGGCCGCGGCCGGCGTCCTTGATCTCGAACAGCCCGCCGGCGAGCGGGTGCTGGCGCAGCGCACCCTCGGACATGCCGCTGCGTGCCGTGGTGACATAGAGCGTGGTCAGGCCGGGGCCGCCGAAGGTGCAGCTGGTGACATGCGGCGCCGGGATGGCGATGGCGCGGTCCAGCGTGCCGTCCGGGCGGAAGCGGCTGACCCGCGACCCGCCCCAATGCGCCACCCACAGATGGCCGTCGCGGTCGACCGTCATGCCGTCCGGCACGCCGTCGTCATCGGCGAAGATCACGAAGGGCCGGCGGTTGGAGATGGCGCCGCCGGCCAGATCGAGGTCATAGGCGTAGACCACCCGCCGCTCCGAATCCGCCTCGTACAGGAAGCGGCCGTCGGGCGAGAAGGCGGGGCCGTTGGTGACGATGTAGCCGTCATCCATGCGGTGCCAGCGATGGTCGGGGTCCAGCCGGTAGAAGGCGCCGGTCGGCTCGGCGCAGCCGAGCTCCACGGTCCCGGCCCACAGCCGGCCCATCGGGTCGACCTTGCCGTCGTTGAAGCGGTTGCCCGGCCGGTCCGGCTCCGGGTTGCCGATCGGCGTGACCCGGCCCTCGGGCAGATCGATCAGGTGGAAGCCGCTGCGCAGCCCGGCCACGAAGCCGCCGCGCCGGCGCGGCGCGATGAAGCCGATCGGCTCCGGCATCGGCCACTCCGTCTGCGCCCCGGTCGCCGGGTCGTGGCGCAGGATCCGCGGCCGGGTGATGTCGACCCAGTACAGCGCCTGCTCCTCGGCCAGCCACAGCGCCCCTTCGCCCAGTGTCGTGCCGGCCGCCCAGATGCAGACCGCGTCCTGCCCCATCGTCTTGCCTTCCCGTTCCGCGGCGGGCCGAATCGCCCGGCCGCTTCCGACGGCGATTGTGGTCAGAAATGCCCCGGGGTCCAGTCCGGCGCGTCGGCCCCGGCCGCCTTGCGCAGCGCTTCCAGCAGTGTCGGCGAAGGCCGGCTGGTGATCCGCAGCTTCTGCTGCCGCTGGAACGAGGCGATGGCATTGCGGGTCTGGCGGCTCAGCTTGCCGTCCGCCGGGCCGGCATCGAAGTTCATCATCGTCAGTAACTGCTGGATCTCCCGGACCTGCGCATCACCGGCCGGCTGGGCGGGCGCCGCGGCCGGAGCCGGCGGTGCTGCCGGCGCGGCGGCCGCCGCAGGAGCGGATGCGGTCTGCTGCGGCGCCGGCGGCTCGGCCGTGACAGGCCGGGGCTGGGCGGCAGCCGCCGCGGCGGGGCGCTCGGGCGCCGCCTGCACAGGCCGGGCTTGCCGCACGCCGGGCGGCGGCGAGCCGGGGGCCCGGCCTTCCGGCGCATTGGACGGCACGGCCGCTGGCAAAGGCGCCGGCGGCTCGGCCACGGCGGTCCGCTCCGGCCGGGCCTGGCGCGCGGCCGGCGGCGGCGATCCCGGGGCCCGGCCTTCCGGCACGACCGGTTCCGTCGCGGCCGGCTCCGCGGCGCGCTCGGGCCGGGCGGCGGGGGGCGACGTGGCCCGGTCCGCTGCGGCCGGCGGCTGTGTCGCCGCGGCCACCGCTGGCTGGGTCACAGCCGGCGCGGTCACGATTGGCTCGGCCGGCGGGGCCGGGCGATGGCCCGGAACCGGGGTGACGGGTGCCGTCGCGGCCTCGGCCTCAGAGGTCGCCGGCGCAGGGACCTCCGCCACAGAGGTCGCAGCCGGCTGGGCCATGACCAAGCCTGCTGACGGCGCCGGGCTTGCGGGCGCCGCCGTTGGTTCGCTCGGGGCCGTTGCGGCCGGCGGCGTTGCCGCTGCGGCCGCCTGCTCGGCGGCAGCGGGGAGGGCCGGTTCTGCCGCGGCCGGTGCGGCTGCAGCCGGTTCTGCTGCAGCCGGGGCCGGCTCGGCTGCCGCCGGGGCGGCGTCGGCGACCTCCGGCTCCGCTGGCGGCGTCGGGCGCCGGCCGGGGACCGGGGGCTGGATCGGCGCCCTGGCGGTGGGCTGGCCCTCCGGCGCTGCCGCTGCGGCCGCCGTTCCCGGCGGGGTGAGCTGGGAGGCGAGCTCCCCCAGGAGTCTGTCGGCGCTGGTGTCGGCGGGTGCGGCCGGCGCCGTCGATTCGCCCGGGGCCGGGGCGACGGGCGCCGTCGCGTCCGGGTCCAGACTGACGAAGCCGTTGCGCGGGGTGGCGTCCTGCAGCTTGGCCAGCGCCGCCTTGGCGTCGGCGCTGCCGGCGTCGGCGGCGACCCGGTACCAGCCGGCGGCGGCGCGCGGGTCGGGGGCGCCGACCGCGCCCGTCTCGTACAGCCGGCCCATGTTGTAGGCGCCGCGCGGATTGCCGTTGGCGCTGGCCTGGCGGAACCATTTCAGCGCCTCGGCGGCGTCGCGGGTGATGCCGGTGCCGTTGAGATAAGCCAGGCCGAGCGCGTTCTGCGCGTCGGGGTGGCCGGCATCGGCCGCCTTGCGGAAATAGGTCGTCGCCGTCGTCGAATCCCGCGCCACGCCGAGGCCGCGCTCCAGCAGCACGCCGAGATTGTAGGCGGCGTTGCTGACACCCTGGTCGGCGGCCTTGCGGTACCAGTAGGCGGCTTGCTCGAAGCTGCGCGGCACCTGCAGGCCGAGGGCGTAGAAGGTGCCGAGATCGTGCTGGGCGTCGGCCGCGCCGCCGATCGCGCGGCGGGCCAGGGTGCGCAGCTCCGCCGAGGCGTCGGGCGGCAACGGCGCCTGTGCCGACGGATCGTCGGCGGCCTGGCTGGCGGAGGAGCTCACCGGGGCCGCCGGGGCGGAGATCTCGGGCGCGGCGGGCGGCGCGGCGGCCTCGGGCTGCGGCGTTGCGGCCGGGGGCTCGGTGCTGGCGGTCTGGTCCGCGGGAGCGGCCGGCGCCGGGGCGGGCGGCGGGGTGTCCGGCGTGGCCGGTGTCGCGGCTGTCTCCGCGGGGGCGGGGGGAGACGTGGCGGTCCCGGCGGCCGGAGCGGATGCCGTGGTTTCCGCCGGAATGGGGGCCGGGGCGGTGGCGGCCGGCGCCGGCGCCGTCGACGGGACTGCCGGGCCTGGAGCGGGGGCGCTGGCCGCGGGCATCTCCGCCGGCGTGGCAGTGGGCTCAGGCGCCGTCCGGTCGCGCGAGCCGAAGCCCACCAGGGCGATGCCGCCGATGCCGAGCGCGGCGATCACCGCCGCCGCGATCCAGCCCAGCAGCCCGCCACGGCGCGCCGGCGGCGCCGCCACGGCCAGGCGGTCGTTGAGCTCGTCGATCTCGCCGCGGGCGTTGCGCAACTCCTGCTGCAGCTGCAGCACGCTGTCGTTCAGGGATTGGAGCCTGGCCTCCTCCTGCGTCTCGGGCGCGCTCGGCGCCGGAAAATGGAGGGAGTCCTCAGGGGGGCGCTCGCCGCTCATACCGTGACCTGCCTCGACCGTTTGCCTGACGCGCTGCCCCGCATACGCGCCTAATCTTCTATTATGCCGAAATCGCGGCGGCAACGCGCGGTTGCGATGCTGCACCGGCTGAGCTATCAATCCCGCCCGGCCGATTGGGGCGTAGCCAAGTGGTAAGGCAGCGGGTTTTGGTCCCGCCATCCCTAGGTTCGAATCCTAGCGCCCCAGCCAGCCGCAATCTCCAACATTCCGACCTGAGCCTCAGGGCTGCGCGCTTCCGGGAACCGCGGGGGCTGCCGCGCCGTTTCCTGGATCAGGAGGTACGGATGATGCTTGCGGCTCTCCTCGGCGGCTTCGCGCTCGCCATGGTTTACGGCCTCGCCTTGTGTCGCGCCGCCCGGCAGGACGACGAGACGGTGCGGCCGACGCAGATCTCCCATCGCTGGGTGGTCCGGCCTCCACGCTGGACGGTGTGGGCGCCGACCCGCCAGACGGTCAAGATCCGCCTGCCGCGCCGGCGCTGAGCCGGCAGCCTGGCCTCAATCGATCGCAATCACGTCGTCCGTCGCCCCGGCCGCCAGCCGGCGGGTCTGCAGCCGTACCAACGGGTCCTCGGGATACTCGGCAGCCAGCGCCGCGAACAGCACCGCCGCCCCGGACTCGCCCTGGCGCAGCGCCGCATAGGCCGCGGCATAAGCCTCGGCGGGGGCGGGGCACAACTCGTCGGGGATCATGGCCTCGATCGGCGCGCCGACGCCGCGCAGCAGCAGCCGCGCCACCGGCCGGAACACCCGGTCCGGGCAGGCCTTGGCCGTGGCGGCGGCGACGCAGAGCGGCGTGCCCAGCGCCTTGTTGGCATTCTCCAGCCGCGCCGCCAGGTTCACCACCTCGCTGTAGGCGGTGTAGTCGAAATGGTGCCGGCTGCCGAAATTGCCGACCACGGCGCCGCCGGTGGTGACGCCGATCCGGGTCTCGCCGAAGGGCATGCCCTCGGCCCGGCGGGCGGCGGCGAATGCGGTGCTGAAGCGGTGGACCGCCAGGGCGCAGGCGATGGCGCGGTCGGCATGGTCCGGCTGGTCCAGCGGCGCGCCGAACATCGCGTGCAGCGCGTCGCCCACCATCTTGTCGATGGTGCCGCCGGCCTCCAGCACGCAGCGTCGCCACCAGCCGGTCCGGCGGCACCGATTCGCTCAGGCTGGTGAAGCCGGCGATATCGGTGAAGACGAAGGACATTTCGCGCCATTCGCCGCCCAGCCGCAGCCGCTCCGGATGCTCGGTCAGCCGGGTCACCAGAGACGGGGCGAGGTATTGGGCGAAGGCGGTGCGGATCGCCCGGCGCTCGCGCTCGACCCGCCACTGCGCCGTCGCCGCGACCGCGCCATGGGTCAGCAGCAGCCCCAGCGCCGGCAGGGTCGGGTCGAGCAGCAGCCCGGCCTGGCGGTAGGCCAGGAAGGCACCGGCCACGATGGCGGCGGCGGCCAGCACCACCAGGCCGCCGGAGGCGATCGCCGGCAGCCGGCGCCAGGACGCGACCAAAGCGAGGCCGAGCGCCAGCAGCAGTCCGACCTCGGCCGCCGTGGCCCAGGCCGGCCGGGTCAGCGCCTGGCCGAGCAGGATCTGCTCCAGCGCCTCGGCATGGGCGGTGACGCCGGCGATGCGGTCGCGCAGCGGCGTCAGCACGGTGTCGCCGAAACCGGTGGCAGTGACGCCGATCAGCATGATCCGCCCGCGCAGCGCGGCGGCTGGGTCGGGGCTCGGCGTGACGGGCTCGAGCAGCTGCCAGGCCGGCACTTGGCGGGCCGGTACATCCGCGGTGAAGCGCAGCCAGAACTGGCCGTCCGGTGCCACCGGCACGATCGCCTCGCCGACCCGCACCGCATCCAGCCCCGGCCCGTCCGGCGCGGCCCGCAGCGTCACCGTGCCGGCGCCCTGGGCGACCCGCAGCGCCTCGACCGCGAGCGACGGGATCAGCGCGTCGCCGAGCAGGGCGACGGCGGGCAGGCGCCGCAGCACCTCGTCCCGCCCGGCCGGCGCGCCGATGCTGCCATTGCCCGCGGCCGCGGCCTCGAACTCCGGCAGGCTGGGCACCGCCGCGGCGGAGACGTCCAGCCGCTGCCGTGCCGGCCCGATCTCGGCGAAGCTGGCCTTGATCCGTGGCAGCCGGCCCGGCGCGTCGGCGGGGGCGAAGGCGACCACGCTCGGGACGCGGCCGAGGGCCGAAGCGAGCTCGCGGTCGGGATCCGGCAGGTCCTTGGTCAGGGCCGCCAGCTCCGCCGGGTCGGCGCGGCCGGCCAGCAGCTCCGCGATCCGGGCCGGTGCGCTGCGGTCCGGCTCGGCCAGGACGAGGTCCAGCGCGACCGCCGCCGCCCCGGCCTGGCCCAGCCGGTCGACCAGCCGGGCCAGGCGGTCGCGCGGCCAGGGCCATTGCCCGAGCCGGCGCAGCGATTCGTCGTCGATGGCGACCACGCGGACTGGCACGTCGGGGTCGTAGGGGCGCGGCGCCAGCCGCTGGAACAGGTCGAAGCCCTGCAGCCGCAAGGCCGAGACCGGGGCCGGATCGGCCAGGCGCAGCCCCACCAGCCCGGCCAGGACCAGCAGCCCCGGCAGGATCAAAGCGAGGCGGCGCCAGGGGCGGCGCATCGGGTCAGGGCGCTCCGGCGTCGGCGATGTCGGCCAGCGCGTCGATGTCGCAGATCACCAGCGCCCCGTCCTCCCGCCGCAGCAGCCCTTCCGCGGACCAGCGGCCGAGCT
Source organism: Inquilinus limosus (assembly GCA_019508225.1). Classification (GTDB taxonomy): domain Bacteria; phylum Pseudomonadota; class Alphaproteobacteria; order DSM-16000; family Inquilinaceae; genus Inquilinus; species Inquilinus limosus_D. Next base: position 3,507 of record JAEKLZ010000391.1, on the reverse strand, counting down.
GCAGGTTCACCTTCTCGCGGCTGGCCCCGATCAGCTGGCCGAGGTCGCGCTGCGACAGGTCCCGCGGCAGCAGCATCTCGCCGTTCCGGTCGCGTGAGCCGCGGGCCTCGGACAGGGTCAGCAACAGCCGCGCCAGCCGTGACGGCAGCGCCATCAGGGCGACGCCCTCGAGCTGGTCGCTGGTGCGCCGCAGTCGGGTCGACATCAGCTCCAGCAGCCGGATGCAGGCGTCGGGCGACTCCTGCAGCACCGGCAGCACGTCGCGGCGCTCCAGGCTCAGCAGCCGGCAGGGGCCGAAGGCGATCACGTCGGCGCTGCGGCCGCGGCCGTCCAGCAGCGACATCTCGCCGAAGATCTCGCCCGGCTCGAGGATGGCCAGCAGGATCTCGCGCCCCTGCGGCGATGTGAGGCGCAGCGCGACCCGGCCGGAGACGACGATCATCAGGCTCGTGCTCTCGTCGCCGCGCAGGAAGATGGTGTCGCCGTCGTCGTGGCTGCGCTCGGTCAGCCGCGCGGCCAGGGCGTCGCGCTGGGCCGGGCTGAAGGCGGTGAAGAACGGGGTCTCGGACAGAAGGCGACGCTTCTCCGCCGGCGACACGGTGGCCACTGACACTCTCCTGCCTGGACCACGCTAAGATAGGGGCTGGCTGTCGCCACGGAAAGGGCCGCCACGGAAAGGCCCCGGTTGCGCCGCGAAATGACCTGGGTAACACCGGGCGGCCCTGCGCCGAACCATCATCGCTCCGAAAGGGAGATCACGATGACACGTCTTTCACGCTCCGTCGGGTTCGTGCTGGCCTGCCTGCTGCTGCCGGCGGCGGCCCTGGCGCAGGACCGCCCGAAGATCGGCCAGGTCGACCGGCTGGAGCCGGCGGCCGGCGCCTACTACCAGGGCCAGGACCGGCTGCTCGACCCGGCATCGCCGGTGTTCCTCGATGACACGCTGTGGACCGGTCCGCAGTCGCGGCTGCAGGTCAAGCTGGATGACGGCACCGAGCTGACGCTCGGGCCCGCGGCGCGCCTGCTGGTCGACCGCTTCGCCTATGGCGGGGCGGAGGACGGCGCCACCCTGGCGCTGCGCCGGCTGCAGGGCGCCTTCAAATTCGTCGGCGGCGGCGTCGAGCAGGCGCCCGGGCACAGCCTCTCGATCGAGACCGGGGTCGCCACCCTCGGGGTGCGCGGCACCAGCTTCTTCGCCGGCCCGATCGACGGCGCCTTCGGCGTCCTGGTCCTGGAAGGATCGGTCGAGGTGTCAACCGATGCCGGCTCGGTCACCCTCGGGCCCGGCGAGGGCACGGCCGTCACCAGCCGCAAGGACCCGCCGGGCCCGGTCAAGCGCTGGCCGGACGAGAAGGTCCAGCGGGCGCTGGCTATGGTCGGGTTCCGGTAAGGCGGGCTGTCTCCTCCGTCATGCCTGCTCGGGCATGACGGGACGGGCTACAGCCCCAGGTCGCGCTTGATGTCGGCCAGGACGGCGCAGGCCTTGTTCGGGTCCTGGGCGCGGATCGAGGGCAGCGCCTGGATCTTCTTCGAGATCTCGGCCAGCTTGTCCTCCGGCAGCGACCCGTCGCGCACCTTCGAGCCCCAGGCCGCGACCACGGCCGCGGATTCGGCGTTTACGTCGCAGGTTTCGGCAGCCACAGCGGGGCCGGCGATCAAGGCGAGAAGGCCGGCGGTCAGGACAAGGCGGCGCATTCCACTCTCTGGTCTCAGCGCAGCCGCTGGGGGCTGCCGGCAGAGAATCGCGGCCAAGCATGGCGACATCAAGGCCGGCAACCCTTCCGGTACCGGTCCGGTTGCGCTATGAAGCGCCAATTCCCCACGGGGTTTTGGAGAACCGTCGATGGCCGAGCACGCGTCGTTCCGGAAGGATTTCCCGGTTTCCTGGGAGGAGCTGCACCGCAACGCCCGTGCCCTGGCCTGGCGCCTGGCCGAGCTGGGGCCGTGGAAGGGCATCGTCGCCATCACCCGCGGCGGGCTGGTGCCGGCCGCGATCCTGGCGCGCGAGCTCGACGTCCGGCTGATCGACACGGTCTGCGTCTCGACCTACGACCACCAGGACCAGCGTGAGTCCAAGGTCCTGAAGGCGCCGATCGAGGGCGATGGCGAAGGCTGGCTGATCGTCGACGACCTGGTCGACACCGGCCGCACCGCCCGGGTGGTGCGCGACCTGCTGCCGAAGGCGCATTTCGCCACGGTCTACGCCAAGCCCGCCGGGCGGCCGCTGGTCGACACCTTCATCACCGAGGTCAGCCAGGACACCTGGATCTTCTTCCCCTGGGACATCGAGTACCGCTACGCCGAGCCGATCGCGGAGATCCGCGCCCAGAAGCGCTGAAGCGAGAGCCGCCATGCCGATCCATTTCGAGGCGTCGGAGCTGGCGGACCGCCGGCGCCGAGTTTGTGCCGAGATCGCCGCCCGCGGCCTCGACGGCCTGCTGGTGTTCCGCCAGGAGTCGCTGTACTGGCTGACCGGCTACGACACCTTCGGCTATGTCTATTTCCAGTGCCTGTGGCTCGGCGTCGACGGCCGGATGACGCTGCTGACCCGCTCCGCCGACGAGCGCCAGGCCTATTTCACCTCGGTGATCGAGGATGTCCGCGTCTGGGTCGACCGGGCGGGGTCCGAGCCGGCCGACGACCTGCTGGCAATCCTCGATGAGTACGATGTCCGCGGCAACAAGGTCGGCGTCGAATGGGACGCCTATGGCCTGACCGCGGCGCTCGGCTTCCGCCTCAAGGCCAAGCTCGACGGCTATGCGCAGCACGAGGACGCCTCCGACCTCGTCTCCCGCTTCCGGATGGTCAAGAGCCCAGCCGAGCTGGTCTATGTCCGCGAGTCGGCGAAGCTGGCCGACGCCGCCTATGACCAGGCGGTGAAGCTGACCGGGCCCGGCGCCTTCGAGGGCGACATCCTGGCGGCGATGCAGGGCGCGGTGTGGCGCGGCGGCGGCGACGACCCGGCCAACGAGTTCATCATCGGCTCCGGCCCCGGCGCCCTGATGTGCCGCTACTTCACCGGCCGGCGCCACCTCTCGGCCGAGGACCAGCTGACGCTGGAATTCGCTGGCACCTACCGCCACTACCACGCCTGCCTGATGCGCACCCTGCTGGTCGGCAAGGCCTCGCCGGAGCATCGGGCGATGCACCGGGCGGCGGTCGACGCGCTGGAGGCGGCGAAGGCGGCGCTGAAGCCGGGCCATCCGCTCGGCGACGTGTTCGACGCCCATGCCCGGGTGGCCGACGCCGCCGGGCTGCGCCACGCCCGGCTGAACGCCTGCGGCTACTCGCTCGGCACCACCTTCGCGCCGAACTGGATGGACTCGCCGAGCCTGTCGATGTTCTTCCACGGCAACCCGACGCTGGCCGCGCCCGGGATGGTGTTCTTCATCCACATCATCCTCTACGACAGCGACCGCGGCCTGGCCATGACCTCGGGCCAGACCGTGCTGGTCACCGACACCGGCTGCGAGGCCCTGACCCTGGCGCCGACGGATCTGGTCGTCG
>JAEKLZ010000201.1 GCA_019508225.1 Inquilinus limosus | reverse complement strand
CACCCGGATGCCGGCGAGATGGGCCGCGATCATGGTCGCCGCCACGGTGGTGGCGCCGAGCCCGCCCGAGGCCAGGATCGCGCCCATGTCCCGGCGCGACAGCTTGGCCACGTCCTTGGCCGTCGCCAGCCGCTCGAGCGGCGCGTCGCCGAGGCCGACATGGATGCGGCCGTCGGCCACCGCGATCGTCGCCGGCACCGCGCCCTCCTCGCGGATGATCGCCTCGACCCGGCGCGCCATCTCCAGATTCTGCGGGTAAGGCATGCCGTGCGAGATGATGGTGCTCTCCAGCGCCACCACCGGGTGCCCGGCGGCCAGGGCGGCGGAGACCTCGGGGGCGATCGACAGCAGGCTGTTCATCAGGATCCTCACGCGACAATCAGGGCGCGCCGGCGCAGCGCGTCGGCGGTCAGGGTTGCGGGCACGGCGGTCGGCGCCTCCAGCGCCAGCGCCGCGGCGGCGCGGCCGAGCCGGGCGGCCTCGGCCAGCGTCAGGCCGGTGACCAGGCCGTAGAGCGTGCCGGCCATGGCGGCGTCGCCGGCGCCGGTGACGTCGACGATGTCGGCCGGGCAGGGGGCGACCGTGGCCTCGCCCGCCGCATCGGCGATCAGGGCGCCGGCGTCGCCGCGGTTCAGCACGATGCGGCCGACGCCCTCGGCGCGCAGCCGGCGCAGCGCCGACCAGGCCGTCGCCTCGTCGGCAACCGGCTGTCCGGTGATCGCCTCGGCCTCGTCGCGGTTCAGGCACAGCAGGTCGATGCGGCCCAGCAGACCGCGCAGCTTCTCGGATTTCGGCGATGACACGGCGTCGACCGCCACCAAGCCCGGTCGGCCCGGATGGGACAGCACGGCGGCCAGCCCTTCGGCCGGCAGATTGGCGTCGACGAACCACGCGGAAGCCGGCTCTGCCGCCGCCAGGGCCGGGGCCAGGTTCTCGGGGCCCATCTCGTCATAGATGCCCATATCGGCGATCGCGACCGCCATCTCGCCGCCCGGCTCCAGCACCGCGGTGTAGCTGGCGGTGCCGCTGGTCTCCGACCGGCCGACCAGGGACAGGTCCAGCCCCAGCCGGGCCATCTCGGCCAGGATCCGCTCGGCCGACGGGTCGTGCCCCATGCGGCTGACCAGCCCGACCGGCAGGCCGAGCCGGGCCAGGGTCTCGGCCACGTTGCGGGCGACGCCGCCCAGGCTGGTGCGGATCGTCACCGGGTTCGAAGTGCCCAGGCGCACGGCGCGATGGGCGCGGGCCTGGCGGTCGATATGGGCGGCGCCGAAGCACCAGACGGGCAGGGTCATTCAGTCTCTCTCAGGACCGGCGCACCCTGCGTCCGCCGCCGGCGAAAGGCAAGGTCCGGGGTTGCGCGGCGGCGCCGCAGCCGGCAGCATCCCGGCCATGCGACGCATCGCCCTCCTGGTCGTCCTGCTGCTCGGCTTATCCGTGCCCCTCCTGGCGCAGGACCAGGCGGCGCCGTCCGGCACCTATCGCGGGCAGGTGACCTCGGGCGGCGTGCTGGCCCCGGCGGTGCTGACCTTCCTGCCGGAGCGGCGCGGCGGCTGCTATCACGTGATCGACTCCACCGCCGGCCCCTATGACGGCCAGCTCAGCGATGGCGAGGCTCTGGGCGGAGGCCTCTACCGATACACCTGGAGCGACAAGTTCGGTATCGGCACCGTGACCTTCGCCTTCCTGGACGGCGGCACGGGCTTCAGCGGCAAATGGTACTTCGCCGACCGCTTCGCCGGCGTCTGGCTGGCCAAGCGCGCCGAGGGCGAAGCCATGGTTTGCAAGCCGGTGCCGGTGGCGTTGCTGGATTGACGGGAGTGGCGGTCAGATCGTCACAGCACTGCGCAGGTCGGTCTGAGCAAAATCGTCGCCCTTGTAGAGCAGCGGCAATCCCCTGACCTTCGCGAGCGCGTAGCTGAAGACATCACCGAAATTGAGCTGTGCCGGGTGGCCGCTGCCCCGCCCGAAGGCGATGAAGGCGGCGTGGGCGGCGTCCACTTCCGGCACTCCGGGGGCGACGAATTCGAACGGCGGCAAGCGCAGAAGATCGTCCAGGAAGGTGACGGCCCTCGGCCCGCGACGACCGAAAGCCACCATCCGGGATTCCACCACCGACACCGTGCTGATCAACGCCCTGTCCGCTCGCCGGATCACGTCGAGGAAAGTCTGGCGTTCCGGCTCGGCAAAGGCGATGGCAACGACCGCCGACGTATCGACCGCGATCACTTCGGAAGCCCCTGATCATCCCAGCCCAGCGGATCGAAAGCGTCAGGACGATCGGGTATGCGATCCAACTGGGCCAGCAAGGCTTCGAAACGATCGATGTCGGCGGAGATCCCGATCTCTTCGGCGAGGCGGTCGACAGCGCGCTCGACCAGGGCCGTCTTGGTCAATCCGGTTGCCCGGGCCAGCCGTTCCACCTTCTCCACCACGGCAGGATTGGCGATCTGGAGGGCCATGGGGAAAGTCCGGAATGTTGATCTAAACACCATCAATATACATCGCGGATAACGGGTCCACAAGACGTTGCGGGTCAGATTTGAACCGCAGGTCTGGCCCCAACCCGGTCCGCGCCCTATCGTCGATATCATGCCGACGCCGCGCCCCGACCAGTGGATCCGAGTCCAGCCCGAAGGCCTGCTGGTGGTGCCCGGCGGGTTCCATATCGACCCGGTGCGGCCGGTCGAGCGGGCGCTGGTCACCCACGGCCATTCCGACCATGCCCGGCCGAACAACCGCGCCGTGCTGGCGACGGCGGAGACGCTGGCGATCATGCGCGCCCGCTACGGTGACGAGGCCGGGCGCAGCCTGCAGCCGGTGGCGCTGGGCGAGACCCAGCGGATCGGCGAGGTTGACGTCACCTTCGTGCCGGCCGGCCATGTGCTGGGCTCGGCCCAGATCGTGCTGGAGCATGCCGGCAGCCGGGTCGTGGTCTCCGGCGACTACAAGCGCCGGCCGGACCAGACCTGCCTGCCGTTCCAGCCGGTGGTCTGCGACGTCTTCGTCACCGAGGCGACCTTCGGCCTGCCGGTGTTCCGCCACCCGCCGGACCGGGAGGAGGTCGGCAAGCTGCTGCATTCCGTCGCCTTGTTTCCGGAGCGGGCGCATCTCGTCGGCGTCTACGCCCTTGGCAAGGCCCAGCGGGTGATCCGGCTGCTGCGCCAGGCCGGATGGGACCGGCCGATCTACATCCATGGCGCGCTGCAGGCGCTGTGCGACCTCTACGAATCGCTCGGCGTGCCGCTCGGACCGCTGCTGCCGGCCACCGAGGCGTCGAAGGCCGATCTGGCCGGGCAGATCGTGCTGGCGCCGCCTTCGGCCAGCGCCGACCGCTGGTCGCGGCGCCTGCCGGACCCGGTGGTGGCCGCCGCCTCGGGCTGGATGCGGGTGCGCCAGCGCGCCCGGCAGGGCGGGGTCGAGCTGCCGCTGATCATCTCCGACCATGCCGACTGGGACGAGCTCTGCGCCACGATCGAGGAGGTGGAGGCCGGTGAGGTCTGGGTCACCCATGGCCGGGAGGAGGCGCTGATCCACCAGGTCCGCAAATCCGGCCGCGCCGCCCGGGCCCTGGCGCTGATCGGCTTCGAGGAGGACGACAGCGCATGAAGGCGTTCGCCGCGCTGATCGAGGGGCTGGTCTACATGCCGTCGCGCAACGGCAAGCTCCGGCTGCTGGCCGACTATTTCGAGCACACGCCGGACCCGGACCGCGGCTGGGCCCTGGCGGCGCTGACCGGCAACCTGACCTTCGCCGCCGCCAAGGCCTCGACCATCCGCAACCTGGCGATCGAACGGGTCGACGAGGCGCTGTTCGGCTGGTCCTACGACTTCGTCGGCGACCTGGCCGAGACCGTCGCCCTGATCTGGCCGCCGAAGCCCGGCGCCAACCGCGAACCGACCATCACCGAGGTGGTCGAGGAACTGCGGGCCACCTCACGCGCGGCGGCGCCGCTGCTGATCGAGCGCTGGCTCGACGCCCTGGCGGCCTCGGAGCGATTCGCCCTGCTGAAGCTCATCACCGGAGCGCTGCGGATCGGCGTCTCGGCGCGGCTGGCCAAGGTGGCGCTGGCGGAATGGGGCGCCCAGGCGGTCGACGAGATCGAGGAGCTGTGGCACGCGCTGGAGCCGCCCTATGAGGAGCTGTTCGTCTGGCTGTCCGGGCAGGGGCCGAAGCCGGAGATCGGCGACCGCGCCACCTTCCGGCCGCTGATGCTGGCGCATCCGCTGGAGGCCGAGGACATCGCCGCGCTCGATCCCGCCGCCTACCGGGCCGAGTGGAAATGGGACGGCATCCGGGTGCAGGTGGTCGGCCGCGGCGACCGGCCGCCGCGGATCTATTCGCGCAGCGGCGACGACGTCACCGGCGCCTTCCCGGACCTCGCCGACACCATCCGCTTCCATGCCGTGCTGGACGGCGAGCTGCTGGTGGCGCGGGACGGGGTCGTCGCTCCGTTCAACGACCTGCAGCAGCGGCTGAACCGCAAGGCGATCTCGGCCCGGATGATGGAAGAGTACCCGGCTTGGGTGCGGCTGTACGACATCCTGTTCGAGGGCGAGGAGGATCTGCGGCCGCTGCCCCTCGACGCCCGCCGGGTCCGGCTCGAGTCCTGGATCGCGCGGGAGCGGCCGACGCGCATGGACCTGTCGCCGATGATCCCGTTCGAGAGCTGGGACGAGCTGGCGGCGTTGCGCGATGGCGCAAGGGCGCAGGCGATCGAAGGTCTGATGCTGAAGCGCGGCGACAGCGACTATGTCGCCGGCCGGCCGAAGGGGCCCTGGTTCAAATGGAAGCGCGGGGCCCTGACCCTCGACACCGTGCTGATGTACGCCCAGCGCGGCCACGGCAAACGCTCCTCCTTCTACTCCGACTACACCTTCGGCACCTGGCGGACGGAGGAAGAGGGCGAGCGGCTGGTGCCGGTGGGCAAGGCCTATTTCGGCTTCACCGACGAGGAGCTGGCGCAGCTCGACCGCTGGGTGCGCAACCACACGGTCAAGCGCTTCGGGCCGGTGCGCGAGGTCGAACCGCGGCTGGTGCTGGAGGTCGCCTTCGACAGCGTCCACCGCTCCACCCGCCACAAATCCGGAGTCGCGATGCGATTCCCCCGAGTCCACCGCATCCGCTGGGACAAACCGGCGGCGGAAGCCGATCGGCTGGAAACCCTGGAGCGAATGATCGTCGAGTAATACTTAGATTTAACAGCACTTTCATTTGACAATGAATTTTATGCACATTGCCAGCGTATCAACCGTTGACAGTCACGGCCTGCTGAGCGAGGGTCGGCAGCAAGAGCGGCCCTTCATGAAGGCCGCCGAGCACTTGATGCCAGCAGACGAGTCGCGCCCCGAAGAGGGCGAGGAGCCGTGCGCTTTCCTTCGTGGGCCACGGCAAGGACACGGAAGGATGACATGTTGGCGCCACATCCCAGATCGCTCCTCCCGACCTCGGATCATCCGGCCGGGCGATGGCGGAACTGACGGCTTCGCCGTCGCGTTCCCCCTTCGCTTCCGTCATTGCTCGGCGCTAGCCGCGCCGTCTCCGCAGAGGTCCACCATGGTTCGTTCCGAAGCGTTCACGATCGAGGTCGCGGGCGAGGCAATCGGCATTGTCGTCGCCCAGAAGCGCGGCTTCCGCTTCTACGCTTCCGATTCCCATTTCCGGCATCTCGAGGGGCAGGAGTTCCGCTCCGTCGCGGATGCCGAACGCGCCGCCCGCGATCTCGGGCGCGCCACGTCGCTGCCGCGGACCGCGGGCATCGCCAGTTGAGCCGGCCGCCGGCCCATCAGCGGGCCGGGTCGAGGACCGCGCGCAGCATCGGTGAGGCGATCAGGCGCCGGCCCAGGGCGCGGCCGGGCATCTCGACGGTGGTGTAGGCCAGCCAGGTGATGGCGGCGGCGACCGGTACCGTGATCGCCACTGCCAGGGCGAAGCGGATCGGCGCCGGCGTCGAGGCGCCCAGAGTCGTCGCGGCGAAGGCGGTCGCCGGCAGCAGCACCAGCAGATGCGACAAATAGAGGCCGTAGGAGGCCTCCCCCACCAGATGGAAGGGGCGGCTGCCGAGCAGCGCCGCCACCCGCGACAGAGCCCGCGCCGGGACGCCGCCGAACGCGGCTGGGTGGATCAGGGCGAACATCCCGAGCGCAAGCATCATCCGCACCGCCAGGGCGACGGGCGCGGCGTTGCCGCCGATCGGCAGCGCGACGAGCAGGACTGCCAGCAAGGCGCAGGCGGCCACGACCGGCCGCGGCCGCCCCAGGGCCCCCGCGCACAGCATCCCCGCCAGGAACACGTGCAGCTTCAGCACCAGCACGGCCGGCATCGGGTAGGTGGCGAAGAAGGCCGGGTTGAGGCTGAGCAGCAGCACGCCGGCAGTGGCGATGGCGATGGCGCCGGCCAGCCAGCCGATGCGGCCGATGACCAACATCAGGAACGGCAGCGCCAGGTAGTACTGCATCTCCAAGCTGAGGCTCCAATCCGGCAGCGCCGTGCGGAAGCCGTACCCGGGAAGCGCGCCGAACACGAAGGACAGGTGCAGCAGGATGTTCTGCAGGCTCTGGTCGGTGTACCGCTCCATGCTGGTCATCGAGCCGGGAACGACGGCGGCAATGTCCATCCGCGCTTCGCCGAGCCAGGGGCCGATGGCGATCGCGACCGCCAGCGCCGCGTAGTAGAGCGGCGCGATGCGGAAGAATCGCCGGATCCAGAAGGCAATCCAGGTCGACGGCGCCCCCCAGGGCTCGCGAGCCCGCCGCTGCACGTAGTGGAACGCCATCAGGAATCCGGAGATCATGATGAACAGATCGACTCCGAAATTCGGCGAGTCGGCGAGCGGGATGTGCCACCCCGACAGCAGCAGCCCATGCCCGACCAGGACCCAGAGCGACGCCAAGCCCCGCAGCCCGTCCAGGCACCCGATCCGGCTGGCGTCGCTACGGTCGGCGTCTGGCATGGCGGGCACCTGATTGCGGTCGGATGACGGCGATTCTTCGCGCGCCGCGATGGGATCGCCCCAGCGCGAGTATCCACCGAAATGGCTGTGGAATTCGTCGGGAGTATGGCGGTGCCCGACACGCCCGCAGCCCCGGCCCATTCAAGGGCGTCCGGGGATTGCTGGTGCTGCCGCTGAGGATTGAACTCAGGACCTCTCCCTTACCAAGGGAGTGCTCTACCACTGAGCTACGGCAGCCCGCCCTTCGAGGCGGCGCGGAACCTGCCATAGGGTCGGGGGTGGTGCAAGCGCTTTTCCGAGAGGTTTGTCGATTACCGTCATTCCGCGCCGTCCGCCCCTCCGCTCCGGTTGCGAAACGGCGTCGCATCGGCCATACCAAAGCCGAAATGACCGATCAGCGTCGTCCCCCGAGCGCCAAGCCCGCATCCCCGTCGCGCCAGGAGCGCGAGGCGGCGGCGCTGCGCGCCAACCTGGCGCGGCGCAAGGCGCAGAACCGGGGGCGGGCGGCGGTCGAGGACGAGGCGGGCGCGACGGGCCGGGAGCCCGGCCGCGATGACCAAGAGGCGAGGGGTTAGGCCGTGACGATCATGTCCGATATCTGGATCCGCGAGCGGGCGCTCCAGAACAAGATGATCGAGCCCTTCGTCGAGCAGCAGAAGCGCGAGGGCACCATCTCCTTCGGCCTGTCGAGTTACGGCTACGACGCCCGCGTCTCGGACGAGTTCCTGGTCTTCACCAATGTCGACAGCGCCCTGGTCGACCCGAAGAACTTCGATCCGAAGAGCTTCGTCGAGCGCAAGGGCCCGGTCTGCATCATCCCGCCGAACAGCTTCGCCCTGGCCCGCACGGTCGAGTATTTCCGCATCCCGCGCGACGTGCTGGTGATCTGCCTGGGCAAGTCGACCTATGCCCGCTGCGGCATCATCGTCAACGTGACGCCGCTGGAGCCGGAATGGGAGGGGCATGTGACGCTGGAATTCTCCAACACCACGCCGCTGCCGGCCAAGATCTACGCCAATGAGGGCGCCTGCCAATTCCTGTTCCTCAAGGGCGACCAGCCCTGCGAGGTCTCCTATGCCGACCGGGCCGGCAAGTATATGGGTCAGCGCGGCGTCACCCTGCCGAAGCTGTAGCCTCACCACATTCCAGGGCCCGGGGGAGCCAAGATGGACAAGATTCGTATCCGGGGCGGGCGCCCCCTGCGGGGCCGGCTTCCGATCAGCGGCGCGAAGAACGCGGCGCTGCCGCTGATGACGGCGGCGCTGCTGTCGGACGAGACCCTGACCCTGACCAACCTGCCGCATCTGGTCGACATCTCCACCCTGGCGACCCTGCTGGCCCAGCACGGCGTCGAGATCGCGCTGAACGGCGCCGATTCCGACGGCGCCCAGGGCCGGGTGATCGAGCTGACCGCCCGCCGCATCCGCAGCACCACGGCGCCCTACGACTTGGTGCGAAAGATGCGCGCCAGCGTGCTGGTGCTGGGGCCGCTGGTGGCGCGCGAGGGCCATGCCAAGGTGTCGCTGCCCGGCGGCTGCGCCATCGGCACCCGCCCGGTCGACCTGCACATCATGGGGCTGGAGCAGCTCGGCGCCGAGATCGAGGTGACCGAGGGCTACATCAACGCCCGTGCGCCGAACGGACTGCAGGGCGCCCGCATCGTGTTCCCCAAGGTCTCGGTCGGCGCCACCGAGAACCTGATGATGGCGGCCGCGCTGGCCCGCGGCGAGACCGTGCTGGTCAACGCGGCGCGTGAGCCGGAGATCGTCGACCTCGCCGCCTGCCTGACCGCCATGGGCGCCGAGATCGAGGGTGCGGGGACCGACACCATCCGGATCCAGGGCCGCGAGCGGCTGCACCGGGCGACGCACCGCATCGTCGCCGACCGGATCGAGACCGGCACCTATGTCATGGCCACGGCCGCGACCGGCGGCGAGGTCGAGCTGGTCGGCACCAGCCTGCACCTGATCGAGGCGGCGGCGGATGCGCTGCGCGGTGCTGGGGTCGAGTTCGAGCCGACGGCCGACGGTTTCAAGGTCCGCCGCACCGGCGACCTGATCGGCGTCGACGTGATGACCGAGCCCTATCCCGGCTTCCCGACCGACCTGCAGGCCCAGATGATGGGGCTGATGACGGTGGCCAAGGGCGCGTCGATGATCACCGAGACGATCTTCGAGAACCGCTTCATGCATGTGCCGGAGCTGGTGCGGATGGGCGCCAGCGTCACCATCCACGGCGCCTCGGCGCTGGTGCGCGGCGTGCCGAAGCTGACCGGCGCCCCGGTGATGGCGACCGACCTGCGGGCCAGCGTCTCGCTGGTCATCGCCGGGCTGGTGGCCCAGGGCGAGACGGTGCTGAACCGGGTCTACCACCTCGACCGCGGCTATGAGCGGCTGGAGGAGAAGCTGGCCGGCTGCGGCGCCGACATCACCCGGCTGAAGAGCGACTGAGATGGCCGCCGACACGACCGTCCCCCTGAGGCTGCGGGCCTGCGACGCGGACGACCTCGCCGTCCTGTCCGCGGCGCTGCAGGACGCGATCGTGCCGGTGCACGACATCACCTTCCTGCGGCCCGAGCGCTGCTTCGTCATGGCGCTGAACCGCTTCTGCTGGGAGCAGCCGGCGCAGCTGGTGGACGGCCAGGAGTTCTGGCAGCGCACCCTGTGCGGCGTGCGCTTCCAGGGCGTCGATGCGGTGCAGAGCCGGAAGCTCGACCTGAACGATCGGGCGCGGATGCTGGACCTGCTGGCGGTGACGGCGGAGGAGGGCGGCATCCTCCTCACCTTTGCCGACGACGTGTCCCTGCGCCTGGCCGGCACGGGCATCGACGTGACGCTCGAGGACCGCGGCGAGCCCTGGCCGACGCCGCAGAAGCCGCAGCATCCGGAAGACTGACCGGGTCAGTCCAGCCCGCCCTGGGCACGGAAATGGCCGCGGATGCGCTGGGTCAGTTCGACGAAACGCGGGTCGCCCATGATGTCGAGCGACCGCGGCTTCGGCAAAGGCACGTCGTAGACCGCGGCGATCGACCCAGGGCGCTCGCTCATCACCAGCACCCGATCGGCCAGGAACACCGCCTCCGGGATCGAATGGGTGATCAGAAGGATGGTCTTGCGGGTCTCGCGCTGGATCCGCTGCAGCTCGACATTCATCCGCTCCCGCGTCATGGCGTCGAGCGCGCCGAACGGCTCGTCCATCAGGATGATCGACGGGTCGGTCACCAGCGCACGGCACAGCGACACCCGCTGCTGCATGCCGCCGGAGAGCTGCCAGGGCAGCTTGGCCTCGAACCCCTCCAGCCCGACCATGCGCAGCAGCCGGTGCGCCCGTTCGAGATGCGGGGCGCGGGGCAGGCGCTTGACCTCGACCGGCATCATGACGTTGGCCAGGACGTTGCGCCACGGCAGCAGCAGCGCATTCTGGAACACGATGCCGGCGTCGCCATGCGGCCGGTCGACCGTGCGGCCGCCGAGGCGGATCCGGCCGGTGCTGGGCGGCAGCAGGCCGGCGATCATGCGCAGCAGCGTGGACTTGCCGCAGCCGGACGGGCCGACCAGCACCAGGAACTCGCCCTCGTCGATGGTGAAGTCCAGCGGCGCCAGCGACGGCACCTCGCCGTCGCGGCTGCGGTAGGTCTTCGACACGCCTTCGACGGCGATGACGGCGGGGCGCGATGCCTCCGCCGTCTCCACCGCCTGCAGCCTCACCTTTCCCATCCCTCCACTCACTTCGGCAGGAAGTCGTTGGTGTAGAAGGCCTTCGGGTCGCTCGCCGCGCTCGCGTCGACGCCGCCGTATTCGACCAGCAGCTTCACGGTCTCGGCCATGTTGGCGTCGGTGACGCGGAACGGCCGCTGGCCTTGCGTCTCCGCGGTCCGGTACAGCGGGATGGTGCGCTCGAACCCTTCCTGCAGCGTCTCCGGCTTGCCGGCCTTGGGCAGGGCGGCCAACACCGCCGCGGTGGCCTCGGCCGGCGCCTTCTCGGCCGCCTCGATCGACTGGGTCGTCGCCGCCATGAAGCGGCGGACCAAATCGGGGTTCTCGGTCAGCAGGTCCTTCTGCACGACGATGCCGGAGGACACCATGTTGACCCCGTAATCGGCGAACAGGATCGGGGTGACGTCCTTTCCGGTCGCGTCCTTGATCTTCATGCTCTGGTCCATGGCATAGCCCAGCAGCAGGTCGGCCTGGCCGTTGATCACGGCGTTCAGCTTGGTCTGGGCGTCGCCCGAGACGGTCTTGAAGTCGCTCTCCTTCAGCCCGGTCTTCTGCAGGAAGAAGGGCCAGATCTGCGACAGCGAATCGCCGGGCGTGGTGGCCACGGTCTTGCCCTTGATATCCTCGGGCTTGCGGATGGCCTTGTCGGTGAAGCCCATCACCGACATCGGGCTCTTCTGCAGCAGCACCCCGACCGAGACCAGCGGCGCGCCCTTGGCGGCGGCCTTGATCATCGTCGGCACGTCGAAATAGCCGAAGCCGACGGTGCCGGCGGCCACAGCCTGGGCGGTCATGGCCGAGCCGCGGCCCTCCTGGATCTCCAGGTCGATGCCCTGGTCGGCGTAGAAGCCCTTGGCCTTGCCCAGGAAGAACGGCGCGTGCTCGCCATAGACGTACCAGTTCAGCATCAGCACGACCTTGTCGGCCGCCTGGGCCGAGCCGGCTGCGAGCAGGATGCCGAGGGCGATCAGCAGGCTCCGGATCATCTTGGTCCTCCCCCTGTTTGTATGGGCCGCCTCAGGCGGCGAGGATTACATCCCGCCGCCGGCTGGCGTGCCACGGGATCACCAGCCGCTCGACCAGGTCGACCAGCCAGAACAGCACCACGCCGAGCAGCGCCAGGATCACCAGCGCCGCGAACATGGTCGGCAGCTCGAAATTGCCGATCGAGCGCTGCAGCACGAAGCCGATGCCGGAATTAGCGCCGACGAACTCGCCGACCACGGCGCCGACCACCGCCAGCGTCACCGAGACCTTGAGGCCGGAGAAGATCGCCGGCATCGCCGCGGGCAGCCCGACCATGCGGAACACCTGCCAGCGGCTGGCGGCCATGGCCCGGGCCAGGTCGAGCGTGTCGGGGTCGAGCGACTTGAAGCCCTGCACCGCCGAGACCACCACCGGGAACACGCCGAGCAGGAAGGCCGAGATCACCTTGGGCTCGAGGCCGAAGCCGAACCAGACGACGAACAGCGGCGCGATCGCCACCTTCGGGATCGACTGCGAGAACACCAGCAACGGGTAGACATAGGCCTCGACCGTGCGGGAGCCCGCGATCAGCATCGCCGTCGGGATGCCGATGGCGGCCGACAGCAGGAAGCCCAGCACGGTGGCCACGGTGGTGGGCACCGATTGCGCCAGCAGCTCCGGCCCGTCGCGCCACAGAGTGACGATCACGTCCCAGGGCGCCGGCACCTGGTAGGGCGGCAGGTGGAACACCCGGATCGCCAGGTCCCACAGCGCGACGATGATCACGAGCAGGATGAGCGGCCGGATCCAGCCCGCCTGCAGCAGGGCGAGGGCGCGGCCCTGGGTGCGACCCCGGACGCGGTCACGGTCAGGCGCGCTTGGCGATCCCATCGGCGTCTCCCGGTCGTGGGCTTGCGGTTGGCCCCGCAGAAATTAACCCGTTGGTTAAATCCTGCTGTGGACCGGGGCAGGGGTCAAGAGGGGGAGAGGGGCAGCGCGATCGGTTTTGATTTGCCTCTCCCGCCTGGCGGGAGAGGTCGGGCTCGCGCAGCGAGACCGGGTGAGGGCGGGTCCTGGCCTCGACAAACGCCCCTCACCCGGAGGCGCAAGCGCCTCCGACCTCTCCCGCGAGCGGGAGAGGCAAAAGCAATCTAAGAGCTGTCGTAAGAGAGCGTTGCACAACGAGCCGCGCTCAACTGCTGTCCGGTTTCAGCGGCCTCGACAGGGCGCGGCCGGCGGTGGACTCGGTCCATGCCTGGGGCGAGCCCTCCACGGGCTCGCGAACGGCGATCATCACCGGCAAGGCATCACCGGTCGCCGCTTCGTCGTCCCAGCCCTGCGGCGGACGGTCCGAAGGTGGCGGGCGGCCGATCTTGCGGCAGACCTCGCGCAGGAACTCCTCGGGCGACAGCGTGTCGAGCTGCACGTCCAGGATCTCGTCCTCGACCAGCGACTCCCACACCATCGACCGCACGCGTTCGACGTCCCCGGCCTCGTCCGGCTGAGCCACCGCCTTGACCACGGTCTCGGTGGCCTGCTCCCGGCGCTGCCGCCGGCGCTCCTGCTCGCCCGATTCCACCCGCCCGGCCTTGCGCATCAGATAGCCGGTGCGGATCCGCTCGATCATCGCGATCGACAGCCGCACCGAACGCGACAGCCGCGACTGCATCAGCGGATAGTCCGGCATCTCCGCGCCGCGCAGGATCCGGTCCTGCTCCCGCGCGGTCATCCGCTTGGTGCTGATGTCCAGGTCGACGATCTCGCGCAGCTTGTCCAGCGCCCACCCCGTCCAGTGCATGTCGGGGTCGGTCGGCTTGATCTCGCCAGAGTCAGGGACGGATTGCGTCCTATCCATGGAACGTATCATGAACGAAATGCAGAGATTAAGCAATGAAAAATTGTGTTCACTTGCGATCGGCCACCCCCGGCCGCCGCCGCGGCGATGGCGATTGCCCGTCTGTTTCGACAGCCGAGGCGCAGCTGGACTCATGATTTGGTCGACTCTGGACCTACCCGGCTATGCGGCAAACCTGATAAATCCTAGCCGTCCGCACCCTGTCCGGCTCCACCGGGCGGGTTCGGCTGTTCGGCCACTCTCGCAACCAGGGCGGCGCCGACCCGACAGACAGGAGGCTTCCATGACCCGGACCATAAATGGCACCGCCAGCGACGACCTCCTCATCGGGACCAATCCGGGTGAGCCGAGCAACACCAACGGCATCGACATCATCAACGGCCTCGGCGGCAACGACACGCTCTTCGGCAACGGCAGCAACGACACTCTCAATGGCGGTGCCGGCGACGACCGGCTCCGTGGCGAAGCCGGTGCCGACGTCCTCGACGGCGGCACCGGCTTCGACACAGCCTTGTACAATTTAGCGGGCGCCGTCACGATCGACCTGCGGAATGGCACCGGCACGCGCGACGAGGCTCAGGGCGACACGCTGACCGGGATCGAGAACGTCTCCGGCTCGGCCTTCGGCGACATCCTGTACGGCGATGTCGGGGTCAATGCCCTCAGTGGCAATGACGGCGACGACCTGATCAATGGCGATGACGGCGACGACGGGATCGATGGCGGTCGCGGCAACGACCAGATCAATGGCGGTGCCGGCGCCGACAACATCATCAGCGGTGCCGGCAACGACACGGTCACAGGCGGTGCCGGCGACGACTTCATCTGGGGCGACGCCGGCGCCGACAACCTGAATGGCGGCGACGGCGTCGACACGGTCTATTATTTCGAAACCTCGACCGCTGGGATACAGGTCAACCTCGTGACCGGTACCGGCGTGGGCGGCACCGCCCAGGCCGATACCTTGAGCGGGATCGAGAACATCGTCGGCTCGCGTTTTGACGACATCCTGACCGGCGACGGTGGGGCGAACACCCTGACCGCCGCCGCCGGCAACGACCGGCTCGTCGGCGGCGGCGGGGCAGACCAGCTGCAGGGCGGCGTCGGCACCGACACGGCCTCGTATGACAGTTCCGCCGCCGCGGTGACCGTGGACCTGCGGAGCGGCACCGGCACGGGCGGCGACGCCCAGGGCGACACGCTGACCGACATCGAGAACATCGTCGGCTCGGCCTTCGACGACGTCCTGCAAGGCAATGCCGGGACCAATGCCATCGACGGCGGCGCCGGCAACGACCTGATCAACGGCTATGGCGGTGCCGATGCCCTCGACGGCGGCGACGGCGTCGACACGGTGTTTTACCTGGACTCGGCCGTTGGTGTGCAGGTCAGCCTTGCGGCCGGCATCGGCCTCGGCGGCGACGCCGAGGGCGACACGCTGACCGCGATCGAGAACCTCGTCGGCTCGACTTTCGCCGACCGGCTGTACGGCGACGCCGAGGCAAATGATCTCCGCGGCGGCGCCGGCGACGACACGCTCCGCGGCGGGGCCGGCGGCGACGCCCTCGACGGCGGCGCCGGCCTCGACCAGGCGAACTACCAGGGCTCGGCCGACGCGGTGTCGGTCAACCTGCTGACCGGCGCGACCTCGGGCGGCGACGCCCAGGGCGACACGCTGAGCGGGATCGAGAACCTCTATGGGTCGAGCAACGCCGACACCCTGACCGGCGACAACGGCCGCAACATCATCGGCGGCGAGCTCGGCAACGACACCCTCGCCGGCAATGGCGGTGATGACAGCCTCTCCGGCGAGGGTGGCGACGACAATCTCAGCGGCGACGATGGCGCGGATCGCCTCGTCGGCGGCGCCGGCATCGACACCATCCATGGCGGCACCGGCAATGATTCGGTCGATGCCGGCAGCGAGGCCGACCAGGTCTTCGGCGAGGCCGGGCACGACAATCTCACTGGCGGCGTGGGGGACGACAGCCTTGATGGCGGCGACGGCAACGACACGCTGGAGGGAGACGGCGGGACCGACACGCTGACCGGCGGGGCCGGCATCGACACGGCCGTCTACGCCGGCTCGACTGGGGCGGTGTCGGTGAACCTGGCGACCGGCGTTATGTCGGGCGGCGACGCCGCGGGCGATACGCTGAGCGGCATCGAGCAGGTGATGGGCTCGGCCCAGGCGGACACCCTGACCGGCGACGCCAATGCCAACACGCTGTGGGGCCTGGCCGGGAACGACGTGCTCACCGGCAGCGGCGGCGGCGATGCGCTCAAAGGCGGCGCCGGCAACGACCGGTTCGTCTACACCGCCGTCTCCGACAGCGCCGTTTCAGGCATCGGCAAGGACGGGATCACCGACTTCGCGACGGGGGACAAAATCGACCTGTCGGCGATCGACGCCGACGGCAATGCGAGCAACGGCAACACCGCTTTCAGCTTCGGCACCGGCGATTTCACCCGCCATGCCGGAGAGCTGCGGGTGGTCACGGCGGGCGCGATCCAGGTGGTCTATGTCGACGTCAACGGCGACAAGGCGCCCGACTTCGCCATCAACGTCGTCTCCGACCACGCGCTGACGGCAGCGGATTTCGTGCTGTAGCCGCCGGCGGCCTCACCGCCGCAGCGCGGCCAGCACCAGGTCGGTCATATGGGCCAGGCGCTCGGCCCGCGCCTCCGCCGCGAACAGGTCGCGGTCGAAGATGACGCCCAGGGTCCAGCGGTTCGAGACGTAGAAATAGGCCAGGCCGGCGATCGAGATGTAGAGCTGCACCGGGTCGATCCCGGGCCGGAATACGCCGGCGGCGACGCCGCGGCCCAGCACCTCGCCGATCATCTCGACGAAGGGCGAGTGCAGCGGCCGGACATTGGGCGACTGCTTCAGGTGCCGGGCCTGGTACAGGTTCTCCTGGTTCAGCATGGTCAGGAATTCCGGGTTCTCCAGGAAATAGCTCCAGGTGAACTCGACCAGCCGGGCGATGGCGTCGTCCGGCGCCAGGCTTTCCAGGTTCAGGGCGCGCTCGGCGGTGCGGATGCGGGCATAGGTCGACTCCAGCACCGCCAGGTACAGCGTCTGCTTGTTGCCGACATGATAGTACAGCATGCGCTTGTTGGCGCCGGCGGCCGCGGCGATGCGGTCGATCCGGGCGCCGCCGAAGCCGTGCCGGGTGAACTCGTCCAGCGCCGCGTCCAGGATGCGCTGGCGCATGCCCTCCGGGTCGCGCTGCCAGCGCGCCCGACTCCTGCCCCCGGCAGACTTGCCCTCGGCGCTCGCGATCCGGTCCAAGGCGTCGTCCCTGCTGCCCCGTCCATTTGCCCGCAGCCGCGCGGCCGGCGAAAGCAAAAACGCGAGGGCGCGCGCTCGACAGCCGATGACGGCTGGCGCAATTTGCCTATGTCCATGACCACAGAAGCCCAGCCCAGGGAGACGCAGATGGTGAGCCCGCGCGCAGGAAAGCCCGTCGATCCGGCCGATCTGGTCAACCTGCCGCGGCTGATCACGGCCTATTTCACGACGAAGCCGGATCCGGCCAACCCGGCGCAGCGCGTCGCCTTCGGCACCTCCGGCCATCGCGGCACGGCCTTCGCCGGCAGCTTCAACGAGGACCATATCCTCGCCATCACCCAGGCGATCTGCCTGTACCGCAAGCGCGCCGGGATCGACGGGCCGCTGTTCATCGGCATCGACAGCCATGCGCTGTCCGAGCCGGCGCTGGCCAGCGCGCTGGAGGTGCTGGCGGCGAACGGCGTCGAGACCATGATCGACCGGGATGGCGGCTACACCCCGACGCCGGTGATCTCGCACGCCATCCTGACCTACAACCGCGGCCGCACCGCGGGGCTGGCCGACGGCATCGTCGTCACCCCGTCGCACAACCCGCCGGAGGATGGCGGCTTCAAGTACAACCCGCCCAATGGCGGGCCGGCCGACACCGAGGTGACCGGCTGGATCGAGCGCACCGCCAACGAGCTGATCGGCAAAGGGCTGGACGGGGTGCGGCGGGTGCCGCTGGCGCGGGCGCTGAAGGCCGCGACCACGCATCGCCACAACTACATCGATGGCTATGTCGGCGACCTCGGCAGCGTGGTCGATCTCGAGGCGATCCGGTCTTCCGGCGTCAGGATCGGCATCGATCCGCTGGGCGGCGCGGCCGTGGCCTACTGGAAGCCGCTGATCGACCGGTACGGCATCGCCGCGACCGTGGTCAGCGACCTGGTCGACCCGACCTTCCGCTTCATGACGGCGGATTGGGACGGCAAGATCCGCATGGACTGCTCCTCGCCCTACGCCATGACCCGGCTGCTGGGGTTGCGGGAAAAGTTCGATGTCGCCTTCGCCAACGACACCGACGCCGACCGCCACGGCATCGTCACCCGCACCGCCGGGTTGATGAACCCGAACCATTTCCTGGCGGCGTCGATCGCTTACCTGTTCCAGCACCGCAAGGGCTGGCGGGCGGACAGCGCCATCGGCAAGACGCTGGTCAGCAGCAGCGTGATCGACCGGGTCGCGGCCAAGCTCGGCCGCCGCCTGCTGGAGGTGCCGGTCGGCTTCAAATGGTTCGTCGAGGGCCTGAGCGACGGGTCGGTCGGCTTCGGCGGCGAGGAGAGCGCCGGCGCCTCGTTCCTGCGCCGGGACGGCACGGTGTGGACCACCGACAAGGACGGGCTGATCCTCGGCCTGCTGGCGGCGGAGATCACCGCCGTCACCGGCCGCGACCCGAGCGAGCTGTACACCGGGCTGACGCAGGAGCTGGGCACTTCCTGGTACGCCCGCGCCGACGCGCCCGCCAGCAGCGCGCAGAAGCAGGTGTTCAAGACCTTGACGCCCGAGAGCCTCGGCGCCAGCCAGCTCGGCGGCGACCCGGTGACCCAGACGCTGACCAAGGCGCCCGGCAACGGCCAGCCCTTCGGCGG
>JAEKLZ010000200.1 GCA_019508225.1 Inquilinus limosus | reverse complement strand
CGGCGATGGAACGGTCGACGGCGCGGGCCACCTGGCGCCGGCGCTCGGCCTTCTCTTCGGCCCGGTCGCGGGCCTGGGCGGCGGCCTTGTCGGCCATCTCCTGCCGCTCGCGGGCGAGGCGGAGCTTGAGCGCCAGGGCACGGCGAACACAGCGGCCGGCGCGGTCGAGGGAGAGTTCCAGATCCTTGGCCGCGGCGGCGTCGCCGGCCTTGATGGCGGCGAGGGAGGCCGCATGCATGGCCTCGGCACGTTCCATCGCCATCTCGGCCAGCCGGTCGAGCATGCGCCCGGCCCGCTCCGCCTCGGCCTGGTCGAGGACCGGCGGGGCGGGCTGCGGGGTGGTGACGGAATGCGCCTTGTTCATAGAACGTATCATGAACACAAACGCAAGTTAAGGCAATGAATGTCGTGTTCATTGCCGGACAGCCAGAAATTCAGCCAGGTTCGGACAGATCCGGCGTCGCGGATGATCGGCAGCAGCCACGTCACCGGCAGGTCCACCGTTGCCGCCCGACGGGTCAGGCCATCCTGCTGCCACCAACGCCAGCCGCCCGGCCCCGGCCATAGAAGAATTGCAATTCCAAATCCAACGGACTATTCTTTCATCCAGCCACTCTGTTCTGAATTTCTGATCCGAACATTGCGAATTCCATAGCTTTTTATCTTTATTCGTCAGCCTGCATACAATTGACGTCAGCCGAGCGGCTGATTTTCGTGGTCTCGCCATGGCTTCGCCAGCTTGAAGCCATCTTCCAAAAGTCAGCGTCCCCTGGTGCTTGATCGAGCGCGCTCGCGCTCCGAGCGCCTGCAGATGGGCTTCCGCCCGGCCACGCGTGCCGCCCAGCCTGTGCCGTTCGTCCGACAGATCGTGGAGACAAGCGGATGATCATCGGTATCCCCGTCTACCAGAAGGTCGATCTGCTCGACGTCACGGGGCCGCACGAGATGTTCAAATGGGTGCCGGGCTTCGAGGTGCGGCTGCTGGCCGCCTCGACCGACACGCCGATCGAGACGCGCGACGGCTTCCGCTTCCTGGCCACGCACCGCTTCGCCGACACGAAAAAGCTCGACGTGCTTTGGGTTCCCGGCGGCGATCCCAAGGCGCTGGCGCCGATCATGGGCGGACAGAAGCCGCGCGACCTGCTCGATTTCCTGATCCGCATCGGCCCGCACGCGACCTGGGTCTGCTCGGTGTGCGAGGGCGCGCTGCTGCTGGCCGCCGCCGGGCTGCTCGACGGCTACCAGGCCACCACGCACTGGGCTTTCATCCCCTGCCTGAAGAGCTTCGACAAGATCTCCGTGGTGAAAGGCTTCCCGCGCTTCCACCAGGATCGCAACCGCCTGACCGGCGGCGGCATCTCGTCCGGACTGGACGAGTCGCTGCACCTCGTCCGGCTGCTGAAGGGCGACGACGCGGCGCGCGAGGTCCAGCGCACCACCCAATACTACCCCAAGCCGCCGTTCCGCAGCGACCTGAAGGCCCCGGCAAGCTGCCCGTTCTCCTGGTAGGACCCGTCATTTCCGCAACCGCATTTTCAACCGAAGGAGATTTTTCGATGGCCCGTTCAAGTTCCGACATTGCCGGCAAATGGACCTATCGCAGCTTCCACAACGATCCCGTGCAGGTCGGGGACGACCCGAAGAAGGCGCTCGCCCTGATCTTCGCCGAGGCCGCGCTGGTGCTGCGGCCGCTCAATGATGCCGAGTTCGCCGGCCTGCTCGACTGGGACGGCGGCGGCATGGACCTGAAGGGCAAGATGATCGAAGGCAGCCGCGACACGCCCGTGGCCTTCGCCATCGTCGGCTACGGCCGGCCGGGCACCTCCACCGATGGCTGGGAATACGCCTACAACGGCTGCCTGTCCTACACATGGCCGGAGGGGATCGACCAGGTTCCCTCCCTGGTCGGGTCGATCGTCCGGGTCAAGCCGCACAACGGCAGGCCAGCCGGCTACACCGCCAGCTTCGTCGCGGTGCTGAACAAGGGGTGACATCGTCGCCAGAGAGACCTTTTCAGCATCCCCAACCCGTCATCCCCGAAGGCGGTGATCTGGTGACGCTTCGATCGGAACGAGATTCCCGCTTTCGCGGGAATGACGACAAGGGGATGGATCGTGTTCTGGAAAGGTCTCCTCGCGGGGACTCGCTTTGCTTCGACCCCGTCCGTGCCCCGGCGGCTACACCGGCTTGGGGTCGAAGCTGTCGGCGCGGGCGAGGTTCCAGCTGTCGGCATAGAGCGTGCTGCGCGACGTGCCGTCGACCAGCTCGCCCGGCCTGGCGAAGTAGTGCAGCTGCGAGAACAGCCGGATCTCCGTGGTCCCGGTGCGCCGCACCAGATGGTGCGGCCCCAGCTGCGACGGATGCTCCAGCCCCGCCGCCGCCAGCATCTCGGCCAGCGCCTTCATCGTGTTGCGATGGAAGTTGTGCACCCGCTCGGCCTTGTCCGGCACCACCAAGGCGCGCTGGCGCAGCGGGTCCTGGGTCGCCACGCCGGTCGGGCAGCGGTTGGTGTGGCAGCTCTGCGACTGGATGCAGCCGATCGCGAACATGAAGCCGCGCGCCGCATTGGCCCAGTCGGCGCCGATCGCCAGCAGGCTGGCGATGTCGAAGGCGCTGACCACCTTGCCGGCGGCGCCGATGCGGATCTTGCCGCGCAGATCGGCGCCGACCAGGGTGTTGTGGACGAACAGCAGCCCCTCGCGCATCGGCACGCCGAGATGGTCGGTGAACTCGATCGGCGCCGCGCCGGTGCCGCCCTCGGCGCCGTCGACGACGATGAAGTCGGGCAGGATGCCGGTCTCCAGCATCGCCTTGACGATGCCCATGAACTCCCAGGTGTGGCCGAGGCAGAACTTGAAGCCGACCGGCTTGCCGCCGGACAGCTCGCGCAGCCGGGCGATGAAGCCCATCATCTCGACCGGCGTGGAGAAGGCGCTGTGGCTGGACGGCGAGATGCAGTCCACCCCGACCGGCACGCCGCGGGTCTCGGCGATCTCCGGCGTCACCTTGCGCGCCGGCAGGATGCCGCCATGGCCGGGCTTCGCCCCCTGGCTCAGCTTGATCTCGATCATCTTGACCTGGTCGCTCTGCGCCTTGGCGGCGAAGAGCACCGGGTCGAACCGGCCGTCGGCGGTGCGGCAGCCGAAATAGCCGCTGCCCAGCTCCCACACCAAATCGCCCTGGTTCTCGCGGTGATAGGGGCTGATGCTGCCCTCGCCGGTGTCATGGGCGAAGCCGCCCATCCTGGCGCCCAGATTCAGCGCCCGGATGGCGTTGGCGCTGAGCGAGCCGAAGCTCATGGCCGAGATGTTGAACACCGAATGCGAATACGGCCGGGTGCATTGCGGCCCGCCGATGCCGATGCGGAAGGTCGCCGGGTCGGGCACCGGCACCGGCCGGGTGGAATGGCCGATGAACTCGTAGCCGGGCTGGTAGACGTCGAGCAGCGTGCCGAACGGCTTCTCGCCGCCCTCGTTCTTGGCCCGGGCATAGACCAGCGAGCGCTGGGCCCGGGAGAAGGGCAGCATCTCGTTGTCGGCCTCCAGCAGGTACTGCCGGATCTCCGGCCGGATGCCCTCGACCAGGTAGCGGATATGGCCGATCACCGGATAGTTGCGGCGCACCGCATGCGGCGCCTGGGTCAGGTCCCAGACCCCGACCAGGCTGAGCAGCCCGGCGACCAGCGTCACCGGCCACAGCCAGTGGACCTGGCCGAGCAGCGGCACGGTGGCCAGGGTGATCAGGACCAGCAGCCCGAAGGCGACATAGCGGTTCAGCAGGGACATCGACGGCTCCGGGTCGCGACTCGTCCCGGACGATACGCCGGCGAGGCGAAGCGGCGAAACCGCGGCGTCTCCGCGCAAAAGTCCGGGCGGGGTGTCGGGACCGGCCTCGCCCGACCGTCCTGTGGTGGACCGGCGTGAGACGCCGCCATCGACAGCCTCAAGCAGCGCGAAGCGCGGTAGGCCACTGAACAGGAGAACCGAGATGAGGAAGGTCGTCACCGCCGCGTTCGTCAGCCTGGACGGCGTCATGCAGGCCCCGGGCGGGCCGGAGGAGGACCCGACCGGCGGCTTCGCCTTCGGCGGCTGGACGTTCCATCACTGGGACGACGTCATGGGCCAGGCCATGGGCGAGATCTTCGACGCCCCCTTCGACCTGCTGCTGGGCCGCAAGACCTATGAGATCTTCGCCGCCCACTGGCCCTACGTCGCGGCCGACGACCCGATCGGCAAGGCGTTCAACGCGACGACCAAATACGTCGCCACCCGCTCGGCCGCGCCTCTGGCCTGGCAGAACTCGGTGGCGCTGCGCGGCGATGCGGCGGAGACGGTGGCCGAGCTGAAGCGGCACAACGGGCCGATGCTGCTGCTGCAGGGCAGCAGCGACCTGATCCAGACCCTGCTGGCGCACGACCTGATCGACGAGTTCCGGCTGCTGACCTTCCCGGTCGTGCTCGGCTCCGGCAAGCGGCTGTTCGGCCGCGGCGCCATCCCGGCCGGGCTGAAGCTGGCGAGCAGCCAAGCGTCGACCACCGGCGTGGTGATCAGCACCTATCTCCGGTCCGGCGAGGTGACGACCGGATCCTTCGCCCTGGCCGAGCCGACCGAGGCCGAGCGTGCCCGCCGCGAGCGGATGCAGCGGGAAGGCTGATGGGGGATCCGCCAGGCGTCGAGCGCATGCGAGTTGCCTCTCCCGCCTGGCGGGAGAGGCAATACCGGGTTCGATCACTCTGGCGTAGTCTGATCCAAAGCCATCCGGCGCTAGGCCGGCAAGGCGCCGGAGCGCTTGGCGGTCCAGGTCGCGACGTAGTCCATCAGCCCCGGCGACAGGCAGTCATAGGGCGGCAGCCCCAGCTGGTTGAGCCTGGCCCGGATGCCTTCCATACGGCTCGGATCGACGCCCGATTCGATGACCGACGAGACGAAGGCGGCGAAGGTCGGCGCGGCATAGCCGCTGTTTTCGAACCGCTCCGGATGGATGAAGGACAGGCCCTTGAACGGGTGGTCGCGCTCGACCGGGCCGTGCAGGTGCACGCCGCATTGCTTGCAGGCGTGCCGCTGGATCAGGGCGCTGGGATCGACCACCGCCAGCTTGTCGCCGTTCTCCAGCACCGTGACCTTGTCGGACGGCACCACCGCGACGACCGAGAAGGCCGTGCCCTTCGGCTTCCAGCACTTGGTGCAGCCGCAGGCATGGTTGTGGGCGACGTCGCCCTCGATGCGCACCTTGACGGGACGATCGGTGCACAGACAGGTCAGCGTACCGCCCTGGAAGCTGCCTGACCCTTGGCGCACGCCGCCGTCGACGACCGGGTGTATGGACTCGCTCATCGCGTTTCTCCCTTTGAGGTTCGTTGACCCGGATGGTCGTTCCGGCGGAAGTGTCGGACATACGGGCCGGAATCTCTATTGGTCCCTCGGACGAGAAATGGTGCCAAGATCGGCCACCAGCCCAGCCTGAGGAGCATCATGCCCGATCCGATTGAGCGCCGCCCGGTCGGCCGCACCCCGTTGCGCGTGTCCCGCCTGGGCATCGGCGGCGGCAGCCTGTTCAGCTCGATCGGCGACGCCGCCGTGGCCGCGCTGGTCGACCATTGCTGGGACCGCGGCCTGCGCCATTTCGACACCGCCGCCCTCTATGCCGGCGGGGTCAGCGAGACGCGCTTCGGCAACGCGCTGGCGGACCGGCCGCGCGACGAGCACGTGCTGTCGACCAAGGCCGGCCGCACCACCGAGGACGGCGAGAACCGATTCGACTACACGCGCGACGGCATCCTGCGGTCGGTCGAGCGCAGCCTGGCCAAGCTGAAGCGCGACCGGCTGGACATCGTCTTCATCCATGACGTCACCCCCGATCTGCACGGCGATTCCTATGAGGCGCGATTCGCCGAGGCGATGGACGGCGCTTATCCGGCGCTGGCGGAGCTGCGCCGCCAGGGCGTTGTCGGCGCCATCGGCGTCGGGGTCGGCAACTGGCAGGTGTGCCAGCGCTTCGCCGAGGCCGGCGCGTTCGACTGCATGATGCTGGCCGGCGGCTACACCCTGCTGAAGCAGGATTCGGTGCCGTTCCTGGACGATTGCCTGAAGCGCGGCATCTCGGTGCTGGTGGCGGCGCCGTTCAACACCGGCATCCTGGCCACCGGCGCGGTCGAGGGCGCGCGCTACCACTACAAGCCGGCGACGCCGGAGGTGCTGGAGCAGACCCGGCGGATCGAGGCGGTGTGCCGCCGCCACGACGTGCCGCTGCCGGCGGCGGCGCTGCAGTTCCCGCTGCGCCATCAGGCCGTCGTCAGCGTCGTCGTCGGCCACCAGTCGGCCGAAGAGGTCGACCGCAACCTGGCCCTGCTGCAGCGGGACATCCCGGAGGCACTGTGGGCCGAGCTGGCGGCGGAGGGGGTGGCGGCGTAGGGGCGCTACGCCGCTGCGGTGTGCCCCGCGATCTCCTAGACCCCGGCCAGCTCCCGCAGCCGGTCCAGGCTCTCGTCGCGGCCGGGGCGCAGGCCCTGGGCGATCCACCAGCGCTCGACCTCGGCCAGGGCCCGGCCGACGGCGGGGCCGGACACGCCGAGAGCGACCACATCGCGGCCGCGCACCGGCAGGGTCGGCACATGCTCCTTCTCCAGCGCCGCCAAAGCGCGCTTGAAGCTCCAGCGCTTCGGTGCCGCGGCCCAGGCCAGGCGGATGCGGTCGCGGCCGCCGGCCCGGCCGTGCCGGTACAGGAGGAGCCGCACCCCGGTCTCGTCCGGCGCGGTGTCGAGCGTGCTGTCCCGCAGCCCGACCAGCCGGTCGCGCTCGTCATTCGACAGCTTCAGCCGCGCCGCCACCGCCGCCGCGTCGCCGCGCAGCAGCGCCGCCAGCCGCAGCAGCGGGTCGGCGCCG
Organism: Inquilinus limosus; assembly: GCA_019508225.1. Lineage (GTDB taxonomy): Bacteria > Pseudomonadota > Alphaproteobacteria > DSM-16000 > Inquilinaceae > Inquilinus > Inquilinus limosus_D. The sequence continues at coordinate 26,347 of JAEKLZ010000200.1, read as the reverse complement.
GGCGCGACCCGGACCAGCCCCTGCAGCCGGGCGATGTCGCCATCCTCGCCGATCACATGCCGGGCGATGCCGGCCTCGACCATCGCCCGCCAGACCGGCACCGGGTCGGGCGCGGCCAGCAGCTTCAGGAGCTCGGCCTGCACCCGCTCGCCCGACAACCGGTCCAGGCGGTCGACGGCGGCGGCGCAGGCGGCCAGCGCCGCCGGGTCGAGCTCGCCCTGGCCGTAATGGGCGTGGAAGCGGAAGAAGCGCAGGATGCGCAAGGCGTCCTCGGCGATACGCTGCGCCGGGTCGCCGACGAAGCGGACCCGGCCGGCCAGCGCGTCCGCCACCCCGCCGAAATAGTCGTGCACCGCGCCTTCAGGATCGGCCGACAGCGCGTTCATGGTGAAGTCGCGCCGCGCCGCATCGGCCCGCCAGTCGGCGGTGAACTCGACGATGGCGTGGCGGCCGTCGGTCTCGACATCGACCCGGAGCGTGGTGATCTCGAAGCTCCTGCCATGCGACCGGGCGGTGACCGTGCCGTGCTGCAGCCCGGTCGGAATGACGCCGAGCCCGGCATTGTGCAGCGCCACCATCACCGCTTCGGGCTTGAGCGGCGTGGCGATGTCGACATCCGCCGCGTCGCGGCCGAGCAGCGCGTTGCGGACGCAGCCGCCGACGAAGCGCGGGTCGAAGCCCGGGATCGACAGGGCGTTGATCACCGCCCGGGCGGCGGGGTCGGTGGCCCAGCCGGGCAGCGGCGACAATCGATGGGGTGTCGTCATTCGGCGGTCCCGAGCAGCACGTCGCGCAGATTCCTCAGGATGCCCGCGGTCACGCCCCAGACATAGCGGTCGCGATAGGGGAAGGCGTAATACTGCCGCTCGACCCCCTGCACGGTGATGCGGTGCAGCTTCGGGTTGGCCGGGGCCAGGATGAAGGCCAGCGGCACCTCGAAGATCTCCGCCACCTCGAACGGATCGGGCGCCATCTCCAGGGGCGGCGTCAGCAGGCCGATGAAGGGCTGGATCTCGAAGCCGGTGCGGCTGACATAGGTGTCGAGCCGCCCGACGATCTCGACCTTCGCCCGCGGCAGGCCGATCTCCTCCTCGGTCTCACGCAGCGCCGCCGCCAGCGGGTCGGTGTCGCCGGCATCGATGCCGCCGCCGGGAAAGGCGATCTGGCCGGCATGGGCGGTCAGGTGCGGCGTGCGCAGGGTCAGCAGGATGGTGTCGCCCTCCGGCCGCCGGACGATCGGCACCAGCACCGCCGCCGGCCGCAGGCTCGCCAGCGGCTTCAGGTCCGGGTTCAGGTCGTGGTCGCCGCGGGAGAGATGCGGCCGGTAGCGTCGCAGCCGGTCCAGATCGGCGACGGACGGGGGCGGTTCGGCGCCGCTCACGCCTGGTCCAGCGGGAAGAATGTCCGGTGGCTCCACACCCCCATCCGGCCATCCCGGGCGACGGCGAGCTCGGCCAGCTCGTAGAACACCGGGCGCGACAGCAGCGCGTCGAGCCCCTCGGCGATCCGGATATAGGGCGACGGCTCGCCGGTGTTGGCTGCGAAGGCGACGCGGATCGGGTGCTCCGGCCCGGCCTCGCGGACATGATCGAGATTGGTGCGGAAGGTCAGGACCTGGTCCTCGCCCGTGCCCGCCACCTCCACCGCCACGGCGACGAAGGGCGCATCGTCGACCGTGATCCGCCCGCGCTCGGCCGGGGTGATCAGCCAATAGTCGCCGGCGGCGTCGCGCCGCAGCACGGTGGCGAACAGCTTGACCAGGGGCAGGCGGCGGATCGGGCTGCCGTGATAATACCAGGTGCCGTCGCGGCCGATGCGGATGTCATAGGCCTCGTCTGCCGCGGTGGGGTCGCGCCGCACGCCGGCCAGCGCGGCGCCTGCGTCAGACTGCGCCTGGGCCGGTTGCGTTTTCTTGGACTCGCCGTCGCTCAATTCCGCCATACTCTTGCAATAGATCCGTCAGTTCACCGGCAGAGCGGCACGCCCATGCAAACGACCGTCCCGACCGAGCTCGACACCCCGGCCACGCCCGCCGACATCGATGCGGCGGTGGAGCGGCTGGCCGCAATCCGCAGCATGATCGGCCGGGTCATCTTCGGCCAGCAAGAGGTGATCGACCAGAGCCTCGTGACGATCCTGGCCGGCGGCCATGTCCTGCTGGTCGGCCTGCCCGGCCTGGCCAAGACCCGGCTGGTCGAGACGCTGGGCACCGTGCTCGGCCTCGACGAACGGCGGGTGCAGTGCACGCCGGACCTGATGCCGGCCGACATCCTCGGCTCCGAGGTGCTGGAGGAGAGCGAGACCGGCCGCCGCAGCTTCCGCTTCATTCCCGGCCCGGTGTTCAGCCAGCTGCTGATGGCCGACGAGATCAACCGCGCCAGCCCGCGCACCCAGTCGGCGCTGCTGCAGGCGATGCAGGAGCACCGGGTGTCGATCGCCGGCCGCACCCTGCCGCTGCCGGAGCCGTTCCACGTCCTGGCCACCCAGAACCCGCTGGAGCAGGAGGGCACCTATCCGCTGCCCGAGGCGCAGCTGGACCGCTTCCTGATGCAGGTCGATGTCGGCTATCCCGACCTGGCGGCGGAGCGGCGGATGCTGCTGGCCACCACCGGCATCGCCGAGGCCCAGATCGAGGCGGTGATCAGCCCCGACGCCCTGCAGCGGGTCCAGCGCCTGGTGCGCCGCCTGCCGGTCGGCGAGACCGTGCTGGAGGCGATCCTGTCCCTGGTCCGCGCCGCCCGGCCGGATTCGACCGACCTGCCCGAGGTGCAGCGCATGGTCGGCTGGGGCCCCGGCCCGCGCGCCAGCCAGTCGCTGATGCTGGCCTGCCGCGCCCGCGCCCTCCTCACCGGCCGGTCGTCGCCCTCGGTCGACGACGTCGCCGCCTTGGCCCGGCCGATCCTGCAGCACCGCATGGCCCTGACCTTCTCCGCCCGGGCCGATGGCGCCACCATCGCCGACGTGGTCGAGCGGCTGGTCGCGCGCTTGGGCTGAGGCCGCGGTGGCCGCCGGATCTCCCCCCCTGACAAGCGCCGAGCGGCGGAAGGCGGCCGATGCGCTGGCGGCGACGCTGCCGCCGCTGCTGATCGCCGCCGACCGCGTCGCATCGACCGTGGCCCAGGGCGTGCACGGCCGCCGCCGGGTCGGCGTCGGCGAGAGCTTCTGGCAGTTCCGCCGCTACCAGGCGGGCGAGCCGGTCGGCCGGATCGACTGGCGCCAGTCCGGCAAGTCCGAGGGGCTGTTCCACCGCGAGACCGAATGGGCCGCGGTGCAGACCGCCTGGCTGTGGCGCGACGCATCGCCGTCGATGGATTACCGCTCGGCCCGATCGCTGCCGACCAAGCGCGAGCGCGCCGAGGTGCTGCTGCTCGCGCTCGGCTCGCTGCTGAACCGCGCCGGCGAGCGGGTGGCGCTGATCGGCGGCGACACCCCGCCGGCGACCGGCCGGGCCAGCCTGCTGCGCCTGGCCGCAGCGCTGGACCGCGGCACCGTGGACGACGCCAGCAAGGCGGTGCCGTGGGAGATGCGGGTGCCGCGCCACGCCGCCATGGTGCTGCTGGGCGACTGCCTGGCCCCGCTCGACGAGTTCGGCGCTTCGGTCGCCGCCTATGCCGCCCGCGGCGTGCGCGGCCATATCCTGCAGGTGCTCGACCCGGCCGAGGCGACGCTGCCCTTCGAGGGCCGCATCCGCTTCGAGGGCATCGAGGAGGTCGAGTCGGCCCTGATTCCGCGGGTCCGTTCGGTGCGTGACGCCTATCGCGAGCGCCTGGCCGAGCATCAGGACGGGCTGATGGCGATCGCCCGCCGCGCCGGCTGGAGCTTCGCCGTGCACCGCACCGACAAATCGGCCGAGGCGGCGCTCTTGAGCCTATGGGGCGTGATGTCCGGCGCCGCGACCGGCAGGGCCAGATGGTGACGCCCAGATGGTGACAATCGCCGGCCTCGTCTTCCTGGCACCTGCCATCCTGGCGGCGCTGATCCTGCTGCCGGTGATCTACTGGCTGCTGCGGGTCACGCCGCCGGCGCCGCGGCGCCTGAGCTTCCCCGCCATCCGCCTGCTGCTGGGCCTGCAGGCGCAGGAGGAGACGCCGGAGCGGATGCCGTGGTGGCTGATGCTGCTGCGCCTGGCCCTGGCCGCCGTGATCATCATCGCCCTGGCCCATCCGGTGCTGAATCCCGGCTCCGCCCTGCCCGGCAGCGGCCCGGTGCTGCTGGTGGTCGACAATGGCTGGGCCTCCGGCAAGGGCTGGCCGCAGCGGCAGGAGGCCCTGCGCAGCGCCATCGACAAGGCCGAGCGTGCCGGTCGCGACCTGGTGCTGCTGGCCACCGCGCCGACCGCCCCGGGCGAGCCGGTGGCGGCCAGCCGGCTGCTGCGCCCGGGCGAGGCCCGCGGCCTGATCGACAGCTTGGCGCCCAGCCCCTGGCCGACCGACCGGGCGGCGGCGCTGAAGGCGGCCGACGCGCTGCGCCTGCCCGGCTCCGCCCATGTCGTCTGGGCCAGCGACGGCATCACATCCGAGGGCGAGGCGGCCGGGATACGCGACTTCGCCGCCCGGCTGCAGCGCTTCGGCAGCCTGCAGGTGCTGGCCCCGCCGGCCTTCGACCTGGCCCATCTGGTCGGCGCGCCGCAGGTGATCGACACCGCCCTGACCGTGCCGGTGAAGCGCGCCGCCGCCATCGGCGATGCGCCGCTGGTGCTGCGCGCCACGGCCGAGGACGGCCGCCCGCTGGCCCGCACCGAGATCCGCTTTCCCGCCGGGCAGCGCCAGGCCGAGGCCCGGTTCGACCTGCCCTCGACCGCACGCAACGCCATCACCGCGGTGTCGATCGAGGGCGAGACCACGGCCGGCGCCACGGTGCTGGTCGACGAGCGCTGGCGCCGCCGGCCGGTCGGCCTGGCCACGCCGCAGGACACCGCCCGGGCCCAGCCGCTGCTGACCGAGAGCTTCTATCTGCAGCGGGCGCTGGAGCCCTTCGCCGAGATCCGCCGCGGCAGCGTCGCCGACCTGCTGGGCGGCACCCAGCCGACCGACCGGCTGGCCGCCCTGCTGCTGCCCGACGGCACCCTGTCGACCGAGGCCGACCGCCAGGCCGCGGAGCGCTGGATGGAGGGCGGCGGCGCCCTGATCCGCTTCGCCGGGCCGATCCTGGCGGCCAATCCGGACCCGCTGGTGCCGGTGCCGCTGCGCTTCGGCGACCGCACCCTGTCCGGCGCCATGTCCTGGACCGCGCCGATGCCGCTGGCGCCGTTCGATGCGTCCACACCGTTCCAGGGGCTGGTCCTGCCCGACGACGTCCGCATCCAGCGCCAGGTGCTGGCCGATCCGTCGCCGGACCTGGCCGACAAGACCTGGGCCCGGCTGACCGACGGCACCCCGATCGTCACCGCCGAGAAGCGCGGCCGCGGCTGGCTGGTGCTGGTCCACACCACCGCCGGGCCGGCCTGGTCGAACCTCGCCTTCTCCGGCCTGTTCGTCGACATGCTGCGCCGCCTGGTGGCGCTGGGCAGCGGCATCGGCGGCGACAGCGGTCAGGCCAGCCTGCCGCCGGTCCGGCTGCTGGACGGGCTGGGCCGACTGGTGCCGCCGCCGCCGCTGGCTCTGCCGATCGCCGGTCCGCTCTTCGCCAGCACCGTGCCGGGGCCGGAGCATCCGCCCGGCTTCTACGGCACCGAGGACAGCCGCCGCGCCCTCAATCTCGGATCCGCCGTAACCGGGCTGGAGCCGATCGCCGACCTGCCGGCCGGCGTCTCGGTGTCGGGCTATGAGGCCCCTGCCGAGATCGACCTGCGGCCCTGGATCTTCGCCCTGGCCCTGGGGCTGCTGATCCTGGACGGGCTGATCGCCCTGTTCCTGCGCGGCTTGCTGACCCCGCCGCGGCGCAGCGCCACGGCGTCGCTGCTGCTGGCCGGCGCCGTCGCCGCATCGCTGCTGTCGCCCGGCCCGGTGCGGGCGCAGGACGACAGCCGCACCATCGCCATGGCCAACCATGTCCGCCTGGCCTATGTCGAGACCGGGCAGCAGGATGTCGACAGCATCAGCCAGGCCGGGCTGGAGGGCCTGGCCCAGGTGCTGCGCGACCGCACCTCGGTCGATGCCGAGGGCGCCGTCGGCATCAATGTCGAGAGCGATGAGTTGGCCTTCTTTCCGCTGCTGTACTGGCCGGTGACGCCGGGGCAGCCGGCCCTGTCCGACGCCGCGATCGGCAAGCTGAACGCCTTCCTGCGCACTGGCGGCACCATCTTCTTCGACACCCGCGACCAGGCGATGGGCGGCAGCGGCGCGCTGGCCGGGCCGGGCGCCGAGAAGCTGCGCGAGCTGACCCAGGGCCTGGACATCCCGCCGCTGACGCCGGTGCCGCCGGACCACATCCTGACCCGCGCCTTCTACCTGATGCAGGATTTCCCCGGCCGCTACACCGGCGGCGACCTGTGGGTGGAGACCGCGGACGCCACGGTCAATGACGGCGTCTCGACCATCATCATCGGCGCCAATGACTGGGCCGGCGCCTGGGCCGTCGGCGCCAGCGGCGCGCCGATGCTGCCGGTGGTGCCGGGCGGCGAGCGCCAGCGCGAGATGGCCTATCGCTTCGGCGTCAACCTGGTGATGTACGCCCTGACCGGCAACTACAAGTCGGACCAGGTGCATGTGCCGGCCATCCTGGAACGGCTGGGGCAGTGAATATGGACGCCGCCTCCGTCGCTCTCGCCCCTCTACTCCCCTGGACGGTCCTCGGGCCCTTGTTCGGCCTCGCGGTGCTGGCGCTGCTGGTCGGCGCCTGGCGCCGCGCGCCGGGGCTGGGCTGGCGCGCCCTCGCCTTCCTCGCCATCGCCGCCGCCCTGCTGAACCCGTCGCTGGTGGAGGAGAAGCGCGACCCGATCCACGACGTCGCCGTGGTGGTGGTCGACCGCTCACCCTCCGACCAGATCGAGGACCGGCCGGCCCGGATCGACGCCGCCGTGGCCGACCTGCGCGCCAAGCTGGCCGACTTCCCGGATCTCGACACCCGCTTCGTCACCGTCGGCGAGGGCGCCAACGCGCCGCTGGACGAGACCCATCTGTTCGAGGCGCTGGGCGCGGCCACGGCCGACGTGCCGCGGCGGCGGCTGGCCGGCGCCATCCTGGTCACCGACGGCCAGGTCCACGACGTGCCGACCGACCCGTCGGTCCGCACCTCCTTCGGCCCGGTGCACACGCTGCTGACCGGCCGGCCGGACGAGTTCGACCGCCGCATCGTCGTGGCCCAGGCGCCGAGCTTCGGCCTGGTCGGCCAGGACGTCACCGTGACCCTGCGGGTCGACGACCTGCCGAAGGCCGAACCCGGCGCCGTCGCCACCGTCACCGCGACCAAGGACGCAGGCGCGCCGGAGGCGCTGCAGCTGCCGGTCGGGCGCGACACGCAGGTGACCTTCCGCCTCGACCATGGCGGCCCGACCGTGTTCGAATTCGCGGTCGAGGGGCTGCCGGGCGAGCTGAGCCAGGCCAACAACCGCGCCGCCATCGTCGTCAACGGCGTGCGCGACCGGCTGCGCGTGCTGCTGGTCTCGGGCGAGCCGCATCCGGGCGAGCGCACCTGGCGCAACATCCTGAAATCCGACCCCTCGGTCGACCTGGTGCACTTCACCATCCTGCGGCCGCCGGAGAAGCAGGACGGCACCCCGATCAACGAGCTGTCGCTGATCTCCTTCCCGATCCGCGAGCTGTTCGAGACCAACCTCAAGGATTTCGACCTCATCATCTTCGACCGCTACAAGCGGATGGGGGTGCTGCCCAACCTGTATCTCGGCAACATCGCCCGCTACGTGCAGGAGGGCGGCGCCTTCCTCGAGGTCTCGGGCGAGGCCTTCGCCGAGCCGCTGAGCCTGTACCGGACGCCGATCGGCAACATCCTGCCAGCCGAACCGACCGGCGACGTGATCGAGCAGGGATTCCGCCCGACGGTGACCGAGCTGGGCCAGCGCCATCCGGTGACGGCGACGCTGGAGGGCTCCACCGGCGGCCCCGGCGGCGGCCCGAGCTGGGGCCGCTGGTTCCGCCAGATCGACGTGGTGCCGCATGGCGGCAATGTGGTGATGACCGGGGCCGGCGGCCGGCCGCTCCTGATCCTCAACCGGGTCGGCGAGGGCCGGGTGGCGCAGATGGCGTCGGACCAGATCTGGCTGTGGAGCCGCGGCTTCGAGGGCGGCGGCCCGCAGGCCGAGCTGCTGCGCCGCCTGGCCCATTGGCTGATGCGCGAGCCGGAGCTGGAGGAGAATGTGCTGCGCGCCGAGGCGGCGGGCCAGCGCATCGAGATCCGCCGCCGCACCCTGGACCAGAGCAACCCGCCGGTCACGGTGACCGACCCGGACGGCAAGACCCAGAGCGAGCAGCTGAGCGAGGCTTCGCCCGGCCTTTATACCGGCCGGGTCAACGCCCAGGGGCCGGGCATCTACCGGATCAGCGACGGCGACATGACCGCGCTGGCGGTGGTCGGCACCCTGAACCCGCCCGAACTGAGCGACATGCGGGCGGTCACCGACAAGCTGGCGCCGGTGACCGAGGCCAGCGGCGGCGGCGTCGCCTGGCTGGCCACCGACGGCGTGCCCAGCATCCGCCGCACCCGGCCGGACCGGGCGGCGTCCGGCGCCGGCTGGATCGGGCTGCGCGGCAATGGCGACTACACCGTCACCGGCATGACCGAGACGCCGCTGCTGCCGCCGCTGATCGCCCTGTTCCTCGGCCTCGGCGGGCTGATGGCCGCCTGGCGGCGCGAGGGACGGTAGAGACATCGCCCGAATGGCGGCATTGCCGCCGCCCGGCAACAAGCGTATTATTTTAATAGTTTTTTATGTTTTGTTCGATTGTTGCGGCGGCTCCAGCGAGTCCTTCGGGGAGGCCCAGGCGATGTCGATGGTGACGTGGGAATTGAAGGCGACGGAGCTCGCCAACTGCAACTGCTCCTATGGCTGTCCCTGCCAGTTCAACGACCTACCGACACATGGCCATTGCCGTGCCGCGGTCGGCTTCCTGATCGAGAGCGGGCATTTCGGTGACGTCAGCCTCGACGGGTTGCGGGCCGTCGGCCTGTATCGCTGGCCCGGGCCGGTGCATCACGGCAACGGCATCATGCAGCTGATCATCGACGAACGGGCGAACGCCGCCCAGCGCGACGCGCTGCTCCAGATCATGACCGGCCAGGAGACCGAGGACATGGCGACGATGTGGTGGGTGTTCGCCGCCATGTCGCCGAACCGGCTCGAGCCCCTGTTCGAGCCGATCGAGATCGAGATCGACGTCGACCGGCGCCGCGGGCGGTTCGTCGTGCCAGGCGTGGTCGAGGTGACGGGCGAGCCGATCCGCAACCCGGTGACCGGCGCCGAGCACCGCGTCCGCATCGATCTGCCCAAGGGCTTCGAATACCGGCTGGCCGAAATCGGCAGCGGCACCACCAAGGCCACCGGGGGGATCGAGCTGGACCTGGCCGGCACCTATGCCCAGTTCGCGCGCATCCATCTCAACAACGCCGGCATCGTGGCGTAGCCGGCGGCGATGGAATCCGGCGCTCCTTCCGCGATCGAGGCGGTGCTTCGCCGCGACCGGCTGGTGACGCTGGTCGCCCTCGCCTGCGTCTGCATCGCGGCCTGGGGCTATATCGGCCTCGGTATCGGCACGACTATGCCAGCCATGGACATGCCCGGCATGGAAATGCCCGGCATGGCGATGGAGCCGGCGATGCCCACGCCATGGACCGGCGGCACCTTCGCCCTGATGGCGGCGATGTGGTCGGTGATGATGGTGGCGATGATGCTGCCGGGAGCGGCACCGATGGTGCTGACCTATGCCGCTTTGCAGCGCCATCGCCGCCAGGCGGCCCCGCACGACGCGACCCTGCTGTTCGCGCTGGGCTATCTCGCGGTCTGGGCCGGCTTCAGCGTCCTGGCCGCCGCCCTGCAGGGGCAGCTCGATGCCCTGGCCCTGCTGTCCCCGGCGATGGCGACCGCCGGCACGGTTCTGGCCGGCGGTGTCCTGGTGATCGCAGGCCTGTACCAGCTCACTCCGCTGAAGCAGGGCTGCCTGGTCCGCTGCCGGTCGCCTGTCGAGTTCCTGACCCGGCACCGCCGGTCCGGGCCGTTCGGTCTCGGCTTGCGCCACGGCCTGTTCTGCCTGGGCTGCTGCTGGGCGCTGATGCTGCTGCTGTTCGTCGGCGGCGTGATGAACCTCGCCTGGGTCGGCGGCATCGCGCTGTTCGTCCTGCTGGAGAAGACGATTCCCGGCGGCCGTTGGCTCAGCCACGCCGCCGGTGTCGGCCTCATCGCCTGGGGCGGCTGGCTGCTGGTCGCGGCGGCGTAGGCCGGATCGCCCGCCCCACGCCTTTCCGCCTCAGTTCATGACGATCTCGACCCGGCGGTTCTGCGGCTCGCGCACGCCGTCGGCGGTCGGGACCAGCGGGTCGGATTCGCCGACGCCGCGGATGATGATCAGGTTGTCGGCGACGCCGTCCGCGACCAGCTCGCGGCGCACCGCCTCGCCCCGGCGCACCGACAGCGCCTGGTTGTAGGCGTCAGTGCCCGAGCGGTCAGTGTGGCCTGTGACGTCGATGCGGGTCGACTGGCCGCGCAGCGCGTCGGTGGCGGCGGAGGCGACGATCGACCGCGCCTCCGGCGTCAGGCGCGAGCTGTCGAAGTCGAAGAACACCAGATAGCTGCGCTGGCCGGTGTCGACCGCCGTATCCGGCGCCGGCTCGGCCGCCGGGGCACCGAAATCGAAGACGTATTTGATGCCGGCCAGGACGGTGTGATTCGCCGGGGCATCGAGCTTGATCCTGGTGCTGCCCGTGGTGAACGTGGCATCGGACTCGCCGAAATAGCGATACTCCACATTCGCGGCCAGATTCGGCGTGATGTAGTAGGACACGCCGGCGATGCCCTGATAGGCGAAGAGCGGCGAATCATAATCGAAGTTGATGTCGGCGTCCGGGATCTTCACCTTCCAGTTGTTGAAGCCGACGCCGAGGCCGCCGCCGATATAGGGCACGAAGGGCGAGCCGAATTCGAAATCGTAATAGACATTGGCCATCAGGCCGATGGTGCGCTCATGGCCCTTGACGTTGACCTTGACGTCATTGCCCCCGGGAACGGGGAGCCCGCGGAACCGGAAGGCATCCCAGTTGACCCCGACATCGCCGATGTCGTTCTGGCGGATGCTGCCTTCGATATCCGCCCGGATCGCTCCGAAATCATAGCCGGCATAGAGATTGCCGGCGGGCGCCGTGTCGAAAGAGACATCGGCATGGCCGTCGGTGCGCGGATCGTTGAAATTCCACCGCTGATCCTGCCGGATGTTCACGCACACACCGTCAGAATCTTCATCTGCCGCCATCCTGGTCAGAGTTCAAACCAGGGCGCCCGCTCCCGGCATAGTGATGCAGGGTTTCATCCGCCCCCTTTCGCATCAATACGGAGACTTCAGCGGACGATCAACCCGAAATCCATGAATCCGGGCCGAAGCTTTCGCGAACTCTCTATTCGATTAAAGATTTCACGCACCTCAAAAGATCCATGTTTAATCAAATACTGTGATAATGGTATCAAACCACCGCGACAATCCCAGCATTCACCGCCGGTGGCAGTCGAACAGGTGGTTGCGGTTCACCCGGAAGCGGCGGCGCAGATGCGACCGCAGCAGGGCCTGGCTGTCGACCGCGATCGGCGCCAGCCCGGCGGCGGCCAGCCGGTCCGGGAAGTCGCGGCCGTTGATGCGGTAGTGGTAGGGATGGCCGAAGCGGCGCATCCGCTCGCCGGGGTCGGCGATGCCGGCCCCCTCCTGGGTCGGCCCCTTCGGATCGAAGGGCACCATCAGGACGGCGCGGCCGCCGGGGCGCAGCACCCGCGCCAGCTCGGCGATCGCCGCCCCGTCGTCGGGGATGTGCTCCAGCACATGGTTGGCGATGACCACGTCGAAGGCACCGTCGGCGAAGGGCAGTGCCGTCAGGTCGGCCTGGATGTCGGCGAAAGGGCTGAAGCGGTCGACCGAGCGGTAGCGCAGATTGGGCAGGCCGCGCAGCCGCGCCTCCAGCCATGGCTCGGGCGCCGCGTGCAGCACCCGGTGCCGGCCGGTCAGGAGGTCGGTGCGGGCGGTCAGATAGAGCCAGAGGAAGCGGTGCCGCTCGACGCTGCCGCAGCCCGGGCACATGGCGTTGCGCCGGCCCTCCAGGCCGAAGCGCAGGAAGCGGCGCGCCCGCAAGCCGCAGATCGGGCATTCCAGCACGCCCGGCGGCCCGGCCGGCGCCCGCGGCCGGGCATAGAGCCGCTCGCGCCGGTACACGGCCGCCTCGTCCAGCCGGTCGCGGGCGATGGCGCCGACGACGCGGCCGAGGTCATGCAGCATGCGACGGCTCCCGCGCCTCCTTGTCCTGGCCCTCCCCCGTGGCGCCGTCATTCGCCGAGCCAGTGCGGATGCCGTCGCGCTCGCGCACCGCGGTCGCCAGCACCTGCACCGCCTGGGGCAGCGAGATGTCGGCCGCGGCCGGCTGGAAGGCGAGGCCGGCTTCGCGGAACGCCTTCCAGATGGTGAAGCGCAGATCGGTGCCGACGCCGGCGAAGTTGTCGACATCGGAGATGTGGCAGCGCAGCTCGAGGTCCAGAGTCGCGGTGCTGAACGCCTTGAACGCCACCACCGGCGCCGGGAAGGCGCTGACGCGCTTGTCCTCCTTGGCGATCGCCAGCAGCATCTCGCGCGCCTTCTCGGCATCGGCCGAGGCGGCGATCGACACCGGGATGTCGACCCGGCCGTTCTTGTCCTTGTGGGTCCAGTTGACGACCTGGGACGAGATCAGGTTGCCGTTCGGCACGATCACCGAGGCCCGCTGGAAGGTCTGGATCTCGGTGGCGCGGACGCTGATGCGCCGGACCGTGCCCTCGGCCCCGCCCACCACCACCCAGTCGCCGACCTTCACCGGCCGCTCGACCAGCAGGATCAGGCCGGCGACGAAGTTCTGGACGATGTTCTGCAGGCCGAAGCCGATGCCGACCGACAGCGCGGAGGCGATCAGCGCCAGGTTCGACAGGTCGAGCCCCAGCAGGCCGATGGCGAAGATGACGACCACCAGCCCGCCAAGATAGCCGATGCCGGTGCGGATCGAGTTCTTCAGGCCGCGGTCGATCTGCAGCTTCTCGATGAAATGGGCGTCGAGCCGGCGCTGCAGGAAGCGGGTGGCGATGATGCCGACGGTGAAGGCGACGATGGCGCCCAGGATGTTGAGCGGGGCGATGCGGACGCCGCCGATCGTCGCCCCCTCCAGCACCGCCGTGCCGATCGCGGAGAGATCGGCGCCGCTGAGCCCGAGCACCGGCGCCAGCGCCAGCAGCGCCGCCAGGCCGAGGACGATGTCGGTGCACAGGCCGGTGCCGGTCTCGAACACCCACAGGCCGCGATCGTTCGGGAACAGCGAATGGCGCATCCTGGCCATCCGCCCGACCGGCTGGGTCAGGAACCGGCCGATGGCCTCCTGCACCATGCTGCGCAGGATCAGGGCGGCGGCGCCGATGCCGATCGTGGCCGCCAGCAGATAGGTGACGTAGAGCGCCAGCTTCTGGTAGCCGATCGCCCCGGCGATCAGCACGATGACGGTCAGGAGCGCGGCCAGCAGGCGCGCGCGCGGCCAGCGCCCGGACGGCCTGGCGGCGACTCGCTGGTCGTCGGCCGGCTCGCCCTCCGGCAGCGATTCGAGATCGGCGCGATAGCCCCAGAGCGATCCCGGCAGCAGGGACAGCAGCGCCAGAGTGCCCGCCGCCAGCGCCGCGGCCACCAGCAGGGACCGCAGCTCGTTCTGCATCAGGATGCGGCCGTCGGCGATGGCCAGCGTCACCCCGGCGACGGCCCAGACCACCGCCGCCGCCCGCAGCCTGCGGCAGAGGGTGCGGGCCGAGGCATCGGTCAGGTCGATCAGGCGCCAGGGCGGGTCGTCCGGCGTCAGCGCGGCCGAGATCGCGGCCGAGGCGACGAAATAGGCGACGATGCCCCAGGCCAGGACCCCGAGGGCGATCAGGGCGACATAGCTGGCGGGCCGGTCGCCGAGCCAGCCGGCGCAGATCACCGCCACCGCCACCGTCACCATGGCCGGCAGCACGCCATGGGCGACGGTGTGCACCAGCGCCGCGGCCACCCGGCGCCGCAGCGACGGCACGGTCTCGGACGGGCGCCGGCCGAACCGCCGCAGCAGCCAGCGCCGCGCCAGCCAGCCGATGCCGAGGACGACGGCCGCGAACAGGATGCGGCGCGCCATCTCGCCCACCCCGTCCCAGCCGGGACCTGGCTGGTCCTGGAAGGGCAGCAGCAGCCGTGTGGTCAGATAGCCGGCCTGGTCGGGGATCGGCGCCCAGGTCTTCGGGTCGAAGACCGCCGGCGCCACCGTCAGCAGGTCGCGCCGGAACTGGTCGACGCGCGCGGCGTCGGCCGTCTGCTGCAGCAGCTGGGCCTGGGTCTTGATCGCGTCGGCCTGCCGCACCTGCCCGTTGAACTTGGCGATGGCATCCGCCAGCTGCTGCCGCTGCTTCGCCACATCGGCCGTCTCCGGCGGCGCGCCTTCGGCGGGCGGCGGGCCCAGCGCGTCGCTGACCTGCTTGATCTTGCCGAGGACGTCGTTCGCGGCATCCGACGCGGCCTGGGTCTGATCGACCACCGCGGCCAACTGGCTGCGCAGGGCGTTGTAGTCGTCATCCGACAGGTTCCGCGCCGACAACTTGACGTAGAGCTGCCGGATCGTGTCCTGCCACCCCGCATTCTGCTTGTCGAAATCCGGGTTGGTCTGGGCCGCGGCCGGCAAGGCGGCGCAGATGAGGGCGAACAGCAGCAGCAGGCGGGGGAACAGCGCGCGAAAGGTCATGGCCGGCCGGTTGGATACCGCGATGGATGGGGAGGAACCTCTACCCTGCATGCCAAAGCGGCCTAAAGAAGGCGAGGCCGCGCGTCGTCGCAGCAGCAATGCGCCGCGCGGCCGGACTCGGGCGGGGCGCGATCAAGCCGTGGCCAGGGGCGGGGTCATCTTGCTATGAATGCCGGATCGTCCGGCCGGGGCGCGCCCACCCGGCCGGCGCGGCGAGAAAAGATCGATCGGGGAGCCCCCATGAGCAGCGACACCAGCCTTTTTCCCGTGTCCGACGACTGGGCCAAGCGCGCCTGGGTGGACGAACCCAGATACCGGGCGATGTACGAGCGCTCCGTCCAGGATCCGGAGGGATTCTGGGCCGAGCACGGCCAGCGGGTCGACTGGATCAAGCCGTTCACCAAGGTCAAGAACACCAGCTACACCGGCGATGTCCGGATCCGCTGGTTCGAGGACGGCACGCTGAACGCGGCGTATAACTGCATCGACCGGCATTTGGCCAAGCGCGCCGACCAGACCGCGATCATCTGGGAGGGCGACGACCCGAAGGACAGCCGCCACATCAGCTATCGCGAGCTGCACGAGCAGGTGTGCCGCCTGGCCAATGTGCTGAAGGCGCGCGGCGTCAAGAAGGGCGACCGGGTCACGGTCTACCTGCCGATGATCCCGGAGGCGGCCTATGCCCTGCTGGCCTGCGCCCGGATCGGTGCCGTCCATTCCGTGGTGTTCGGCGGGTTCTCGCCCGACAGCCTGAAGGACCGCATCCTCGACTGCCGCTCGACCGTCCTGATCACCGCCGATGAAGGCCTGCGCGGCGGCCGCGCCGTGGCGCTGAAGGCCAATGCCGACGAGGCGCTGAAGAGCTGCCCGGAGGTCGACAGCGTCATCGTCGTCCGCCGCACCGGCGGCAAGATCGGCTGGACCGGGGGCCGCGACATCTGGCTGCACGAGGCCGCGGCCCAGGTCTCGGCCGACTGCCCGGCGGAGGAAATGGGCGCCGAGGACCCGCTGTTCATCCTCTACACCTCCGGCTCGACCGGCAAGCCGAAGGGGGTGCTGCACACCACCGGGGGCTATCTGGTCTACGCCGCGATGACCCACCAATACGTCTTCGACTACCATGACGGGGACATCTACTGGTGCACCGCCGATGTCGGCTGGGTCACCGGGCACAGCTACATCCTGTACGGGCCGCTGGCGAACGGCGCCACCACGCTGATGTTCGAGGGCGTGCCGAACTATCCGGACACCTCGCGCTTCTGGCAGGTGGTTGACAAGCACAAGGTCAACATCTTCTACACCGCCCCGACCGCAATCCGCGCCCTGATGCGCGACGGCGAAGGCCCGGTGCAGAAGACCAGCCGCGCCTCGCTGCGGCTGCTCGGCTCGGTCGGCGAGCCGATCAACCCCGAGGCCTGGCTGTGGTACCACCGCGTGGTCGGCGACGGCCGCTGCCCGATCGTCGACACCTGGTGGCAGACCGAGACCGGCGGCATCCTGATCTCGCCGCTGCCCGGCGCCATCGCCCAGAAGCCCGGCTCGGCCACCCTGCCCTTCTTCGGGGTCAAGCCGCTGATCGTCGACGGCGACGGCAAGCCGCTGGAGGGCGCGGCCGAGGGCAACCTGTGTATCGCCGACAGCTGGCCCGGCCAGATGCGCACGGTGTTCGGCGACCATGAGCGCTTCGTCCAGACCTATTTCTCGACCTTCAAGGGTCTGTACTTCACCGGCGACGGCTGCCGCCGCGACGCGGACGGCTACTATTGGATCACCGGGCGGGTCGACGACGTGCTCAACGTCTCCGGCCACCGCATGGGCACGGCCGAGGTCGAGAGCGCGCTTGTGGCCCACCCGAAGGTGGCCGAGGCCGCGGTGGTCGGCTATCCGCACGACATCAAGGGCCAGGGCATCTACGCCTATGTCACCCTGATCGCCGGCGAGGCACCGACCGAGGAACTCAGGAAAGAGCTCGCGCAATGGGTGCGCAAGCAGATCGGCCCGATCGCCACGCCGGACCTGATCCAGTGGGCGCCGGGCCTGCCGAAGACCCGGTCGGGCAAGATCATGCGCCGCATCCTGCGCAAGATCGCCGCCAACGAGCACGAAGCCCTGGGCGACACCTCGACCCTGGCCGACCCGGCGGTGGTGACCGACCTGGTCGACAACCGGATGAACCGGGGGTAGCGGGATCTTCCCACTGGATCGAAAAATCGGTCTAGTCTAGACTGGTCCATATCGCGATGGAGGTCGCCATGTGGACTGTCCAGGATGCCAAGGCCCAATTGTCCGAGATCCTGCGGCGCGCCAAAGCCGGCGAACCGCAGGTGATCGGAACACAGGATCCTTGCGTTGTAATCTCAGCCAAGGCGTTCAAGGCGCTAACGCAGGCGCAGGACCAGCATCTCGGTCGCTGGCTGGTCGAGCATGCGCCCACCGGGATCGAGATCGAATTGCCGCCCCGCGACGAGTCTCGGGCCGATCCATTCGATGCGGATGAGCCTTGGCGGTGACCAGATACATCCTCGACACCAATGTCGTGTCGGAGCTGGCGAGGCCTTCTCCATCAGCCCGGGTCGTGGCGTTCCTGGAACGCGAGGCGGATCTCTGGATGAGCACGATCCTGTTCCATGAGCTGGCCTACGGCCTGGAGCGGGTCAGTGACGCGACCCGAAAAACAAAGCTGCTCGCCTTCATCGACGCGACGAAGAAGCGATTCGAGGATCGAACCCTGGTTGTCGATATGGGTGTGACGGAGGAGGCCGGACGTCTTCGCGCCTTCGCAGCAGCCGGGGGCCGGACGCTCGCCCCGCTGGATTCCCTGATGGCGGCAACCGCGATGGTGCACGGCGCCACCCTGGCCACACGCAACACCAAGGACTTCCGTGACCTGGGGGTCGACATCGTCGACCCATGGCTCGGCCCGGCGAACACCAACGCTCCCGAGGAATAGCGCGACATTTCGGATTTCAGCCCATCACGCCGCGCAGCGCCACCACGCCGATGCGTCGGCAATGGCGCGTCAAATTCCTGGCGGCGCGGCCAGCCAGTTTTCGAGCGTCAGCCCCGGGACCCGGCTGAATTCGCGTTCATTGTCGGTCACCAGGACGGCATTGAGGGCAAGCGCCTGGGCAGCGATCCACGTGTCATTCGCCCCGATCGGTGTTCCCTGCCGCTCCAGCAATGCCCGAATCCGGGCGTAGCAGCGTGTCGTGTCATGGTCGATGCCAACCAGTGGCAGTCTTTGAACGAGAGCCAGGAGGCGGGCACGGTTCCGCTCTCCATGCGCACTTTTCTCCGCCCCGAATTCCAACTCCCCCAGGACAATGGCTGACAGGCGGATGGTGTTGAACGGGAGGGCTTCCAGCCGCTGCCGCACCTGCACATGCCCCCTCAGCCCGGCAATCAGGATATTGGTGTCGAGCAGATAGGTTGCGCTCAAGTTCTAGGCGTCCAGCGAAGCCACATCTTCGGCCGGCATATCGTCCGGGGCCTGCAGGTCGATATCATGATCGGCCCAGAGATCGCGAAAGGCGTCGGCCGCCACTCGCTGCCGATCCGGAACCAGCCGGGCCACGACCTTTCCATGCCGGGTGACGGCAACCTCCTCACCCGCCTCGACTTCTGCCAGCAAGCTCGAGAAACGGGATTTTGCCTCGACGACGGAGACGCTCTTCATCGCGACTCTCCTAAAATGGTCATATGACCATAATATGGGAGAGGCCGAGCCGCGTCAAAGGGACGATATGGCAGAGCTCGCCCCTCAGCCCATCACGCTGCGCAGCGCCACCACCGCCACCACGCCCACCAGGATGGTGGCGAGCAGCGGCAGGCGGGTGGCGGCGAGCGCGGTGACCACCGCCGCCGCGGTCTCGGGCCAGCCGGTGGCCAGCACCATTGGCGCGATCACCGCGGTCAGCACCGCCGGCGGTGCGGCATCGAAGGCCGCCTTCATCCGGCCCTGCAGCCGCAGCCGCCCGACCAGGAACAGGCCGGAGATCCGGGTCAGGTAGGTCACCACCGCCATGCCCAGAATAGCGGCCAGGGTCGTGGGGTCGACGGTCATGCCGGCACTTCCTCCGGCTCGGCGGCCAGCCAGGCGGCGGCGATGCCGGCCAGGGCCCCGGCGGCGACATGCCAGGGTGGGCCCGCCAGATGATAGACCAAGGCGGCGGTGACCAGGCTGGCGGCGATGGTGACCGTGCTGCGATGGCCGCGCCAGAAGCCGACGACCAGGCCGATGAACAAGGCGGTGAAGGCGAAGTCGGCGCCGATCTTGGCCGGGTCGCCGATCACCGCGCCGATCACGGCGCCGAGCGTCCCCCAGACCAGCCAGTTGAGATAGAAGAAGCCGCCCATGCCCAGGAAATAGGCCGGCGTCAGGTCGCGCCCCGCGGCCCGCCGCTCGGCCATCGCCCAGTTCTCGTCGGCCAGCACGGCGTAGCCCAGAAGGCGCTGGGTCCAGGTGAAGTGCCCGGTGCGGCGGGCCAGCGACAGGCTCATCAGGATGTGGCGGGAGTTGATCAGCAGGGTCGACAGCACCAGCGTCGCCACCGGCACGGGATAGGACCACAAATCGATGGCCGCGAACTGGGCGCCGCCGGCGAAGACCAGGGCGCACATCAGCGCCATCTCGGCCGGCGACAGGCCCTTGGCGGCGCCGAGCGCGCCGCACAGCAGGCCGATCGGGATCGCGGCGATGGCGGGCGGGAGGATGTCGCGGATGCCGTCCAGGGCATCGCGCCGGAGGTCTCGGGTCATGCGAAAGCCGATGGGGTCAGAGGTGGAAGCCGGCCCTGTAGGCGCCGGGGGCAATGCCCAGCCGCGCCTTGAAGGCATGGGACAGATGGGCCTGGTCGCAGAAGCCGGTGGCGGCCGCGACCTCGGCCGGCGCCTCGCCCGCCCGCAGCCGGCGGCGGGCAGCCTGGACGCGCAGGTTCAGCAGATAGGCGTGCGGCGTCATCCGCAGCTCGCGCCGGAACGCGCGGATCAGGTGGTGGCGCGACAGCCCGGCCTCGGCGGCGAAATCGTCGAGCGACAGCTCCTCGGCGTAACGGTCGCGCATCAGCTCGGTTACCCGGGCGATCCGGCCTGAATCCGATGGCGCTTCGGCCGGGCGGAACGCGGCGTGGCGGATCAGGCAGCGGCCATAGGCGCGCAGCAGCAGCTCGTCCATCGCCAGGGCGTCGCCCCGGGCCTGGGCGGCGAAGGCCTCGGCGAACAGCGCCACGGTGTCGGGATCGTGCACCGCCGGCTGGGGGAAGAACGGGGTCTCGGTCACCGGCCGGCCGGCGATCTCGGACGCCAGGCGCCGCATCAGCGCGACCGAGGGATAGGTCATGCGATAGCGGTAGCCGCCGCCATAAGGCTCGCCGTCATGCGCGTCCTCCGGGTTCACCAGAGCGAGGTCGCCGGGGCCGCCATAGCGCTGCTCGCCCCGGGCGAGAAAGGTCTCGCAGCCGGCGAAGATGCCGCCGATGGCATAGGTCTCGTGCATGTGCAGGGCATAGCGGTGGGTGCGGAACGTCGCCTCCAGGCATTCCAGCCCGTCGAAGCCCGACGCCGTGAAGAACCGCGACCGCTCGCTTTGCGCGAGCGGCTCGGCCGCCACCGCCTGTTCCTGCGTGATGCTGTCCATCGGCCCGATCATAGGGCCGGCGCCGGCCCCGTCTTGTAGAAAATCGGCATATCGGAGCGAGCCCGCTTTGCGCCGTCACGACCGATACACCGATCGGGCATTGGCCTGGAAGCACCCGCCGGCGCGATAGTCTGCCGGCATAACAGGGAACGACCGCCATGAGCACGATCAAGGAAGCGCAGACCTGGAGCGCCGAGGGCTATGCCCGCAACGCGCGCTTCGTCGCCGATCTGGGCCAACCGGTGCTGGAGCTGCTGGCGCCGCGGCCCGGCGAGCGCATCCTCGATCTCGGCTGCGGCGACGGCGCCCTGACCGTCAAGCTGGTCGCGGCCGGCGCCACTGTGGTCGGCGCCGACGCCTCGGCCGAGCTGGTGGCCGCCGCCCGCGCCCTGGGGCTGGACGCCCGCATCGCCGACGGCCAGGCCCTGGCCTTCGACGCCGAGTTCGACGCCGTGTTCAGCAATGCCGCGTTGCACTGGATGCGGCAGCCCGACGCGGTGATCGCCGGCGTCCGGCGGGCGCTGAAGCCGGGCGGCCGCTTCGTCGGCGAGTTCGGCGGCCACGGCAATGTCGCGGCGATCGTCACCGCCCTGGTCGCGGCGCTGAACGCCCACGGCCTGGACGGCGCTGCCCGGGTGCCCTGGTTCTTCCCGACCCCGGCCGAATACGCCGCGAAGCTGGAGGCGCAGGGCTTCCGCGTCGACAGCATCGCCCTGGTGCCGCGGCCGACGCCGCTGCCCACCGGCATGCGCGGCTGGCTCGACACGTTCGCCAACCCGCTGCTCGACGGCATCGATACTGCCGCGCGCGGTCCGATCCTGGACGAGGTCCAGGCGCTGCTGGCGCCCAGCCTGCGCGATCAGGCCGGGAACTGGACCGCGGATTACGTCCGGCTGCGCTTCGCCGCGACCCTGGCGCCATGACCGCGGCGGCGGCGCGGACCGAGGGCGGCCGGCGCGGCGAGGCGGTCGGCTATCTGCTGGCGGTTCTCGGCGTGCTCGCCTTCTCCACCCGGCCGGTGCTGATCCGGCTGGGCTATGCCGAGGGCGCCGACGCCGAGACGCTGCTGGCGCTGCGCATGGGCCTGTCGCTGCCGTTCTTCGTGGCGATGTGGGCGTGGAGCCGGTGCCGCGCCGCGGGGCCGCTGGCGGCGGGCGACCTGCTGCGCACCGTGGCGCTGGGGCTGCTCGGCTACTGGATCGCCAGCTATTGCGACTTCCTGGGGCTGCGCAGCGTGCCGGCCGGGCTGGGCCGGATCATCCTGTTCCTGTACCCGACCTTCGTGCTGGCGCTGTCGGCCCTGCTGCTGGGCCGGCGGCCGCAGCGGCGGGAGATCCTGTGCCTGGCGGTCGCCTATGCCGGGCTGTTCCTGGTGCTGGACGCCGCGGCCGCCAGCTTCGACGCGGCGCGGCTGGGCGGCGCCGGGCTGATCCTGCTCAGCGCCTTGGCCTATGCCGGCTATCTGGTCGGGGGCGCGACCATCGTGCCGCGGATCGGCAGCACCCGCTTCACCGCCATCGCCATGATGGCGGCCTGCGTCGCCTGCATCGCCCAGTTCTTCGTGCTGCGCCCGGCCGACCACCTGCTGGTGTCCGGCAAGGTGCTGGGCATCGCCGCCTGGATCGCGGTGATCGGCACGGTGCTGCCGGTCTGGGCGACCAGCGAGGCGCTGAAGCGGATCGGCGCCGCGCGGGCGGCGCTGCTGGGGGCGCTCGGCCCCGTCTCGACCATCCTTCTGGCCTGGGCCGGGATGGACGAGGCGTTGACCGGGCTGCAGGTGGTGGGGGCGCTCCTGGTGCTCGGCGGCGTCGGGCTGCTCACCCTGCCACGCCGTTGAGCAGACGCTAGGACAACACGGCGATGATCGCCGTGATGACGCCGAGCAAGGCCGGGACGGCCACCCAGGCGACCGCGACTTCCGACCAGGACACGCAGGCGGACCGGGACTCCGACTTCGAGGCACGCCAGCCGCCGCTCTGCGCCACCGTATCGTCCGGCACGACGCCGGTCGTTCCGATGAGGCTCATCTCTCCAACTCCGCGCTGCCTTCCAGCGCAACGCCCCGGCCGGACATCCGGCCGAGGCGCTCGATGGGACTATGGCGGGGTGGATGCACCCTGGCTGTGACCGCGGGCACAGCCGGCGCGAGAAATCCGGCACCGGGCCGTCAGCTCAGCGCCAATGGCCCTCGACCCAGACGCCGCGGCTCCAGTAGCCGGGCACCCAGTTCCGGGCGGGCGGCGCGGCATAGACCGCGCGCGGCCGCGCCTCGTAGACCACCGGGGGCGGGCCGTAATAGGCCGGCGGCGGCGCGTAATAGACCGGCGGCGGGGGCGCGTAGTAGACCGGCGGCGGCGCATAGAGCGGCACGCCGATGCCGATGCTGACGCCGGGATGCCAGCCCCAGCCGCCGCCGTGCCAGCCATAGCCGCCGCCGCGCCACCAGGCTTCGGCCGGGGTTGCGACCATCAGCGGCAGGGCCAGCGCGGCGCCGAGGGCGGCGAAGACCGCGGCGCGGCGCGGGGTGACGTGGAACACCTTGACCATGGTGAACACCATCTCTGCTGAACGAGGCACGCCGAAGCCGGCGTGCCTCTTGTCCTACACGAAGAGATGGTGTGCCGCCGTCGGGTCCGGCAACGAACTTAATCCAAATTAATGCTTACCGGCGAAACGGACGCTGCTCCGACCCTGAACCCCGATCGCGGGCTTCATCGGGTCGAAAATAATCCCGAATAGCGGCGAAATTTTACGGGAAGCCGATCCGCCTTCCGTGCTTGCGGCCATCGAAGAGCGTGCCGCGTTTTTCACGGCCGCCTCCGAACACACGAGATCTCTCATCCGATCAATATGTTGCGGGACCGCGGGTGGCCGCATGACGCCATGAAGCCTCGGTGGCACGGGCCTTGCTGAAGCCTTGATCGCGGATCATTCCCCATCCCGACGAGGCGAACGACATGAAATTCATCCTGACGACGCTGGCGGTCGCCCTGCCGCTGATGGCAACGGACGCCGGCGCCGCCGGCCTGCGGATGATCGACATTCCCGCCGATGCGGAGGGCCAGGCGCTGACCGGCGCGGTCTGGTATCCCTGCGCCGGGGTGCCGACCGAAGTGAAGACCGGACCGATCACCTTGCCTGCGGTCAAGGATTGCCCGGTCACGGGCGCCGGAATGCCTCTGGTCGTCATCTCGCACGGCGTCGGCGGCTGGTGGGGCGGCCATCACGATGTCGCCGAGATCCTGGCCGATGCGGGCTTCGTGGTTGCGGCAATCAACCATCCGCTGGACAGCGGCATGGCGCAGCAAACCCGGCGCCCTGGCGATATCGCATCGATGATCGAGCGCCCGACAGACATCAAGCGGTTGATCGACCACATGCTGACCGCATGGCCGGACTCCGCCAGGATCGATCCGGATCGGATCGGCTTTTTCGGTTTCTCGCGCGGTGGCTATACCGGCCTGGTTGCGATCGGCGGCAATCCGGAGTTCCGATTGCTGCTCGACAACTGCCCGACCTACCCCGGCAACCGCTGGTGCGAACAGATCCGCGAAGGGTCGGCCCTCGCCCGACCACTTGTCCACGACCCCCGGATCAAGGCCGCCGTGATCGCCGACCCCGCCCTCGGCGCCCAGTTCACGGCGGCTGGCCTGACCGCCGCGACCGTCCCGGTCCAGCTCTGGGCGTCCGAACGGGGCGGCGATGGCGTGCTGCCGCAGGACGCCGCGACCGTGGCGCGGGCCCTGCCGGTAAAACCCGACTATCGCATCGTCCCAAATTCCGGCCACTTCGCCTTCATGGCCCCGTGCAGCCCCGAATTCGCCAAGCTGGTCACCGACTACGGCGAACCCGAGGTCTGCGCGGACGAGAATGGTTTCGACCGCACGGCGTTCCACCGGCAGTTCGACACCGATATTCTTCAGTTCTTCCAGGCCCGGCTGCCCAAGCCCTGAGCAGCCGGATTGCCCCTCGCGATCAGCCCTGGACGGTCTTCTGTGCCTGCTCGCCCAGCTTCTCGATGCCGAGGCGGATGGTCTGGCCGGCCTTCAGGTACTTCGGCGGCTTCTGGCCCATGCCGACGCCCGGCGGGGTGCCGGTGGAGATGATGTCGCCGGTGCGCAAGCCCATGAACTGGCTGAGATAGCTGACCAGGAACGGCGTCTTGTAGACCATCGTCTTGGTCGAGCCGTTCTGGTAGCGGTGGCCGTCGACCTCCAGCCACATATGCAGGTTGTCGTAGTCGCCGACCTCGTCCGGCGTCACCAGCCAGGGGCCGGTCGGGCCGAAGGTGTCGCAGCTCTTGCCCTTGGTCCACTGGCCGTGGCGCTCGGTCTGGAAGGCGCGCTCGGACACGTCGTTGATGACGCAGAAGCCGGCGACATGGCTCATCGCGTCGGCCTCGGACACGTATTTGGCCGGCTTGCCGATGACGATGCCGAGCTCGACCTCCCAGTCGGTCTTCTCGCTGGCCCGCGGGATCTCGACATCGTCGTTGGGGCCGACGATGGCGCTGGTGGCCTTCATGAAGATGATCGGCTCCGGCGGCACGGTGGCGCCGGTCTCGGCCGCATGGTCGGAGTAGTTCAGGCCGATGCAGATGAACTTGCCGGTGCCGGCGACGCAGGCGCCGAGCCGCGGATTGCCGGAGACGACCGGCAGCGTGGCCGGGTCCAGGCCCTTCAGCCGGGCGATGCCGGCCGGGGTCAGCGCGTCGCCTGCAATGTCGGGCACGACGCCCGACAGGTCGCGGATGCGGCCCTCGGCGTCGAGCAGGCCCGGCTTCTCCTGCCCCACGGGGCCGTAGCGCAGCAACTTCATCGGTGTTCTCTCCCTGGAACGCGGGTGTTGGGCGGCCGGAAGCCGCGGTCAGATGGTGATGCCGCCGTCGACGTTGATGGCCTGGCCGGTGATGTAGGAGGCCTCGTCGGAGGCCAGATAGACGGCCAGCGACGCGATCTCCTCGGCATTGCCGAGGCGGCCCATCGGCTGCCGCGCCACGAAGGCGGCACGCGCCTTCTCGACATCGCCCTGCGCCGCCATGCGGTCGTGCAGGCTCGGCGTCTCCACCGTGCCCGGGCAGATGGCGTTGCAGCGGATGCCCTGGCCGACGAAATCGGCAGCGATCGACTTGGTCAATCCCAGCAGCGCGGCCTTGGTGGCGCCGTAGATGAAGCGGTTCGGCAGGCCCTTGATCGACGAGCAGACCGAGGCGACGCTGACGATGGTGCCGCCGCCGGCCGCGATCATCGCCGGCAGAAAGGCCCGGCACATATGGTAGGCGGAGCGGACATTGAGGTCGAAGGAGAAGTCGTAATCCTTCTCCTCGCAGTCGAGGATGGTGCCGGCATGGACGAAGCCGGCGCAGTTGAACAGCACGTCCACCGCGCCGCGTTCGGCCGCATAGGCCTTGATGGCGCCGTGGTCGAGCACGTCGAGCCGGGTGACCTTGATGCCGGGCGCCTCGGCTGCCAGCGCCTCGAGCGCTCCCTGATTGATGTCGGTGGCATGGACCATCGCCCCTTCGCGGGCGAAGGCCAGCGCCGTCGCCCGGCCGATCCCCTGCCCCGCCGCGGTCAGCACCGCCGTCTTGCCCGCCAGCCTGCCAGCCATGTCTTGAACCCGCTTGTTAAGTCGGACGTATTCCTCGCCCCGAGCGGCGCGCCCGTCAAGCGGAAGCGTATCACCGCTGGTCAAAGCGTGGGCAACAGCGTTAGGAAGGCGCAGCAGTGTTGCTGACGAGCGTGGAGACGACATGAAGCGGACCCGGACCGCGGTGATCGGGGCGGGCTATTTCGGCAGCCTGCACGCCGCCAAGCATGCGGAATTGCCCGAGGCCGAGCTGGTCGCGGT